>CAZGLO010000018.1:0-55161 GCA_964526735.1 uncultured Chloroflexaceae bacterium | reverse complement strand
TCAACCCCCAGGAAGCCGGTTGGCTCGTCTGGATCGGGATTGGCTTTGGTTTGGATGATAGGCCACCGTCTGTGAAGGGATGGCCCACCTGAAAGGATACCATGATGAATGAGACCAACGAGGGTCAAGCTGACCAAGCTGGCCAAGCTGACCAAACTGGCCAAGTCGGCCAAACAAACCAGGATGCCAATGTGCCACAAACATTGCGGGAGAAGACCAAATTGCCCGTCTCGCCCTACATCATTGCCGCGTCGATGGCGTTTGGCTTTAGCGTGATGATGTTCCTGATGAGCCTTGCCTATATCCAAGACCTTGAGACGCTCAAAAGCACCCCAGAGGCCGTATGGCTGTTTGTGTGCGGCGTCCCGACCGATAACCCGATTATGCTCCCCATCCTCCTGCTGATTGGCGGGGGCGGGGTGGTGACTGGCATCGCACTGCTCGTCATCAACCGCTTTCTGCGCGGGCGCGTGCCGGGGCTTGGCCAACAAGGCCAGCAGAGCGAAGGCAAGGAAGAGTAGCTATTACTCTCAAGTCGTATCATCACCACTCGAATCGCCATTTGGCTCATCTTCCGCATCAAGATCGCCCTCAAGCAGGTTGAGGATGTCGGTGGTAATCACCTCCGGCGGAATGCCATAAGGGTAGGTGATGCGCAGACGGCCTTGCTGATCGAGCAGGAAGGAGGCGGCGGTGTGGTCGACTAGGTAGGACGCCGACGTTCCTTCGACCTTCTGCTTCTCAAAGAACAACCCGTAATCGACACCAACCTTGCGGATTTCCTGCTCTTCGCCGGTCACCCCCACAAAATCGGTATCGAAGGCGGCAAGATAGCGCTTGATGACCTCTGGCGTATCGCGTTCGCCATCAACGCTCACAAAGAGAAAGACGACCTCATCAGCCGCGCTGCCCAGGTTTTGCTTGACCCGAACGAAGTCAGCCAAGGTGGTTGGGCAGATATCGGGGCAGAAGGTATAGCCGAAATAGAGCAGCACAACCTTGCCGCGGGCATCGCTGAGGCTGAATGGCTCCCCCGTCTGGCTCGTCAGGGTGAAATCGGCAACCTCCCGCGGGTTGATGCGCGTCCCTGCGGTGGGAGGCGCGGGGGTGGGGAGAGGCTTGTCAAGCTCTGCATTCCCGCCGCCGCACGCCATCAACAGGAAGAGGCTCAGCAGGAGGCTCAACGACAGCACACTCGTATATCTCTTCATAGGCCACACGATTGATAGTCCTTGCTAGTCTTTGAGCATCTGCACCGGCGCAACAACATCCATCGTCCCGCTCTTTTCAAAGGTGAGGGTCAGGGTCACCGTCTCGCCATCCTTGAGGTCGTGCTGTATCCCCAGCAGCATAATGTGGAAGCCACCCGGTTTGAGCATCTGCTCGCCCTGCGCAGGCACATCGATCTGCGGGACGGGCCGCATTTTCATCACCTCGTTCTCCATCTCAACCGTGTGCAGCTCTACCGTCTCCGCAACATCTGTTTCGGCGGCAATCAAGGCATCAGGAGTGTCGCCAGAGTTGATGAGCGTCATATAGGCGGCACTATTACTCCCGCCGTGCTGCATCATCCCCTCTTGTTCACCCATGTCCTGGCCTTCCTGCCCCTCCTGCCCTTCCTGCTGCATGTTACCTGTCACGACAGCCGCGCGCACCCACGCATCTTGCACTTCGATGGCGGGGGGCGTGGCAGTACCGCACGCGCTGACCACGAAGATGCCCAATATGCCCACCAATATCCCTACCACACCTGCCATCCGTCCAAAAGAAGCTTTCATAATATCCCCCTATCTCGCCTTACAATGGGTTTTTGCCTGTTGGGGAGGCAACGGGGACAGCAGACATCGTGATATCCCCCGTCCCGTTGCGCCCTTTTCATTACCTATGTTTGCGGTTTAGCGGCTAGCTGCGGATGATACCAAGCACCTCATCCCGCCGCTGTTCCATCTCCTCACGGCTTTTGGCCTCGAGGTTGAGGCGGAGGAGCGGCTCGGTGTTGGAGGGGCGGACGTTGAAGTGCCACGTTGGGTAGGAGATCGAAAGGCCATCAAGGCGGTCTTCCTCGCCATCGCTGTAGCGGCTCGCCAACTCCTCGATCTTGGCATTGACATCGCTCACCCGCGAGTTGATTTCGCCAGAGATAAAGTATTTCGATTCGAGGTCGCGCAAGAAGTCTGACATCTTGCAATCCTTCTGCGAGAGCAGTTCGAGCAGGATGAGCGACGGGATAATCCCCGAGTCGGCGCAATTGAAGTCTTGGAAGTAGTAGTGACCCGACACTTCGCCCGCAAAAATCGCCCCTTCGCGTGACATACGCTGCTTCATAAAGGCGTGGCCAACGCGCTCTACCAACGGTACGCCACCCTTCTCCGTGACGACATCCGCTACTGCCCACGATGAGCGTACATCGCGGATAATCTTTGAGCCGGGCTTCTTCTCCAAGAGCTTCACGGCCATCACGGCGGTCAGGAAGTCGCCAGGAATGAATTGCCCCCGGTCATCAATCGCAAAGAAGCGGTCGCCATCGCCATCGAAGGCAAAGCCAATAGCCGCCTGCTCTTGCACCACCCGCTGCTCAAGCTCGGCACGATTTTCGGCCTGCAGAGGGTCTAGGCCGTGGTTGGGAAGGCTGCCATCCGGCTCAAGGTACATCCCAATCAGGTCAACCGGCAACCGGCTGTAGACCTCTTTGAGGATGGGGCCGACCGTGCCATTGCCCGTATCGACAATCACCTTGAGTGGCTTGATTGAAGAAACATCGATGATCGAGAGGACGGAGTTGATAAACTCTTCCTTGAACTCTTGCGTGGTCATCGTGCCTTTGCGGGCGGGGGTGGGGAAATCTTCGCTCTCGACCAACGCCCGCAAATCTTGGATGCCCTCATCGCCGCTGAGCAACTGCGGCATCTTGCGCACCATCTTGAAGCCGTTGTATTCCTTGGGGTTGTGCGAAGCCGTGACCATCATCCCCGGCAAGCCCAGCTTGGAGCAGGCAAAGTAGTATTGATCGGTGCTGACCAGCCCAATGTTGATAACATCCGCGCCTTGATCCATCAGGCCGCGGGTGACGGCATCGAACACCGCCGGGCCAGACAACCGCATATCGTGGCCAACAATCACCTGCGTGGCCTGGAGAAACGTCGCAAACGCACGGCCAATCAGGTAGGCGATATCGTCATTGAGATCAGTCGGGTAGATTCCACGAATATCGTAGGCTTTGAAGATCGAAGGATTCACGTCCATATAGAGTCAACCTTTCTCTCAGATCGCGTTTGGGTATGTACGCATCGTTGCATATGTGCCCGATACTGCCGGACATCCACGAGCATCCAACAAGGGCGATTGCGGGAACCAATGTGGCTATAGTACCACATCTTGGCAATCACCCTGATACGGCACATCCACTGCAGCATCTGGTATACTGGTAAGAGAACAAGCGCGCATTGGTGCAAATAACTAGAAAGTAACAGGGTATATGTCAACACGTACGGCTGGTACGGCCTTGGGACATTGGTCAACGATGTTGGTTGTTAGTCTGCTCATCCTGATGTTGGTCGGATGCGCGGCGCAACAGCCAATGACGGCAGAAACCGCACGGCAGACCTCTCAAGCGCTGTCGGGGGAACCGGCAACCGCCGATGAAGCCGATGGTGAAGCGGAAAACGCTGATGATGACGGCGACGACAGTGATGAAGACAGCGATGAAGCCGATAGCGATGCGGAAAATGGCGATTCGGCGGATGAGGAGGAGAGCGCTGCCGCAACCACCGACGACGGCGATGAGGAAGAAGCCGACTCCGATGCGGAAAACGGCGACGACAGTGATGAAGACAGCGATGACACCGCCGATTCCGATGAGGATGTGGAGGAGGAAGAGGAACAAACAGACGATAGTGAAGCCGAATCTTCGCCGCAGTCATCGCAATCATCGGTGATGGACTTGCTGGAAGAACGTACTCGCCATTATGAAGGCGACGAAGATGCTCCCGTGACAATTATTGAGTTTAGCGACTTCCAATGCGGCTATTGCAAGAAGTTCTCAAGGGAAACCATGCCGCAAATCGAGGAAAACTTCATTGATGAGGGCATTGTGCGGGTTGGCTACCGGCATGCAGCCTATCAAGGCGAAGGGTCACTGCTTGCGGCTGAGGCGAGTGAATGTGCTGCCGACCAGGATGCATTCTGGCCCTACCACCACGCCCTCATCGAGGTCTCCGAACAGCTTACCGAAGAAACATTGACCGAGGTGGCAGAAGAGCTTGATCTTGATGTTGATGAATTTGAGACGTGCCTTTCCGAAGGGAAATATGAGGATCTGGTCTTTGACGAAACACAAGATTCTCACTCGCTCTTCGGCGTGCAGGGGACACCCACATTTATTGTCAACGGGATGCGGGTCGTGGGCGCGCAACCCTATGAAGTGTTTGAAGAAGTTATCAACACCGTCCCGCGGTAGGAAGCCTTTGGCACGGTAGGAAGACCAGAGCAAATGGGGTTTTGCCCCTCGTAACGCATAGCAGTAGGAAGGTGCCATAGCAGGAGAGGCCGGTATGGATATTCAGATAGAAGCAAATGCGCTCCTCGCCACCGCCCCCGCCCAGACAACGGTTGACGCCCTCAATGAAGCCCTCTTGCCCCATGGGCTATGGCTGCCCATTCAGCCGTTGGAGCGCTCTATGACGCTTGCCACGCTTGTGCTGTGGAATGCAGGCGGACGGCGGCGGTTTGGCTATGGCACCATCACCCGCTATATGCGCTCGGCCACCGTCTGCCCCGAAGATGATAGCGATCCGGTGATATTGGGCGGCACCACGATGAAGCGCGCCACCGGCTATCGCCTTTCGCAGGCATTGATGGAATATCTGCCGGGCATCCTGATCGACGTGAGTGTGGGGGTACGTCCGCTCCCGCCCGCCCGCGCCACCTGGGAATTGCATTGTCCATCGCTGGCGGTGGCGTGCCGGATTGGGCAGGTGGTGCGGGGGTTGCCGTTGCAGCCAAATGCGCTTGCCATCCGCCCCAACATCCCCAACATCCCTAACATCCCCGATACGCCTCATTCCAATCACAATCATCTTGATGACACATCGCCGCCTGATTTGCCCATTGCCCTGCTGATTGAGTATGATGGCGAACGAGCGGTGCTTGAGCGGCATATTGAGCAGCTCACGCCAACGGTGCTTGATATGGGCGCGGTAACGCATCATTGCGGGGTGCAAGATATTATGCACAACCAAAGTGATGCAAATGCGGCAAATGCATCGTGGCGACCGTGGGAGGAGATGGCAGAACGGTGGCATACGCTCCCCGCCACCGAGCTGTGTACCGTCTCGTTGCCGTTTCGCGCTGTCCCGACGTATATGCAGCAGGCGAAACGTCTTGCCGAACGCTACCATTTGCGGCTGTGCTATTGGGGAGATATCGGGGTTGGTTCATTTTCGCTGCGATTGCGTGATGAAAATCGCCAGGATGAGCCAGGTGATTGCTCTGACAAGCCACTCACCTCGCAGCGCGCCGCAGAACATAGTCAAGCGGTCGCTTTGCTCCTCCACCTCGCCAAGCAACACGGTGGATCGCTCTCGACAGAGTTTGGCACCTCGCGGATTGCGCCGGTTGCGCCGATTATTCCCACTCGAATCGCTTGCCACGCTTGCGTCTGTGGAGACATATTCTCCTACCCGCCATCTCGCCAACACATCGCCGCTCACCTCGCTGATAGAGCATCTCCAATCGATTGTGGGCATTCAGAACGTGCTGACTCGTAGCGATGATATCGTCTGCTATGAGACCGATGCGTCCATTGCCCACTGCGAAGGCCATCCGTGCGCGGTAGTATTGCCCGCCACGACCGAAGAAGTCGCACGGGTGGTGCGCGCCGCCGCTGAAGCAGATACGCCGATTGTGACGCGCGGATCGGGGAGTGGGTTGGCGGGCGGGGCCACGCCCATCGACCAATGCATCCTGCTTGTGCTGACCCGTATGCAGGCGATGGAGATTGACCCGCAGCAGATGATTGCGAAGGTGGAGGCGGGGGTTATCACCAATGAGCTTCAGCAAACCGCCGCTAGTTATGGGCTGACCTACCCCCCCGACCCCTCTAGCCAAGCCGTCTCCACGATAGGGGGGAATATTGCGTGTAATGCGGGCGGGCCGCGGTGTTTGAAGTATGGCGTCACCTCCGACTACGTGCTGAGCTTGACCGCGGTGTTGAGCAATGGGCGGGTGATCCGCGTTGGCGATGGGCTGGCCGCTCAATCGCCCGACGCAGGCATTATGCAGCTCCTTATCGGCTCAGAAGGTACATTGGCGGTTGTTACTGAAGCAACCTTGCGCCTTCTCCCCAAGCCAACCGCTCAACAGACCACGATGGCCATTTTTGACGATATTGATGAGGCGTGCGGGACGGTGGAGATGATTATCGCCGCGGGCATTATCCCTGCCGCGCTTGAACTGATGGACGGCACGACGATTGGCGTGGTTGAGGATTATACTGCTTTGGGGCTGCCGCGCGACGCCGGTGCCCTGCTTTTGATGCTTGCGGATGGCGAACCGGAGACCGTCTCCTCGCAGACGGCGGTCATTGTAGAGATGGCGCGTCAGGGCGGGGCGCGGGAAGTGCAACAAGCGCATTCGGTGGCGGAAGAGGCGGCGTTGTGGCAGGGGCGGCGGTCTATTGGCCCGGCCCTCGCCCGCAGACGGCCCAACAAGCTCGGCGAAGATATCTGTGTACCCGTGCCGCGCATTGCAGAGACGGTCAAGCGTATCAAGGCCATCGCGGCGGAGGTTGATTTGCCTATTCCGGTGTTTGGCCACGCCGGTGATGGCAATCTTCACCCAAACATCCTCTTTGACGCCCGCGATGCCAATGAGACGGCGCGGGTGTGGCAGGCCGCCGACGCCATTGCCAAATTGGCCTTGGAGATGGGGGGGACGTTGTCGGGTGAGCACGGTATTGGGCTGCTCAAACGCCCCTATATGCACGATGCGTTTGGCGAGGAGGAAATGCGGTTGCAGCACCTGATCAAGCAGAGCTTTGACGCGAACAATCTCCTCAACCCGGGCAAGCTTCTCCCGCCGCTGGTGCATACAAACGACGAGAGGCCAGATAGGCCGTGGTGACGATGGCTCTAAGATGGCTAGGATAGGCTAGGATAGGCAAAGATAGATAGTTTAGGCCGCTAGAGAGAAGAAAAATAACCACAATGGCACGCATTCCGACACACTTCAAAAACCTTGGCGATTTTGTCTCCTTCCTCGACCGCCGTGGCGAATTGCGCCGCATTCGTGCGCCGGTGTCGGCGGAATTGGAGATTACCGAAATCACAGATCGGGTGAGCAAGAGCCGCGATAAAAACTACGCGCTGCTCTTTGAGAATGTCCGCGGCTATGATATGCCGGTGCTCATCAATATGATGGGGTCGGAGAAGCGGATGGCGTGGGCGCTGGGCATGGAGAGCCTTGACGAACTCCGCGACCGCATCGCCAAAGTCTCCCGCCCGGATATCCCTCACGGCTTCCTGGAGGCGATAAACAAGGTGGGTGACCTGTCAGAGCTTGTCCGCTACCGCCCCAAGACGGTCGAAGAGGCTCCCTGCCAAGAGGTGGTGCTGACCGGCTCCGAGGTCGATCTGACGCGGCTTCCGGTGCTGACGTGTTGGCCGGGCGACGGCGGGCCATACATCACCCTGCCGATGGTCTTCAGCCGCGACCCCAAACGTGGTTCACGCAATGTGGGGATGTACCGCATCCAGGTCTACGACAAGAACACGGTTGGAATGCATTGGCAGATACACAAGGGCGGCGCAGAGCATCAACGCGAAGCGCTCCAACGCGGGCAACGGCGGCTTGAGGTGGCGGTCGCGATTGGGTGCGACCCTGCCAGCATCTACGCCGGAAGTGCGCCCCTTCCCCCCGGCATCGACGAGATTATGTTTGCGGGTTGGCTGCGCCGCAATCGCGTTGAGATGGTCAAGTGCAAGACGGTCAATTTAGAGGTGCCTGCGCACGCCGAAATCATCCTGGAGGGGTGGGTCGATCCGGCGGAGAAGCGCGTGGAGGGGCCATTTGGCGACCATACCGGCTTCTACTCGCTCGCCGACCTATACCCCGTCTTCCACGTGCAAGCGATTACGATGCGCAAAAAGCCGATCTATGCCACGACGATTGTCGGCAAGCCGCCGCAAGAGGATTATTGGCTGGGGAAGGCGACTGAACGGCTTTTCCTGCCGCTCATTCAGCTAGTGGTGCCCGAAGTGGTCGATTATTCAATGCCCGCCGCCGGAGTCTTCCACAACCTAGTCGTGGTGAGCATCAAGAAGCGCTATCCCGGCCAAGCCCGCAAGGTGATGTCGGCGATGTGGGGCTTGATGCTGCTCTCGCTGTCAAAATACATTTGGGTGGTGGATGAGGACGTTAATGTGCACGATATGGACGAGGTATTGTTCCACGTGACCAGCAATACCGACCCCCGCCGCGATACGGTGATTGTCGATGGGCCGCTTGACGCGCTTGACCACGCATCAGACTACTTCGCCTACGGCAGCAAGATGGGCATTGACGCCACCCGCAAAGACCCTCAGCTTGACCGGTTCCAGCGTGAGTGGCCAGAAGACCTCGTGATGGCCCCCGATATCGTGGAGATGGTCACCAAGCGGTGGAAAGAGTATAAAATCTAGCCTCTTTCTCCTTTCTCGCACATAGATAGCAAAAACCCGCCCCTCCCCAAAACAGCACGACGGGAGAGAGCGGGTTTTCTGTGGGGGGTGGAGGATTGTTTTGGTGGACTATGGGTTGGTTGGGCTGATGGGCTGTGTTGGGTTGACAGGCTCAGCGGGGATAGGCTCCGTTGGGCTGATGGGCGTTGTCGCGCGCACATCCATACTCTCAGTCTCGGTAATCGCCTCTCCCTGCGACATCTGGCCGCCGCCGGGTGGTTGGTCAAATTGGCCGTTGCGTCGACCCATCCCTGCACCAGGCTGCCCTTCCTCGGCTGGCTCTACCGCGACCGTCACGGTCATATTCCAGCGCAAACGATCATCCCATTGGGTCGGCACAATCGTCACCTCGTAGACGATATCGCCTTGGTAGTTCTCGCCAAGCGACTGGATGCTGATGACGCGGCCGGGGATTTCGAGATCGGGGAGGGCGTCGAAGGTGAGGGTCGCTGGGCTACCAACATCAATATTCACCACCGAAAGCTCATCCAAATCGGTCGTTTCGACCTTCCACGTAGAGAAGTCGGCCAAGATAACGGCGGGTTCTGTCGTGCCGAACCATTCTCCCACCTTGGGCGTGATATCAACCACTGTGCCTGCAAAGGGGGCGGTGATAGTGGCCTTATCACGTTCAAGCTCGGCCTGTTTGAGAGCCACCTCGCGCTGTGAGACAACCGCAAGCTTCATCTCTAAGTCTGATTGCAAGGGGTCGCCGGTTAGGTTTTGGAGGTCGGCCTGCGCTCTATCGACCTCGGCCTGCGCACTCTGGATGCTTGCTTCTGCCGCGGCGATTTCGCCCGACCGCTTGAGGCCTTGCAGCTTGGACAAATTCGCTTCAGCGTCGGCGACTCTCGCCCGCGCCGCGACGATAACATCGAGATCTTCGCCATCAATCAAGTCTTCGTGCTTGGCACGCAATTCGCGTACTCTGGCTTCGGCGGCCTGAATACCGGCGATCTCTGCCTGACGCGCCTGCTCGTAGTTCACCCGCGTCTGTTCAAGCTCTCGCTCTGCGCTCTCCACCGCACGAAGCACTTGTTCTTCCTTGTCTTTGTTGCTCTGCGGCAGGTCAAGGTTGACGCTATCCCAATCGCGCTCAATCTCGCGGTTGTTCCAATAGGTATTGCTGTAGTTGGCTTGGGCATCGCGAAGATTGTTGGCCGCCACCTCCATCTGCTCATAGGCCTTGGTTTTGGCGGCAGAGAGGTCATCGCGCGTCTTTTCCAGGTCTATGATGGCCTGATCAAGCGCGGCCTGCGATTGCTGTACTTCGGTGATTTTGGGGCCATCCTCCGCATCAGCCAATTCAGCACGGGCTTGTTGGACAGCAGCTTGGGCGGCAGCGAGATCTTCGTTGGTCACCGCGCCGACGGTCTGATTATACTGCCCCTGCGACTGCATCAACCCGGCTTGGGCAGCGCGTACTCTTGCCTCTGCGGCGGCAATCTCTTCTGGCGTCGCGCTATCAAGCAGCCTATTGTAGTCGGCCTGCGCTTGGCGGAGGTTGGCTTGTGCCTGCTCAACCGCCAACTGGAGGTCACGAGCATCAAGGCGGGCGAGGGGGGTATCTTGCTCAACCCGGCTGCCCTCCTCAACCAAGATCTCTGCAATGGTTCCACTCTTCTCAAAGCGCAATTCAACGCTGCGAATGGGAACAACTTTCCCTTCTGCCACAACCTTCTCTATGGTGGAGACCACCGGCGGTGGGGTTGGCTCACTGGCTTGCTCTTCTTCACCAGGGCCAAAGACACCACACCCCGTTACACTGAGGAGTATCAGGGCAATAGGCAGGAAGAACCATAGTGGTTTTCCACTCTTCTGCATACAACACCTCTATAATTACGGTGATTACGGTTGATTTTGGAGTTTGGCCGAACCAACGTCAGCAACCTACGTGGTTTCGGTTTCTTCCGCTTGTTTTGCTTCTTCGGCCTCTATAAGTTCTGCTTGATCGGGCGTGCCATCTGGTGATTTGGTCGCTTCGTTGGTCGCTTCGTCTGGTTCAGCCATTCCAACAGATGTGCGTGCTGCCCGCTCCTGAACGATGTGGTCAAGCACATGTTTCGTCTCATCAGACTCGCGGAGCAACTGGCAGAAGGAATCGCGGCTCAATGTCGCTAGCTCAACCTCTTCCTCGGAGGAGGCGCGGATGGTGGCCGTGCGTGTGCCCTCTTGCAAGAGACCAACTTCGCCAAAATACTTGCCCGCGCCAAGCTGATCGACCAAAATCTCCTGCCCATCGGGGTGCGGGAGATACACATCGACCTGCCCGCGGGTGATGATATAAAATCGGTTAGCCTGCTCGCCAAGCGACACAATGGTAGAGCCGGGTTCGTGAATTTGCCGTTCAAGCTGCCGCGCCACCCACGTCATCTGGTCAACATTCAGGTCGGGCAGTGCCTTGGAGACGTACTGGTTCGTGACTTGGCCATCGACCACGATGATAGCACGAGTTGCCCGTCGTGCAAGGTCGTTGTCGTGGGTGACCATCACAATCGTCTTGCCTTCGCTGGCCATCTTCTCAAACAGCGCAAAGACAGCATTGGCCGTCTTTGAGTCGAGGCTACCAGTCGGCTCGTCCGCAATCAAGATAGGTGGGTCGTTGGCGAGTGCGCGGGCGATGGCCACCCGTTGGGCCTGCCCACCAGAGACGGCAGAGGGGAGTTTGTGGGCGTGCTCCTCCATATCCACCTGCTTGAGTAGCTCTATCGCACGCTTTTTGCGTTCGCCCGGGGTGTATTTGTTGCAAAAGTCCATTGGCAACATCACGTTCTCGACCAACGACAGGGTAGGGAGTAGCTGGAAAAATTGGAAAATGATGCCGAGGTTAAGCCCGCGCCATACCGCCATCTTGCTCTCGTTGAGGGTATGAACCGCCGTATCTCCGACGAGTACTTCGCCGGAGGTTGGGCGGTCGATGCCGGTGATCATATTCACCAACGTGGATTTACCACTCCCCGACTTGCCCACCACTGCGACAAATTCGCCACCATCAACCGCTACGTCCACTCCCTTGAGCACGGTAAATTCGCCGGCGGCCGTTTGAAAGGTCTTGACGACGCGCCGCAGCTCAATAAGGTGTTTGTTGCCATAGCGATATTGCCCGTTAGTATTCGATTTCTTACGCTTAAACCAGTCCCAGAACATGGCAATGTCTTTCCTCTCACCCGTGGAGTGGGGTGTTGTGCAACTCCTGGTTTGCTTCTTTCGTTTCGTCGTTCCATTTGTTTGGCTCATTCGCTCGGTTGCTGGTGAAGTACCACATTGGTGCTGTTTTCCTGTTTCTAACACCGAACATGCTTCTCTCCCGATGCATCGTAGCCACCCTAAGTGTACCACACAAAAAAAAGAGCAGGCAGCAGATGCTGTCTGCCCTCTTGAAGAGAACCTGTGGAGTGCCCCTGGAGATGTGATCACCTAAGGTCTCTCCCAACCCATTGTTCACCCAGTATAACCAGGAAATGTGGAGATTGTGTGGAGAGGAGGTGGGAGTCTTGGGAGTCTTGTTTCCTCCACTGCCGTTCAAACGGCGTGGCTTCCACCGCGTAAGAGTCGGTGATCACTCCTCCTTGTGGCGGTGGACGTAGGTTGGCTCCACCCACACCGAAAAAGTGACCGTATCGCCTTCGGTTTGCACCGCTATCGGCGCGCCATCGCGGGTATAGGCGGCGATGAATGTACTGCTGGCGAGCGAGAGCGTGTCAGTTTGTGCATCAGATGACCACAGCACATCGATGACCCGATCTTCCTTTTCAAAGCGATAAGCCTCTATGCTCTCGACGTAGGTGGTGATGGGAGTCGGCTGGTAGCTCTCACACCCTTCCGTCTGGTCAATAAGCGCTTGGTAGGCATCGAAGACGGGATGTGGTGTGTAGTCATCCTCCAACAGCGACGTATAATACCATCCCGTGTCATTCACCGTATACCAGCTATACAGCTCCACGCCCTTGGAGAAGGCCCGGACAGCCTGCCGGACAAGTTGGTCTGCCTGGGTTGGCCAGAAGTGGGTAGGCGGTTCTTTGTCCGTTTCCCAGTAGGCGAAGCCGGTTTCGTTGAGGAAGAGTGGTTTATCTACCCCATATTCCTGCATCGTCTGCTCAAAAAAGGCAATCTTTCCAAAGGTGATACCACCCCATTCCTTCCATTGGAAGTGATTGATATCGCTATCAAAGTCACGCGGGCCTTGGATGCCCGGGTAGGTGTGGAACGCCAAGACATCAAAGCTCTCCCCCGCCCCTGCCTCTAGCATCCCCTTGAAGAACAGTTCTGGCTTGCCCTTCTCTGGATCGGTCGTTTCCGGCTCTTCAATCAGCAGGCCGCCATTCATCACGACAGCACTGGGATCAGCTTCCTTTATCGCGGGGTAGGCGACCTTTAGCATCTCGCCATAGTGCTTCCCGCCGTAGAATGGCTCTTCGGCGTTGCCCCAACACCCATAGAAATTCTCAATCTCTTGGCCTAATTTATAGGTGCGGATGTCGGCATCCGGCTCATTGCCTAGCTCCCAGTGGTGAACATTGTAGGGTGGCTGGCTATAGCGGGCTACGACCTCCTTCAGGAAGGCGGCATACTCATCAAAATATTCCTCCTTGATGGGGCCGCATTTGGCATGTCTGGTTTCGCCGGTCGTCGGATCGACGTAGGGGATCGTCGCCCAATCGGGGTTATGGAAGATGGTCACGATTGGTTTCAGGCCAAGGTCATTCGCAACCGCCAACTCTTGCTCAAGGGTAATGAAGGCTGTCCAGTCGATGGGGGCGGTTTGCGTTGGCTGAGCGGTGCGCCAATGCATTGACTGCAGCCGTATCCAAGATGGCCCCAACTCTTTGGTGCGTTCGGCGATGGAAGAATCAAGAATGCGATGGCCCCACGTCTCCACCGAAAACGGCGCAACGACTGGTTCTTTCTTTTCGCCATTCGATATGACTGGCAAAAACAACGTGAATGCAGCCTGCCCAATATCCACCGTATGCGTATCAGTAACCGTCTGCTGTGCCAGCGTGGCGGTGGTAGTTATTGTCTTGCGCCCAAGGCTCTCCCACGTCAGCGAGATCGTATCGCTAACTGCATTGTGTTGATGGGTAATTTGCTCGTTGCTATTGTCCCACGTGTACACAATCGGTTCGGTGGTGGTGAGAGCAGTAGAATCAATGAGGGTGACGGTGGCTGTGAAGGGGTAGGTGGTGCGGGTATTGCCGGTAGAAGCACCCTCAATAGCGATACTGGCAAGCTGCTCATCATCATCCGGCGGCGCGGCCTCAACCACAATCGTCGTCTTGTCCGAGAGCACATCGCCTTGTTCCGGCGTCAGATAGAAACCGTAGGCGCTGGAGACGAACGTGGCAGAGGCAGTAAACTCGCCCGCTTCCGCATAGGTGTGCGTCGTAAGGAACTGATTGCCATTGACAACCTCACTCGTCTCATACCTCTCACTCCCATCGCCAAAATCGAATGAGAGGTAGTTGTAGGGCGATATGATGGGGTCAATCGTTGCCGTGAACATGACGCTCTCCCCCACCATCGCTGTGGAGGGGCCGCCTTGGAGGGTCACGGTGGGGTAGACGACATCAATCGTCACGCTATCGTTTGACACCGCCTCGCCATCATCCACCGCGACCGACACCTCTTTCTCGCCGGTCGTGGCCCATATGTAGGTGACATCGCTTGTCCCTTGGCCATTGGCGGGGGTGGGACTCCACGTGTAGGTGATAGGAGTGGTCGTGGTGGCGTATTCGGCATGGAGTGGCGCAGACTTGCCAACAACGGGCGTCATATCGCCGGTAATGGTGACATTCTGCAGCGAGCCGCGGGGAAAAGAAGCAAGTGCGTTGGTGGGCGGCAGGGCGGAAGAGAGCAACCAGGTCAACAGCAAGAGAAACGTTGCCGTTGTGCAACCAATAAAGAACGATCTGTTCACCCGCGCTTCTCCTTTCTTTCTTGTAATAATCGGAAATCTATGTTATCATTCAATTCTAGGGTGGCTGTCATACCGCCTATTGTCTCGGAGATGGCTCTGCCGTCGCGCCAGGGACAAGCCGCCGCTCTTGAGAGCGTGTGGTATATGACCGAATGAACTCCTTTGGGTCAGGGAGTTGGGTTTGCGTCTTCCGCGCACGGGTGGTCGTAGAATGTGCGTACATATTCATTCTCCACCGCCGCCTCAAATGGAATAGTCGTCTCCAACAGCCCAAGCTCGTGTAATAATTGTTGCTCCTTCTCCCACGCCGTCTGCCCATTCCACCCGACACACCGCTCTCCGGGGCCATATTGCACGAGTTCGACGGTTTTTTCTGCCTCATAGGCAAGGTGGTCGCGGGAGAGTTGGGGGTTATACTCGGCGACGAGGTCTATCGTCTCCTCAACGTTGGTCAGGGCATCGCGCCACCCGCGGAGCGTCGCATGCACAAACGCCCGTGTGGTATTGGGGTTATTGTTGATAAATTCCTCGGTCGTGAAGAGCACATCGCCCATGAGCATCACCCCGTAGTCGCGAGCGACGATCAGATCGACCTCCGCCCCTTGCTGGCGGGCGAGATCGGGTTGATCGGGCACGTACACCGGCCATACATCCACGCGGCGGCTGAGGAACGGCTCAAGGTTGAATTGCGCGGGGACTTCATTAATCTTTGAGCGGTCAACATCGGTTGCCGCAAGCAGTGCACGATATTCCGTCTCCACATTGTCGCCGTAGAAGACCCCCACCGTCCTGCCCATAAAGTCGGATGGGTTGGTGATACCCGAATCGCTATGCACCATAAATGCGACCGGACTAGTCTGGAAGATGGTCGCAAGAGAGACCACGTTGAGACCCTTCTCGCGGGCCAGGAAAATCGTATCTGTGCCGGTGCTGCCAAATGTATCCGAGCCGCTCGCCACCAACGGCAGCGGGACAAAGTCGGGGCTGCCGGGAGAGAGCGTCACATCAAGCCCCTCCTCCTCGTAATAACCCTTCATCTTGGCGACGATATACCCCGCAAACTGATATTGCGGAAACCATTGCAGCCGCATTGAGACCTCACGTACCTCTGGCTGCCCCTCCCCTTGAGCCTCAACCCCCTTTGAGGGAGAGGGTTGCTCAGCAGGGGAACTACATCCGCCCACTCCCGCGGCAATGGTCAGGAGGATGAGGAGGGTGAAGAGCGGGAGGAAAGTACGTGTAAATGGTCGTGATAGCGTTCGTTGGGTTATGGGTGTTCTGAAGCAGGTTGCCAAAAGATGATCCACCGTTCTATCTTTGTCAGAAGCGAATACAGCACGATACCAAGCAGAGAAGCCGCCACAATCGCGGCAAATGTCCGGTCTGTTTCAAGATGGTAGGTTGAAACAGTGATGATAAAGCCGACTCCCTGCCCCGCCCCGGCAAACTCCCCCACAATCGCCCCGATAATCGCCAAAGGTGCGCCTATCTTCAGCCCGCTGAAGAGGGCAGGTAAGGCAGAAGGCAACCGCAATGTCCAGAAGAGTTGCCATGGCGATATCGCATAGGAATGCAGAAGATCGAGCATATCACGGTCGGCGTGGCGGAACCCTTGTGTGGCATTGACGAGGACGGGAAAGAAAGTAAAGAGTGCCGACATTGCCAGACGAGGTAAGATACCATCGCCGAACCACAGCACCAGTAGCGGGGCAAGCGCGACCAGCGGGATGGTCTGCGATATGACGGCCCACGGATAGAGGGCGTCCTCAAGCGGCGGCAGGTAGAGAAAGAGGACGGCGAGTAGTATGCCCACCGCGCTGCCGATAAGAAAGCCTCCCACCCCCTCTACCGCCGTGATTGCCACGTGATGCGGCAGGTCGTAGTCAAGGCTGAAGAACTCTGCAGCGACCGCGGTGGGGCGGGGGAGAATGTAGGGTGGTACGCCAAGCGCCGGAATACCCCATTGCAGAAAGGCCAGGATGGTGAGAAACACAAGCGTGGCGAGGAGAGTACGGCGCACGCGGCTATGCAGGGGTGCCACTCGTATGGGTCGTATGAGAACGATATCCTTTGGCAAGCAGACGGCGGAGTTCCGCAACCGTGCGAAGAAAGTCATCATGAACGAAGATCTCTGCGGTGCGCGGGCGCGAAAATGGAATGGGTACATCATCAAGCAGTGTGCCGGGCTGATTCGACATCACGACCACGCGGTCGGCAAGCAACACCGCTTCTGCGAGCGAATGCGTCACGAAGAGCGTGGTGGCGCGGGTATTTGCCCAGATGTGCATCAGTTCAAGATGCATCCGTTCACGGGTGATCTCATCCAAGGAACTAAACGGCTCATCCATCAGCAATACCGACGGCTCAAACGACAGCGCCCGGGCCAATGCAACTCGTTGCTGCATCCCCCCCGACAACTGATGCGGATATCTCGTCGCCGCATCCTGCAGCCCCACCAACGTCAATAGCTCAAACGCGCGCTCTTTGCAGCGGGAAGATGGCCATCCAAAGAGGCGCAGCGGCAATGCCACATTATCAAGTGCCGTCTTCCACGGGAGCAGCACCGCCCGCTGAAAGAGCAGGCTGATCATCCGGCGATCCCGCGCATCGGGGGGGGCATACCCGCCAATCGTGATATGGCCCATATCGGGGGCAACAAGCCCGCCAAGTGTGCGCAGGAGCGTCGTTTTTCCGCACCCGCTTGGCCCCACAACCGCAACAAAGCTTCCCGGCTCAATCGAGAGCGAGAAGCGGTGGAGGGCAGCTATCTTCCCCTGTTTTGTGGCGTAGGAGACGTGTAAATCGTGAATGGTGATGGCGACCACGTGGGAAGAAACCGTAATAGGCTCAATTAGGCTCACATATCGAAGACATCGCGCACGGTGCAGTAGCTATAGCCCGCGCTCCGCCCCAACGGCTGCAATGCGAGTGGGTCGATGTGCCCGCGCTCATTCCGCACGTCATCGCGCACAAAGATATGGGTTACTTCGCCGATAACCAGCACACTACTCCCCGCCCCTTCGCCTATCTGCACAGTATCGTACAGCTTGCACTCAAAGCAGGCGGGCGACTCGGCGACGCGCGGCGGTCGGACGGTGATGCTTGGGCTGGCGGCCACTTTCGCAATGTCAAATTCATCGATGTTGGCGGGATGATCGTCGGCGGTTGTCTGCATAGCGTGGGCGGTTGGTTCTGTGACCACATTTACCACAAACTCTCTCGTCTCCAGGATGTTTTGGAGCGTATCTTTGTGGCCAGTTTCCCGCTTGGAGTGGTGCGCGACGGAGATGCAGAGCGTTGGCGGGTGGGAGGCGATACCAGTATAGTAGCTGAACGGCGCAAGGTTATTACACCCCTCCGTGTCCTGCGTCGAGACCCATGCAATGGGGCGCGGGATGATACACCCACTCATCAGCTTATAGATATCTCGGTGATCGAGAGTGGAGATGGCTAATTCCATAAAGATAATGCTCTATGATATTCTTTCGGCTTGCTTCTATTTGCTTCTATTGGTTCAGGAAGTTGTTGAGCAATGTTTTGCCGTGCTCCGTCAAGATAGATTCGGGGTGAAATTGCACACCGGAGACTGGGTATTGGCGGTGCTGAAGCCCCATAATGATCTCATCATCCGTCCATGCCGTCACCTCAAGGTCGGCAGGCAAATCATCTTTGCGCACGATAAGCGAATGATAGCGGGTGGCGGTGAAAGGCGAATCGATGTTGGCAAAGAGCTGGTTGGTTGTGTGGTGGATGGCTGAACATTTGCCGTGCATCATAATCGGTGCGCGCACGACCGTCCCCCCATAGGCCGCGCCGATACTCTGATGCCCAAGACACACGCCCAAGATGGGTATCTCCGGGCCAAGCTCCTGAATGAGTGCGATACTAATCCCCGCTTCTGCCGGAGAGCATGGCCCCGGACTGATGACAATGCGGTCGGGGCGGCGTTCGGCCACCTCCGCAACACTGATTTTGTCGTTGCGGCACACGTCTACCGTCACTCCGATTTCGCAGAGATATTGATAGAGGTTATAGGTAAAAGAATCGTAATTATCGAGCAGGAATACGTTCATAGAAGCCCTCTTGGGGTGTATCATTCTTCCGAGAAACTAGTATACCACGTCTGTGTATGCAGGACAAGATGAATAAATTACTTATTTCCTGATAGTCAAAACAATGAAACATACATGTATCTGTTCTCAAATGTATTTGACAAGCTGTGTTATGCGTGCTATACTTCTTAATCGTTGTTGCGCGGCCAAGAATAGCCGCAATAGAAGGAAATCGGCAAAGAGCCCACGTCTAAGGCGCAATGCTTGAAGTGCGACCAGACAAATGGGGCATGTTTTTTTTGTCTATATCCTGAACGATAACATTTGCTGCCATCCTTGCATAAGAAAAGTAGGCCAAGGAGGCGACAGCGGTTCCCTTGCGTAGAACATCTGCCAAGGGAAAGATACCTTGAGTAGCAGAACAGCTGGCAAAAGGTTGAAGAAATATGCCAACAATCAACCAATTGGTTCGTAAATCACGCAAATCGGCTGCCAAAAAGACGAAGGCACCCGCATTGCGGTTTACGTACAACTCACTCAAGGGGAAGATGAGACGAGGCAAGGGCTCTCCGCAAAAGCGAGGGGTATGCACGAAGGTAAGCACAGTGACGCCGAAGAAACCCAATTCGGCCCTGCGCAAGATCGCTCGTGTACGGCTCTCGAACGGTATGGAAGTAACTGCCTACATCCCCGGTGAGGGACACAACTTGCAAGAGCACTCTGTGGTGTTGATACGCGGCGGCCGGGTGAAGGATCTCCCGGGTGTGCGCTATCACATCGTGCGGGGGACGCTTGATACCAAAGGCGTCGATAGCCGCAAGCAGGGGCGCTCGAAGTACGGGACCAAGAAAGATTTGCAGGTTGCAAAACGACGCTAGGAGAACTCTTCTCCGCCGTTGTGGTGCAAGAAATAGAGGGTAGGTTATGCCGCGTAGAGGCAAAATCGCAAAACGGAAGGTCTATCCAGACCCGTATTACAACAGCTTGTTGGTGCAGCAATTCATCAATAAGGTGATGCGGTGTGGGAAGAAAAGCGTAGCCGAACGGATTGTCTACCGGGCGATGGAGACTGCGTCGCAACGGTTGAAAAAAGAGCCGCTCGAAGTCTTTGAGCAGGCACTTCGCAATGCCAGTCCTTCTATCGAAGTAAAGCCACGCCGGGTTGGTGGAGCGACCTATCAAGTACCTGTTGAGGTTCGCAACGACCGCCGCACTTCGTTGGCCATTCGGTGGATCTTAAACTCTGCTCGCAACCGCTCTGGCAAACCGATGTACGAACGGCTCGCAACGGAATTTATGGACGCCTACAACAACACAGGCAGCACTATCAAGCGCAAGGAAGACGTTCACAAAATGGCCGAATCTAACCGTGCGTTTGCTCATTACGGTCGCTTGTAGTTGTTTGTCGTCGCTTGGGACGGCCGTTTGTCGCAATCAAGCCAATGAAATTATTCTCTGCATACTGGTGAAAATTGTATGTCACGTCAAGTACCATTAGAACGTATCCGAAATATTGGTATTATTGCCCATATCGACGCCGGAAAAACCACGACGACCGAGCGTATTCTCTTCTACACCGGCCGCACGTATAAGATCGGCGAGGTGCACGAAGGGACGGCGGTGATGGACTGGATGCCACAGGAACAAGAGCGTGGCATTACAATCACCTCTGCAGCTACTACCGCCGCGTGGAATGATCATCGGGTCAATATTATCGACACCCCAGGCCACGTCGACTTTACCGTGGAGGTAGAGCGGTCGCTCCGGGTGCTTGATGGTGGGATCGTCGTATTCGATGCCGTCGCTGGCGTGGAGCCACAATCTGAGACGGTCTGGCGACAAGCCGATAAATACCACGTGCCCCGCATTTGTTTCGTCAATAAGATGGATCGTGTGGGGGCCAATTTTGATCGCACGGTGGACATGATCAAGGATCGTCTCGGCGCGAAGCCAGTCCCTATTCAAGTTCCTATCGGCTCCGAGGATAATTTCCAAGGCTTGATTGACTTGATAGAGGAAAACGCGACCCTTTACCTCGACGAGCTGGGCCGCGACCGCAAAGTGGTCGATATCCCAGAAGAGATGATGGAGCAAGTCAAAAAAGCTCGTCACGAACTCATCGAGGCCATCGCCGAAACCGACGACGAGCTTATGTTGCTCTACCTCGAAGGTGAAGAACTCGGCATTGAAGAGCTGAAGAAGGGGTTGCGCCAGGCAACGATTGATAGCAAGCTGGTGCCTGTGCTCTGCGGGACGGCGCTCAAGAACAAGGGCGTCCAAAAGCTCCTTGACGCTGTTATCGACTACCTGCCTTCCCCAATGGAGCGACCGCCAGTACGCGGAACCACGCTCAAAAAAGAGGGTGTGGCCGATGACGAGGATGAGGTTTTGGAGCGCTTCCCCACCGACGAGGAACCATTCACCGCGCTGGTCTTCAAAGTGGTGTCTGACCCCTATGTCGGTAAATTGGCCTATTTCCGGGTCTATTCTGGCAAAATTGAGACCGGCACCTACGTCTACAACTCTGCCCGCGGGCAGCGTGAGCGTATTGGGCGTCTGCTGCAGATGCATGCCAACCACCGCGAAGATATCAAAGAGGTCTACGCGGGTGATATTGCCGCGATGGTCGGGCCAAAACAAAGCTTTACCGGCGACACGTTGTGCAACCCTAATCACCCCATCGTTCTGGAGCAGATCCGCTTCCCAGAGCCGGTGATTGAGTTGGCGATTGAGCCGAAAACCAAAGCCGATCAAGAGAAGCTGAGTGTTTCTCTTGGCCGCTTGAGCGAAGAAGACCCCACCTTCCGCGTCTACACCGACCAGGAAACGGGACAAACGATTATTAAGGGGATGGGCGAGCTTCACCTTGAGGTGCTTGTCGACCGAATGAAGCGCGAATTTAAGGTGGAAGCCAACCAAGGCAAACCCCAAGTTTCCTACCGCGAGACGATTACAAACCATGCCGATATTGAAGGCAAGTTTGTGCGGCAATCGGGTGGGAAGGGACAATATGGCCACGTCAAGATCAAGCTTGAGCCAATGGATCCCGGCAAAGGCTTCGAGTTCCAGAATGCTATCGTCGGTGGGGTTATTCCCAGAGAATACATCCCCGCGGTTGAGCAAGGCATTCGTGAAGCGATGCAGACCGGGGTTGTTGCAGGCTATCCGGTGGTCGACTTGAAGGTCACGCTGTACGATGGTTCCTTCCACGAAGTGGACTCGTCGGAAATGGCCTTTAAGATTGCTGGTTCGATGGCGTTGAAAGATGGCGTGCGCAAAGGGAAGCCCGTCCTACTTGAGCCGATTATGCGGGTTGAAGTGGTGACACCAGAGGACTTCCTGGGTACCGTACTCGGAGACATCAACTCACGCCGTGGTCGTGTTGAAGGGATGGAAATACGGGCCAACGGACAGATTGTCCACGCCTTTGTGCCGCTCGCAACGATGTTTGGGTATACCACCGACTTGCGTTCGGCCACACAAGGACGTGCCACCTCCTCCATGGAATTCCATCACTACGAAGCGCTCCCCGATGCCCTTGCCCAAGAGATTATCGCCAAGCGGCAAGGCTAACGGAGTGCGAGGAGTGTATCCTAGGATGAGACCGTTTAGACCGTTTAGACCGTTTCTACCATCTAGACTACCTGGGCTACCTGGGCTACCTAGAGCTTCTAGACTACCTAGACTACCTAGGCCATCTGTCTGATGGTTCCTCAGCAACACGTACCTCTGCTGTCCCATCCAACGTGGGACGATTATGAACTGCTTGACTCGGGGGATGGGGAGAAGCTCGAACGGTTCGGTCGCTATCGACTCATCCGCCCTGAGACCCAAGCCATCTGGTCACCAGCGCTCCCCGCGCACGAATGGAAACAGGCCGACGCCGTCTTCCAGCGTACTCGCGGGGACGACGGGCCAGGGAAGTGGGAACAACATCCTCCGCTTCCTGAGCAATGGTTGCTACACTACGACCGTCTTGCTTTTTGGGCCCGTCTGACACCTTTCCGACACACCGGTGTTTTTCCCGAGCATAGTGCCCATTGGCCGTGGATAGCACAACAGTTGGCGGCTTGCGAAAGACGTGAGCCACCCAAGGTGTTGGTTTTATTTGGCTACACCGGCCTGACGACGCTTTTTGCAGCCCGTGCCGGGGCGCATGTGTGTCATGTTGATGCCTCGCGGCCTGCCGTGCGGTGGGCACAGGCCAATCAGCAGGAATCACAACTACAAGACCGGTCAATTCGTTGGATTGTGGATGATGTCTTGAAGTTTGTGAGGCGTGAAATCCGTCGCGGATCACACTACGATATGATTGTGATGGATCCGCCAGTCTTTGGGCGGGGGCCAAAGGGAGAAATCTGGCGGCTACACGAAGCGTTGCCGTCCCTACTCGATCTGTGCGTACAGATGTTGAGCACCACCCCCGTCGGCGTGCTTGTCCACGCCTATGCAACCACGATGTCGTCAGTCACGTTGGCCAATGTTCTCCGCGACGCCCTGCGCTCGCATCGGGCGATTGGGGGAGCGCAGGGAACAGCAGGAAACGTGGTTGCTGGCGAACTCATCTTAACAGAAACAGGGTCAGCTCGCTCGCTTTCGACCGCACGATTTGCGCGGTGGGAATGCTCGTGACGGAGCGTGGGTGTACGTTGTTCTCCCGCCGCGGAGAGCGTCAAGCGTGTCCTCTGCGCATCACCACCACATCCTCCCGTTCTTCTCCTTGGTGGTGACCCGTCCTCAGGAGTGGCGACTTCGGGGCGAACCTTGCTTGTCGTGTTCCTCTCGGTCAGAAAAGGGGGACAACATGCAAGCCTTTCTTTTTTTGGACGCAAGTTCGGTGAGCACGAGTACTCACTCTTGGACATCTAGAAAGTGGCAGTATCGGAAATGGCGAAACAAAAGGTGCGTATTCGCCTCAAAGCCTATGACCACAAAATCCTCGATCAGTCTGCCCGGCAGATTGTGGAGGCGGCTGAACGGACGGGCGCGTTGGTTGCTGGCCCGGTTCCCTTACCGACCCGCATCGAGCGATTTAGTGTCATTCGGTCAGGCTTTATTGACAAAGATTCGCAGGAACAGTTCGAAGTCCGCACCCACAAGCGCTTGATCGATGTGGTCGACCCAAGCCAGCAGACGATCAACGCGCTGATGAAGTTGAATCTCCCGGCTGGCGTTGACATTGAAATCAAATTGTAGGCCACGGGACGTATGAAAATGAGGATAAAAGCAGTTCCGACATTCGACCTGATGCACAAACAGCGAGGAAAGGTGGTGCGATGATACAAGGGTTATTAGGGCGGAAGATCGGGATGATGCAAGTATTTGGTGAGACTGGCGAAGTCATTCCAGTGACGGTTGTCCAGGTCGGGCCGTGTGTTGTCACCCAGATCCGTACCCAAGAGCGCGATGGCTACGAAGCCGTGCAGATTGGGTTTGAGGAGACACCTGCTCGCAAGCTCACCAAGCCGGAACAAGGGCATCTTGCGGGTGCAGGTATGTTGCTTCGACACCTGGTTGAGTTTCCGGCAGATGATCCCCACTCGTACACGGTCGGCGATGTATTGCGGGTCGATTTATTCGAGCCAGGCCAAAAAATAGATGTAGTGGGGACATCGAAGGGCCGCGGATTTGCGGGTGTGGTCAAGCGCCACAACTTCCGTGGTGGCCCGCGCACCCACGGTCAGAGCGACCGATTGCGTGCCCCAGGCTCCATCGGTGGCGGTACAAGCCCCAGCCGCGTGTGGAAGGGGCAAAAGATGGCAGGCCGCATGGGTGGGAAGCGAAAGACGGTGCAAAACCTCGAGATTGTTGAGGTTATCCCTGAGAAGAATCTTGTCTTGGTTCGAGGCCCTGTTCCCGGCCCAAACAAGGGGCTTCTCCACATCAAACGCGCTGCCAAAGTCAAGCACAGCAAGGCAGTCGCCTAGGTATGGTAGACGGTAAACGGTAGACACGGTAGACGATAGTCGTTAGTCAGACGTCTCCCTGTCTGCATCTTTTGACGCCGTTTGACACCGTTTGACACCGTTCGGCACCGTTCATCACTCTGGACTGAAAGGGATTTCCACGCATGGAAACAGCGTTGTACAACAAGTTTGGAGAGCACGTCGGGAACATCACCCTCCGCGATGATATCTTTGGGATAGAACCCAACGTCGCCGTGATGCACCAGGCGATGATACGCCAGCGTGCCAATGCACGGCGCGGCACCCATAGTACGCTCACCCGCGGTGAAGTACGTGGGAGCACCCGCAAGCTCTTCCGCCAAAAGGGAACCGGCCGAGCGCGTCAAGGGGCCAACCGTGCCATCCATCGCCGTGGCGGTGGGATCGCCCACGGGCCAAAACCGCGCTCCTACGAAAAGAAGATGCCAAAGAAGATGCGCCGGTTGGCGGTGCGTTCTGCGCTCTCAGCCAAATACTCCGCCGAGCAGATCCGGTTTGTCGATATGCTTGAGATGGATGAGCCACGTACCAAAGATATGGTGTCTATTCTTCATGCACACCAAGCAGAAGGGAAAAAGACCCTCATCGTTCTCGACCAAAAGAATGAGAACGTGCAGCGGTCGGCAAACAACCTTCCCTATGTCAAAACACTGCTGGCGCACTATCTCAATGTCATTGATCTGCTGCACTTCGATACGATTATTATCTCGAAACCGGCGGTTGATGTCGTTGAAGGCTACCTCGCGACAACACAACATCGCACCCCGGAACCTGAGGAATCTCCCGCCGAGGCATAGGACTATCCTTGGCTCATCCTCTGTTCTTTGCAGCGTGGGGGTGCGGGAAGATAGAGAACACGCATTCTTTGGTACCGATTGGTGCTTCGACATTGGGAAAGGTCGCAGGAAAGGTCGCAGGGAAACATGAACGACTATCAAGTGATTGTACGCCCGCTCATCACAGAAAAAAATACCAACTTGATGGCGCTCAACCAATATTGCTTTGAGGTTGACCAGCAGGCAAACAAGCCAGTGATCAAGCGGGCGATTGAGAATATTTTTCACGTCACGGTGACCAACGTACGCACAATGAACGTACGTGGCAAGAAGCGACGACGCGGGCGCGAGTTTGGCTATACCCGCTCGTGGAAAAAGGCGGTTGTGTCGCTTGCCGAAGGAGACCGCATCGAGCTTTTCGAGGGCTAGTCGGGAAGCAGATAAGGAAAGGGAAGCATGGGTATCCGACGATATAAACCGACATCAGCCGGTCGCCGAAACATGTCGGTATCGACATTTGAGGAGATTACAAAAAAGCGACCTGAGCCGAGTCTCCTCGAGCCACTGCGCAAGCGTGCGGGGCGCAACAATCAAGGAAAAATTACCACCCGTCACCGTGGTGGTGGACACAAACGAGCATATCGCAAGATCGATTTTAAGCGCAACAAGCACAATATCCCATCGAAAGTCGCGGCGATTGAGTATGACCCCAACCGCAGCGCGCGCATCGCTCTCCTCAACTACGTGGACGGCGAGAAGCGCTACATTCTTGCGCCGGTTGGTCTCAAGGTGGGCGACACGGTCATGAGTGGCCCACAAGCCGAAATTCGGGTTGGGAATGCCCTTCCTTTGCAAACCATCCCGCTAGGGACGCAGATCCACAACATTGAGATGGAAATGGGTCGTGGCGGAGTGATGGTGCGGAGTGCGGGCGGTTCCGCTCAGCTGATGGCGAAAGAAGGCGATTACGCGACGGTACGCTTGCCATCGGGTGAGAGCCGCAAGGTACACATCCAGTGCCTCGCCACGATTGGGCAGGTTGGCAACGTCGATCACCAAAACGTGCGTATCGGCAAAGCTGGCCGCACGCGCTGGTTGGGCCGACGGCCGGTTGTCCGCGGCTCGGTGATGAACCCGCACGACCACCCGCATGGTGGTGGTGAAGGGCGTGCGCCTCGTGGGATGCCGCCCAAGACCAAGTGGGGCAAGCCTGCACTGGGCAAGAAGACGCGCCACAATCCGCGAACCGACCGGTTTATTGTGCGGCGCAGAAAGTAGAAAAGGTAGGGGGAACGCATGTCACGTTCGTCAAAAAAGGGGCCATATGTAGATGTTCGGCTCCTGGGTCGGATAGAAGATATGAATCGGGGGGGCGATAAGCGTGTGTTGCGCACGTGGTCGCGTGCTTCGACCATTTTCCCACAAATGATCGGGCACACCATTGCCGTCCATGATGGCCGCCGCCATGTCCCTATTTACATCTCGGAGAACATGGTTGGGCATAAACTCGGCGAGTTTGCGCCTACCCGCACGTTCCGGGGCCATGGTGGGAAGAAGGCTGATAAGCGTGGGAAGGTGAAGTAGGCACAATGCAAGCGAAAGCGGTAACCAAGTATGTGCGCCTCTCGCCCTACAAAACACGCCAGGTTATCGACGTGGTGCGGGGCAAGTCGGTCGATCATGCATTGGCAATCTTACGGCATATGCCTCAGAAGGCGGCCCGCGAGGTGGCGCGGACGATTAAGTCGGCTGCAGCCAACGCCGAACACAACTTCGATATGGTTCCGCGTGATCTCACGGTCAAGGTTGCCTATGCCGACGAGGGGCCAAAACTCAAGCGGCACATGCCACGTGCCCGCGGGCGAGTAGACCTCATTCGCAAGCCCACGACGCATATTACGATTGTGGTCGATGATGGGGAAGAATTTTGAAATGGGGGTAGACGTTGGGGCGTAAGGTACATCCAATAGGCTTCCGGCTCGGCTATATCAAGGATTGGCAGTCCAAGTGGTTTTCGGAGCATGCCTACACCGAGCAGCTGCACGAAGACATCGCGCTGCGCACCTTGATTACCAAAGAGCTGCAAAACGCGGGCGTGTCGCGGGTCGAGATCGAACGATCCGCCAACAAAGTGGAGATCACGGTCTACACGGCCAAGCCCGGTATTGTGATTGGCAAGCGCGGGGCAAATGTCGATGTCCTCAAAGGGCTGCTCGAACAACGCACGCGCGGCAAAAAAGTCAAGCTCAACATTCAAGAGATTCACCAGCCAGAGATTGATGCCCAACTGGTCGCCGAGAGCATTGCTGAGCAGATTAACAAGCGTGTGTCCTACAAGCGGGCGATGAAGCAAGCGGTACAGCGGGCGATGCGTCTTGGGGCGCAGGGTGTCCGTGTGCGGTGTGCTGGCCGCTTGGGCGGCGCGGAGATGGCCCGTATCGCCGATGAGAGCGATGGCCGTGTGCCGCGGCACACCTTGCGGGCTGATATCGACTACGCGCAAGTCCATGCGCACACCACCTACGGGCGCATTGGGGTAAAAGTCTGGATCTACAAAGGCGAAGTTTTCCCCAATCAGCTCGGCAAAACATCAGCCGGGCAGCCGTCGAGTGGGAGTGCCCAGCACGGTGGGTCTGGCTCGCGCTCACGCAGCTAAGCCAACGCCCGGTGCACGAGGTTCAAGAAAGGGAACAATAGGAACGTTTCGCTATGTTAATGCCAAAGCGGGTTAAATTCCGAAAGCAGCAGCGCGGCAGAAACCGTGGTGTGTCACAACGCGGCAACACGGTGGCGTTTGGCGAATATGGCTTGATGGCCATGGAAAATACATGGATCACCAGCCGACAGATCGAGGCCACCCGCCGTACCATCACGGGTCATATCAAGCGTGGTGGGAAGGTCTGGATTCGCATCTTCCCCGACAAGCCAGTCACACAGAAACCAGCCGAAACCCGAATGGGGAAGGGCAAAGGCTCTGTTGACCACTGGGTTGCCGTGGTGAAGGCAGGCCGGGTGCTCTTTGAGCTAGGGGGCGTTCGCGAAGAGCTCGCGCTCGAAGCGCTCCACCGCGCAGCGCAAAAACTGCCCATTCAATGCAAGATCATCGTCCGGGAAGGGATGGAGGCCATCAATGAAAGCTCATGACCTACGGGCGCTCGACGATCAGAAGCTCACGAGCATGCTGCAAGAGCACTATCAGGAGTTATTCAATCTGCGCTTCCAGAAAGTCACAGGCCGGATGACCAACACGGCGCGTCCCCGCCAGGTTCGTCGGGAGATTGCCCGTATCAAGACCGTCATGCGCGAGCGTGAGCTGGAACAAATACCACCAGTAGAATAAGCCAAGGTAAGAGGAGCTGTGCATGGCTGCTGAAACGATAAATCGGGTAACGAAAGTGGGGCGCGTGGTGAGCAACAAGATGGAGAAAACGGTGGTCGTCAAGGTTGATTACCTCAAACCCCACCCGCTCTATCGCAAGATTATCCGCAAAACACACAAATTTCACGCGCACGATGAGCACAACGAGTGTCAGATTGGCGATATTGTGCGCATCGAAGAGACGCGCCCATTAAGCAAAACCAAACATTGGATTGTTCGTGAACGACTACAGCAAGGCGAGGAGGTATAACCGATGATACAGCCACAAACTCGCCTCAAAATAGCAGACAATACGGGAGCCAAAGAGATTATGTGCATCCGTGTGCTTGGCGGGTCACGCATCCGCTATGGCCGCGTGGGCAACATCATCGTTGGCTCAGTCAAGGTCGCCACGCCTGGCAGCGCGGTCAAGAAGGGCGAAGTCGTCCGCGCAGTGATTGTCCGCACGGCCAAGGAATATGGCCGTACCGATGGCTCACACATCCGCTTTGATGACAACGCGGCGGTGATCGTCGGGCGCGACAACAACCCTCGTGGCACGCGCATTTTCGGGCCGGTGGCGCGGGAGCTTCGCGAGAAGCAGTTTATGAAGATCGTGTCGCTCGCACCGGAGGTGTTGTAATGCACGTCAAACGAGGTGACGAAGTCCTGGTGATTGCAGGCAAGGACAAGGGCCAACGTGGCCGCATCGTCCGCGCCATTCCGCGTGAAAACCGCGTGATTGTGGAAGGTATCAACAAGATTATCCGCCATATGAAGCCTCGCGGGCAGGGCAAACCGGGCGGGCGTATCGAGATGGAAGCGCCGCTCGATGGCTCCAACGTGATGCTGATTTGCAGTTCGTGCGGGCGCGCCACGCGCACCGGCAAGCGGTTTCTCGACGAACTGGATCACAAGGGGCGACCACGCAAAGTGCGCTATTGCAAAGCGTGTGATGCTATTATTCCGGATCGGACGCAGGAGTAGGGGGGGCGAATACGGTCACCCCATCCCACCTCCGACGTTCGCACACTTGAATTGGAGTGAGAAAGTAGCAGAATGACTGCGCGACTCAAAGAACGATATCTCACCAACATCGCACCGGCGTTGCAAGAAGAATTTCACTGCACCTCGGTGATGCAGGTACCACGCCTTGTGAAGATCGTCTTAAACATCGGGGTCGGCGAAGCGATTCAAAACGCCAAAGCCCTTGACAATGCCCTGGCGGATCTCACGGCGATAGCAGGACAAAAGCCGGTGGTCACACGTGCCAAGAAGTCTATTGCGGGCTTCAAAGTGCGCGAAGGGATGCCCATCGGAGCGATGGTAACGCTTCGTGGCGAACGGATGTATGAATTTCTCGACCGACTGATCAACCTCGCCCTGCCGCGTATTCGCGACTTCCGAGGCATCAGCCGCCGTTCGTTTGATGGGCGAGGCAACTACAGTATTGGTCTGCGCGAGCAGATCGTCTTTCCTGAAATAGAGTATGACAAGGTCGAGAAAATCCGCGGCTTGGAAGTAGCGATTGTGACGACTGCTCCCGATGATGCTCAGGGGTATGCCCTACTCAAGCATTTTGGGATGCCGTTCAAAGACTAACCACCGCACAAAGTTAAGGATTTGGAGGTACCTTTTTTGGCAAAGAAAGCGCTTATCGTCAAAGCCCGGCGGCCCCAGCCGTTTCGCGTACGGGAGTACCACCGCTGCAAAATCTGTGGCCGGTCACGCGCCTACATCCGCAAATTTGGGATGTGCCGTATTTGCTTCCGGGAGCACGCGTTAAAGGGCCTCATACCAGGTGTGACGAAATCCAGTTGGTAACTCTTTCCAAGCCTGAGAGAACACACGCTTTAAGGAGGATCGCCGTGAGTGTAAGCGACCCGATAGGCGACATGCTGACCCGCATCCGCAATGCGTGCATGGCGCGTCACGGGACGGTGGTTGTCCCCGCCTCAAAGATCAAAATTGCGATTGCTGAAATCTTAAAGAGAGAAGGCTTTATTCGCGATTATGAGGTGCAAGAGGGCCAACCGGCAGATGCTATTGTCTTGACGTTAAAATATACCGCTGACCGCCAGCCAGTCATTACGGGCATCAAGCGCGTCAGCAAGCCTGGCTTGCGTATTTACACCCGCCGTGCGGAGATCCCGCAAGTACGCGGGGGGCTAGGCTTGAGCATCATTTCCACTCCCAAGGGAGTCTTAGCGGGGCACGACGCCTGGGACAAGCGCGTCGGTGGCGAGGTCTTGTGCTACGTTTGGTAGCCACCTCTCTTTCTCCGCTTCAACCGCCAGATGGCGGTATCGATGAGCCAAGAGGAGCCGTGGGGCTTTGCTCCTGGCACAAGCAATATCTCGAAACCAGCAGGGAAGAACGATGTCGCGTATTGGTAAATTGTCGATTTCGGTACCCAAAGGGGTACAGATTACGATAGATACAAACAACTTTGTCACGGTGAAAGGGCCCAAGGGACAACTGGCACGCCAATTGCACCCCGACATGGTCATCGTGCACGAGGAAAGCGAACTGCGCGTGCAACGCCCCACCGAAGGCAAACAACACAAAGCGCTCCACGGGCTGACGCGCACCTTGCTCAACAACATGGTGGTCGGCGTCACGACGGGGTGGAAGCGCGAGCTGATTATCAACGGCGTGGGCTATCGTGCCACGCTTGAGGGCACATCACTTGTGCTTCAGCTTGGCTACTCGCACCCCATCCGTATGGATCCGCCCGATCATATTACCTATATGGTGGGGGAGCGCAAGAGCGCGAGTGATCCATTGCCCATCACGATTGAAGGTATCGACAAAGAGGTAGTGGGGCAACAGGCCGCTCGGATGCGTTCTTTGCGTCCACCGGAGCCTTACAAGGGCAAAGGGGTCAAATACGCCGAAGAAACCATTCGCCGCAAGGCTGGTAAGGCTGGAAAGACGAAGTAGAGGCTGGCATAATGGCGAAGAGAACACCGTACGAATTGCGCGTCAAGCGCCACCAACGGTTGCGCAAGCGCGTTATGGGCAATGCAGAGCGGCCGCGTTTAAGCGTATTCCGTAGCAACACCCATATTTATGCACAGGTTATTGACGACAATCTTGGGGCGACCATGGTTGCCGCCTCCACGGTTGAGCCGACTGTGCGTTCGCAGATAGACGGGCAGAACAGAACTGCTCAGGCCGAAGTCGTTGGCAAGCTCGTTGCTGAGCGTGCGCTCAATGCCGGTATCACCAAGATCGTCTTCGACCGCGGTGGGTTTAAATTCCACGGTCGGGTCAAGGCATTGGCAGAGGCAGCACGCAAGGCAGGTCTATCCTTCTAATCAAAGGGCCATCGGCCGCGCGGGGTTATAGACGCCCCCAGGGGTGTAAACACAGCAAGGCACGATGGTTTCTTTTGGTGTTAAGGTAGAAAGTGGCAGGTTGTGGCGCGAGGACGTATACATCCAGAAGAACTCGAATTAGAGGAGCGCGTCGTCCAGATCAACCGCGTGGCCAAAGTGGTCAAGGGTGGTCGACGCTTCAGCTTCAGCACGATTGTCGTGGTTGGCGATGGCAATGGCCATGTAGGGATAGGCATGGGCAAGGCGTCTGAAGTCCCCGATGCGATCCGCAAGGGGGTGGAGGCGGCCAAGAAAAATGTCATCCGCGTTCCGATGGTCAAGTCTACCATCCCCCATGAAGTAGTCACCCGCTATGGCACCGCGAAGGTGATGATCCGTCCGGCTGCCCCTGGTACTGGGGTGATTGCAGGCCGGGGGATGCGCCCGGTGATTGAGGCAGCGGGCATCAAAGACCTCTTGACGAAGGTTCACGGCAGCAACAACCCCGTCAACGTCGTGAAAGCAACGTTTCAGGCATTAAAAGAGCTGGTGTCGTTGGAAGAAATGGCCCGACGCCGCGATTTGACCCCTCACGAGCTGCGCAACCGCATCATGCGCGTTGAGCCAAGTGAGCAGCAAGAGGAGGTTGCCACCACATGAAGCAGTTGCGTATTACGTATAAAAAGAGTATGATTGGCCATAGCCGCGATCAGAAAGAGACGGTTCGGGCACTTGGGTTGCGAAAATTGCACCACAGTGTTATCAAGCCCGACAACCCCTCCGTTCGTGGTATGGTGTTTAAAATCCGCCACCTGGTGACGGTTGAAGAAATTGAAGACGGGGCGGAGGCCGCTACGGCATAGTCCGCCCGCGTCTTTGTATCGAGATAGAACCAGTATAGACGGACAGTGCAGGCGAGACAAACCGCGCCTCTCCGGGTTTTGTTGCGAGAGGCTGCAGGGTAACACAGCGTGAGCACGAGATATTGATATGAAACTCCACGAATTACAATCAGCACCAGGGTCACGCAAACGGCGCAAGCGAGTTGGGCGTGGGTATGGTTCTGGTAAAGGCAAAACATCAGGGAAGGGGATGATGGGGCAGAAATCGCGCTCCGGCCCCGGCCCGTATCGTACCTTTGAAGGTGGGCAAAACCGCCTTGTGAAGCGGATGCCCTTCAAGCGCGGGTTTAAAAATCTCTGGCGGATCGAGTACCAAGTGCTCAATGTTGGGCAATTGGCAGAAATCACGCTTGATGGGGAGATCACCCCAGAGAAGCTCCTCAACGCCCGCGTGATTCGCGATAAGCGCATGCCGCTGAAAATCTTGGGAGACGGCGAGCTGACCACTCCAGTGGTGGTTCACGCCCACAAGTTTTCCAGCAGCGCCCGCGAAAAAATCGAAGCGGCTGGCGGCAAAGTCGTTGAGTTGCCGTGGGAGGTGGAACGACGCAGTCGCAGCCGTGGCCCCAACCCCAGTATGCGCCATCAGAAGGGGCAGCAGGATCAACACGCGGCTTAGAAAGAAGCCCTTTCCCCATCCCCTCGCCCTGCGACGGTAGAGAGCAGCGCGGAACCGTTCATTGCCTCCGCGCGGGGGTGGGGAAGATGTGCCATCACCTAATGTCCCGTCAATGGTCTCGTCTTTTCCCTTCGTGAGCGAGGGGGTGATCAGAGACGCCGAAGGTGCTCGCTGTATCCATAAACGGTAGAAAGTAGTAGCAGGCATGCTAAAAGCGGTTGTACGTGCATGGTACTTACCGGATCTGCGCAATCGAATCCTATTCACGCTTGGGTTATTGCTGTTGTTTCGCTTGATAGCCAGCATCCCGGTTCCAAACATTGATCCCCAGGCGCTCGAACAAATGCAACAGGCGATGCAAGACAACCAGCTCGCCCAATTATTAAATATTTTTTCTGGAGGGGCACTTCAAAACTTCTCCGTTGCGGCGCTTGGAGTTTACCCATACATCACTGCAACGATTATTATGCAATTGTTACAGCCCCTCATTCCTGCGCTGGAAGATCTCGCGAAAGAAGGCGAACGGGGACGTAACAAGCTCAATCAATACCAAGCCATCTTGACTATTCCGTTGGCGGCACTGCAGGGATATGGGCAGACGCTCGCGATGCAGGTCTCAATGGGGGCAAATGCGTCGCTATTCCGCACTCCCTTCAACATTGTGGAAAACTTCTTCCCCACCTTCACCGTGATTGTCTCGATGACGGCGGGCACCATGTTGTTGGTATGGCTCGGCTCGCTCATCACTGAGAATGGGATTGGCAATGGTATCTCGGTGATCATCTTTGGGGGGATCGTGACCAGCGTGCCGGGGCTGGTGTATCAAGGTATTCAGATTGGGCAGACCGGTGGGTTTGAAACGTTTATTGGCTTGACGGCGTTCTTGGTGATTGGGCTTTTCACCATTGTGGGCATCGTCTATATCCAAGAAGGACAACGCCGCATTCCCGTGCAATATGCCAAGCGCGTGCGTGGGAGCAAAGTCTATGGTGGGCAAAGCTCACATATTCCGCTCAAGGTCAACATGGCGGGGATGATCCCGCTCATCTTTGCGCAGAGCATTATCATTTTCCCGGGGGTGGTAGCCTCATGGATCTACCGTCCAGATGAGGAAGGTCTTCTCAACAGTATTGCGGGATTCTTCTACAACACCTTCAACCCAACTGGTGGTGGCGGAGGCATTGTCTATATTGTCCTTCTCTTTCTCCTTGTTCTTGGGTTTACCTACTTTTACACGATGGTGCTCTTTGGGCAGCAAAACATCCCCGAAAACCTACAGAAAAATGGGGGGTTTATCCCAGGCCTTCGTCCGGGTAAGAAAACAACCGAATATCTCAACCGTGTCTTGAACCGCATCACCTTGGCGGGAGCCGTATTTTTGGGGATAGTGGCGATCTTGCCATTTGTGACCCAATCTATCACCAACATCCAGATCGGGCTTGGTGGAGCAGCGCTCCTCATTGTGGTGGGGGTTGCGGTTGATACCATGAACCAGCTCGAATCACGTGTTTCAATGCACGATTACGAAAGCTATATGAAACGATGAACCATCACGCATATATGCGCGCCAGGTATGAGGTGTCTCAATGCGTGGCGTTCGTGGTACGGCGTGGTAGTGCGTCGGTGTTCTCCTGCAGACTAAGCCCATACAGCCCTCATTGGGGGTAAGGGCTTCATCTGCTTGCAGGGCTTTGGCACAATAGCAGCGTTCTTCATGTGTAGGGAATCTTTTGAAAGGAGGAAGAGCGGTAGATGTTGTCCTCGTTGGATTATCACACAGAGGGGTGTCCGGGACAACCGCCGCGGTCGATATGAGTAACAACGTTGTATTACTAGGCCCTCCTGGGGCAGGAAAAGGGACACAGGCGAAGACCCTCGCAGAAACAACGAGCCTCGTCCATGTTTCAAGCGGTGACCTCTTCCGCGCCGCCTTGCGCGACGGTACCGAGCTTGGGATGCGTGCGAAGCAATATATGGATCGTGGGGAGCTTGTTCCCGACGATGTGGTCATTGGGATGATCTTGGAGCGTATCAAGGAGCCAGATTGCGGCGCAGGCGTCATCTTCGACGGCTTTCCGCGGACGGACGACCAGGCCAAGGCGCTCGACAAAGCATTGGCTGATCGCAATTGCCACATCAATGCTGTCATCTACATAGATGTGCCGAATGATGTACTCTTGAAACGAATTTCTGGCCGACGTACTTGCAAAAGTTGTGGGGCTATATATAATGTCTATTATTTTCCGCCCACAAAACAAGATACGTGTGACGTGTGTGGTGGTGAACTCTACCAACGCAGCGACGATACCGTCGAAACGGCACAGAATCGCCTCGATGTCTATTTCAAACAGACGGCCCCACTGATTGAGTATTACCGTGAGCACAATCTTGTGCACGATATCGATGGCCAACAAGATATATCAGACGTGACAGATGCAATGATCCAAGCGTTGGGACCTTCCTCCAAAGCATAGGAATAGGAGGTTGTATGTCGAAGAAAAAAGACGTTATCGAGATGGAGGGCACCATCACGGAGCCCCTTCCCAACGCTATGTTCCGCGTTGAGCTGGAAAATGGGCACGAAGTATTGGCACATATCTCTGGCAAGATGCGTATGAATTACATTCGTATTCTCAAGGGTGACCGTGTGTTGGTGGAGCTTTCTCCTTATGACCTTACCCGCGGACGTATCACCTATCGATACAAGTAGGTAGCGTTTTTACGCAGCTGGTGGGGGAAACTCAACCAAGCTTGTGCGTTCAGAACAACACCACAAACGTTCAGATATCGGGCTATGGCGGGGTGCAACCGGTCTGTACACCTGTACACCTGTACATGGGAGCAATGGGAGCACCCCTATGTGAAGGGGGTAGTAATGAAAGTGCGATCATCAGTCAAGCCACGCTGCGAGTATTGCAAAGTCATCAAACGTAAGGGAGTAATCCGTGTGATCTGCAGCCGGACTCCTAAGCATAAGCAGCGTCAGGGATAGCATTTAACTACGGAGGACGTGCATGGCACGCATTGCAGGGGTTGACATCCCACGCAACAAAAAACTACATGTGTCGCTCACCTACATTTATGGGGTGGGCCATTCCAATGGCAGAAAAATCATTGAGCGGGCGAACGTAAACCCAGAAACCCGCGTCCGCGACCTCACTGAGGAAGAAGTCGGGCGGCTGCGCGAGATTGTCGAGCGGGAATACCGCGTCGAAGGTGATCTCCGCCGCGAAGAGCAGATGAATATCAAGCGATTGATGGACATCGGCTGTTATCGTGGGCTGCGCCACCGCCGCGGGATGCCACTGCGGGGGCAGCGCACGCGCACCAACGCACGCACTCGTCGGGGGCGTCGTGGTCAGGCCATTGGCGGCAAGAAGAAGATCAAGAAGTAGCAACCATCGTATCGGATTGGCGAGAGCAACCAGATCGCCGTTCCAGGCTACCAGTCCTGAACTGGTCGTCCCCGGTCGTGGCTACGTCGGGACGTAAAAGACGCCTGTGGACTGTGTGTAAGCCCTTCGTCTGAGAAGGCCGTGCAGGTTGAAGCAGGAATTTTGGAAATGGACAAAACGCACCTTCGGGTACATTTGAACACGTAGAAAGTAGCAGCAATCGTATGCCCCCAAAGGGACAAAAAGGCCGACGTCAACGAGGGCGACGTCGCGAACGAAAAAATATACCGCGTGGTCAAGCGCATGTGCAAAGCACCTTCAATAACACGATTGTAACGATTACCGACCCAACGGGTGCCGTGGTATGCTGGGCAAGCGCGGGACAATCGGGCTTCAAAGGGTCACGCAAGAGCACGCCGTATGCCGCGCAGATCGCAGCGGAGAGCGCTGCCCGCAAGGCGATGGACAACGGGATGCGCACCATCGAGGTGTTTGTCAAGGGGCCTGGGTCGGGCCGTGAGGCTGCCATTCGCTCATTGCAGGCAGCGGGTCTTACCGTCACGGCGATTACTGACGTGACTCCATTGCCTCATAATGGATGTCGCCCTCCCAAACGTCGTCGGAACTAGGAAATACGAGGAGGTTTCGTTCTTTCATGGCACGTTATCGCGGACCAGTAGGGAAAATCAGTCGTCGGCTGGGGATTGGGGTGACCGAAAAAGGGCAACGCATTTTGGGAAAACGGCCCTTTCCTCCCGGTCAACATGGCCCCTCTGCACGCAGACGACAGATTTCCGACTACGGTCTTCAATTAACTGAAAAACAGAAGGCACGCTTTGTTTATGGCGTGTTGGAGCGGCAATTTCGCCGCACGTTTTCCCACGCTCTGCGTCAAGGCGGCGTCACGGGTGAGCAATTGCTGAGCTTGCTGGAACGACGTTTGGACAACGTCGTCTACCGGCTTGGGTGGGCAACGACCCGTGCCCAAGCGCGGCAGTTGGTCAGCCACGGTCATATCACCGTCAACGGACGCAAAACCGACATCCCTTCATTTACCGTCAAGGTGGGGAATGTCATCTCCGTTCGTGAGGGGAGCCGACGGCGCGCCTACTTCAAGAATATGGTTGAGGGCGGCCAACTGAATCGGTACCGTACCCCCGACTGGCTTCGGATGGTGCCGTCAGATCTCTCTGGAGAGGTGGTCGCGCTTCCACGTCGAGAGGATGCCGAACCAGATATTAACGAGCAGCTGATTGTTGAGTTCTATAGCCGCTAAGGAGGCGATCTGTGTTAGACATCGCCATGCCAAAAATCGAGGTCGTTCAAGCGGCTGAGAATTATGGTCGGTTTAAGATCGAACCGCTTGATCCTGGGTATGGACACACGCTCGGCAACGCACTCCGCCGAGTGTTGTTGTCGTCCATCCCAGGTTCGGCTATTACTCGTATCAAAATTGAAGGGGTGTTCCACGAGTTTTCCACGATTGATGGCGTGAAGGAAGATGTCACTGAGGTGGTGCTCAATGTCAAAGGCATCCGAATGCGTTCGTACGCCGACCGCCCCGTGAAGCTCTTCCTTTCAAAGAAGGGGCCAGGCGTGGTGCGTGCCAGCGACATTGAGCTTCCTAGCAATATCGAGCTTTCGAACCCTTCGCACTACATCTGCACGCTCGACTCCGAAGATCATCAGCTCGAAATGGAGATGACGGTCGAGCGCGGCCGGGGATATATCGCCGCCGACCAGCGCGATGCCCTCCCGATTGGGGAGATCCCCATTGACGCCATCTTTACGCCCATTCCGCGGGTCAACTATGTGGTCGAAAACACCCGCATTGGCCAAGCAACAGACTTCGACCGGCTGTTGCTTGAGCTGTGGACGGACGGCACGGTCAAGCCGGGCGACGCCCTCAGCCATGCCGCGCAGGTGCTCGTCCAATATTATCAGACCATCTCTGAGTTTAACCGATTGGCGACGACCACATCCGAAGAACTCACGGATGAAGAGTCGAGTGGTGGGAGCGGGATGGTCGTTTCTCCCGATATTTACGATGTGGCGATTGAAGAGCTTGACCTCTCAACTCGCACCTACAACTGCCTCAAGCGTGCTGACATCACCCGTGTTGGCCAGGTTTTACAAATGGATGAGAAAGCGTTGCTCTCCGTCCGCAACCTTGGGCAAAAATCGATGGAAGAGATCCGCGAACGGCTTGTTGAGCGTGGCTACCTTCCCAACCCCAATGGGAGCGACGAAGAGTAATTTTGAGGGGTAAGATTTAGAGTATGCGACACCGAAAAGCAGGAAGAAAGTTTAATCGATCTGCCGAGCATCAAAAGGCCTTGTTCCGCAATTTGATGATTTCGTTGATTGAGCATCGGCGCATCCGTACCACCGTGACGAAGGCCAAAGAACTGCAGCCACAGGTGGAGCGGCTGATTACAATTGCCCGCCAGGACACGCCGCATGCACGTCGGATAGCATTGTCGAAGCTGTCCAGCAAAACCGCTATGCGTCAGCTCTTCTCCTTTGCTCCCGAAGAATACAGCTCACGCGATGGGGGGTATACCCGTATCACCAAGCTGGGCCCGCGGCAGGGCGATGGGGCAGAGATGGCCATTATCGAGCTGGTGTAAGCCGACCAATGTGCAGTAAGACGACCGCAAAATTGCCGTGAGACGTGTAGCGAAGAGCATAAGATAAGCTCATGAGAAATATCGCCCTGCGCATCGCGTATGATGGGACTGATTTTGTTGGCTCGCAGTGGCAACGCAATGGACGCTCGGTGCAAGGTACCCTTGAGGCTGCCTGGGAGCAGTTTACCCAAGAACAACGGCGATTTGCCTTCTCGGGCCGGACTGATTCCGGCGTCCATGCGCAGGGGCAGGTGGTCAATGTCTATACCGAGGCAAAGCACTCCCCCCATGTCATCCACCGAGCGCTCAACGCGCTGGTACCGCCAGATATGGCGATCCACGCGGCGTGGGAGGTGGACGAACTCTTCCATGCGCGCCATCAGGCAGTATGGCGATGGTACCGCTATCTTATTGACGATCAATCGGTGCCATTGCCGATGCTCCGCAACTACGTGCTCCATGTAGGAGAACCACTTGACATCAACGCGATGCAAACGGCACTTGCGGCCCTGCCCGGATATCACGACTTCGCTGGTTTTACCAAGCAGAGCGAACGAACCAAGCCCACACAACGGTTTTGTTATGGGGCAGCCTGTTCGCTGCAAACACTCTTTGGCCGTTCGTTGATTGCGATTGACCTCGTGGCCAATGCGTTTCTCCGCCATATGGTGCGGATGATCGTTGGCGCGGTGATCTTAGTCGGACGCGGCCAGTTGGCAACAACCGCCCTGAGCGACGCGCTGGCGGGGAAGGGAGAGACGACCTCCCCAGTTGGCACCACTGCCGCCCCGCATGGGCTGACCCTCATGGCCGTTGGCTATCGAGAAGTGTTGTTGCCCCATTTTGTACAGAACAAACAGTGGCCTTCAGGAATAGAAAGGGGGAAGCACCCAACCACACTTTCGTCGTCTTCATGGTAAGCAGCCTTCTGAAGGGTATCAAAAAAGGTATCAAAGAAGCGTATCAGAGACGTTGAGAGCGGGTCGTGGTGCTACAACCGTGACTGCGATACAACCCAAGACATACTCACAACGAGCTTCTGAGGTGCAACAAGAGTGGTATGTCATCGACGCGACCGATCAGGTGCTTGGTCGTTTGGCAACTCAAATCGCGACGTTGCTCCGCGGAAAGCACAAACCGACGTTTACCCCGTCGATGGACGATGGCGACTTTGTGATTGTCGTAAATGCTGATAAGATTCAGGTGACCGGCTCCAAAGAGCTTCAAAAAGTCTACTACCGCCACACGGGCTATCCCGGTGGTATCCGCAGCACCTCCTACCGCACTATGAAGCAGAAGCACCCAGAACGCATTTTGCGCTTTGCCGTGCGTGGTATGCTTCCCAAGACGCGGATGGGGCGAAAACAACTTGGCAAGCTGCGCATCTATGCGGGGCCAGACCACCCGCACGCCGCTCAATGCCCCAAACCCTACGAGCCGCGTCCCAACGGGTAACCAAATACCCCCCGTTTTGAGCAGATGTGAAAGATGAAACGATAGAGTAACCAGAGAGACAAAGGGAATCTTTCTATGAGCGACGTTCGTTATTTTCAAGGCACTGGTCGTCGCAAGAATGCAGTCGCACGGGTCAAGCTGTTCCCCGGGAATGGCGAAATTACGGTCAACAACCGTGAGCCAGAAGAGTATTTTGGCCCGCGGGAGATGATCCAACGAGCTATCCGACTGCCCTTGCAATTGACCGATACGGCAGAGCAATTCATGATACAGGTGAAGGTTCGTGGCGGGGGGATGGTCGGGCAAGCAGAGGCGATGCGGCTTGGGGTTGCCCGTGCATTGCTCGACGCCAATGCAGACTTCCGCCCCACGCTGAAGAAAGCCGGATTGCTCACGCGGGACGCGCGGGCCAAAGAGCGGAAGAAGCCAGGGTTGAAGCGTGCTCGCAAGCGACCTCAATATACGAAGCGGTAATCTCCCTCTTCTGGGTGGGGAAGCGATTCCCTGGTGTGTGGGCGCAGGCGACTGTGTGCCATATCCTCGCAACGAGGAGCGTGGCCGCAGGAACATGCGCCCTTCGTGGTAGAATACCAACAGAATGCGCTGCAGTTCTCGTTCAATCATAACAGGGTTGTGGCGTTCAGTGTCGGCAAGCAGCGTCGGCAAGCAGCGTCGGCAAGCAGCGTCGGAAAGTCTAGCACTATGCGTGTCATCACGGGAATTGCCAAAGGCCACCGCCTCAAGGCCCCCAAAGGGCTCTCCACCCGCCCGATGCTTGACCGGGTCAAGGAATCGCTCTTCTCGGTGGTAGAAGGGTATGGGCCAATACGAGGGCGCGTACTTGACCTCTATGCTGGGACGGGGTCGTTGGGCATAGAATGCCTCTCACGAGGGGCGACCGAGGCAGATTTTGTGGAGCAAAGCGCGCACGTCTGCCGCATTATCAAGCACAACCTCGACCACACCAAGTTTACCGAGCAGGGGCGGGTGCATACGATGCCGGTTGCGCGCTTTGTGGCCGTCTATGGCCGCCGCGCAACACCCTACGACATCATCTTAATGGATCCTCCCTATGCCGACCCACATATCGAGCAGACCATAGAAACCATTGCGGCGACGGATCTTGGTGCGCCTGAGGGAGTATTCATCGTTGGTCATTCACCCAAAGTCCCCTTGCAAGACGAATATGGCCCATATGAACGGATCAAGTTTCGTCACCTGGGCGATTGCTGTTTTTCGATCTACCAACGGTCGTCCGGCCAATCATCCAGCCAAGCGTCCGGCCAAGCATCCGGCCAAGCATCCGGCCAATCGTCTACCCAATCGTCCACCCAATCGTCTACCCAATCGTCCACCGCCGAACGGGTTGTTTCTTAGCGTACAAAGGATCTCGCGTGACCATAGCGTTATACCCCGGGAGCTTTGATCCTGTTACAAATGGGCACCTTGATACAGCGCTGCGCGCTGCCCGATTGTTCGATACCGTCGTCATGGGCGTGTATGACCGGCCCAACAAGAATATCTTATTTTCCACCGACGAGCGGCTTGAGCTGTTGGCCGAAGCCACCCAAGATTATCCCTCTATCCGCATTGAGGCATATAGCATCCTCACCGTCCATTATGCCTGCGAGATCGGGGCGAGTGTGATTGTCCGCGGGCTGCGCGATACCGGCGATTTCCAGCATGAATTTCAGTTGGCGCAGATTAACCAAGCCATAGATGACTCGATAGACGTGGTGGTCTTTATGGCGAACCGCAAGTTTACCTTCCTCAGTTCGAGTGCCGTCCGGGAAATTGCTGCGCTGGGCGGAGATGTGAGCGATTTTGTCCCGCCACACATCGCTCAGGCACTCTACCGCAAATATTCACGCAGTCGGTAGGGCCAAACCATTAAGGGGGGGTGACAGCCATCGAACTCGATGAATTAATAGATGAATTGGAGGAAGTGCTTGCTGAAGGGAAACGCATCCCATTCAGCGGTTACTTGTTGGTTGATGAGGAACGGCTCCTCGACACCATAGACCGGATGCGCGTTGCCGTGCCAGAAGAGCTCAAGCGGGCTCGCCGCATCATCCAAGAACAAGATCGCTTGTTGGAGGACGCGCAAGCACGGGTTCAGCAAGTGCTTGAAGAACAAGGCCTCATGGCTGCAGTCGAAGAAGAACGGCGGCAGTTGTTGGAGCAGGTAGAGCAAGAGGCTGCTGGAGTGCGTGCCGGGGCAGATGAGTATGCCCGTCAGGTCTTGAAAGAGCTTGATGACCGCTTGATGAAGCTCCTGACCAGCGTCCGTAATGGCCTGGAAACCCTATCGCAAGACCCCTGACTCGCGCATCGCCGGAGGTGGCATCGCCAGGAGGCTGCCACCATGCACGCCACACGAACGTCTTATCCATATATAGCCCACATGCCCGTGCTCCGTGCCCCGTACGTGTTCCATACGTGTCTCACAATGGTTCATGGGTGTGGTTCCCACGCGGATGTAGCGCGGACGTAGCGCGGATGTAGTGCGGATGTAGTACGGACGTGGCATGGGAGGCGTTTGCTTCGCAGGCAGTCTATGGTATACTATGCGCGGGGTGTTTCATATGACAAATCTTACGTTCAATGTCGCGCAGCTTCTGCGTGAATCTATCGGTGCACGACGTGATTACACATTTACTGAGGCCCGTCTTCCTCTCGACGACACGCTTGTCCTACGCGAGATCGATGGCTCGGTGCGCTTCACACGCACGGCAACTGGCATCGTCGCCCATGTCGAAGTGCAAGGCATGGTGCAATTGACCTGCGTGCGGTCGCTCCAAGAATTTGACTTCCGCATCGATCTGGCGATTACGGATGAAATGCATTCGGTGGTGGATGTCGTCACGGGGCATGTGCTTCCCCGGCCTACTGAGGAAGACCCGTTTTATCTCACAGAACATCATATGGCGGATATCGGCGAGATCATCCGTGAATATACCCTGCTGGAGCTGCCGATCAACCCCGTCTGCGATGATTATCGCGACCATCCGGTCAGCTACAGCGTCGAGTCTGATGTTTTTGAAGACGAGAGCAGTGAGGAAAGCGGGATAGATAAACGGTTGGAAATCTTGAAAACGTGGACTCAACAGTAGTAACCAAACAGATATAAGAGGAGTATTGTTTCGTGGGTGCAGTACCAAAGAATAAAGTGTCTCGTCATCGCCGCGGCAACCGGCGACGACATCAATTTTTGACCGCGCCAAAGCTGGTCGTGTGTCCATCGTGCCGCAACTTGATGCAGGCTCATCGTGTCTGCAAGTCGTGTGGTTCGTATCGGGGCCGTCAGGTGATCCAAGTCAAGCAGGCCAAGACCGGCGAGTAACGTTTGGATACCCAGACGGATAACCGACGGATACCCAGACGGATACCCAGACGGATAACCAGTCAGGAAATCTTGGGTGGCAGTCATATTCGCAGCTAACTATCGTGATTCTTGTGGCTATCGTACATAACCGTACATAACGTACATATCGCGATGGAAAGAAGGGCGAATATGACCCACCGTTGCCCCAGGAGTAAGCATGGCACGCTATGCAGCGATAGTTGGTTGGGGCATGGCAGTCCCCGAACGCATTCTAACCAACGACGACCTCGAACGAACCGTCAATACATCTGATGAATGGATACGCACACGCACTGGTATCGCCGAACGGCGTGTTGTTGCGTCGGATGAATATACCTCAACGCTGGCAACTCGTGCTGGTCGTGCTGCGTTGGAGCGTGCGGGCATTCACCCTGAAACCATCGACCTCGTCATCCTTGCAACGTGTACTCCCGACCGACTGTTCCCCGCGACGGCATGTGTTGTGCAATCAAACTTGGGTATCCCCAATGTGGGTGCATTTGATGTTGTCGCGGCATGCAGTGGCTTTGTCTATGGGCTGAACGTAGCCACGAATATGATCCGCGGGGGGAGCTACCGGCGGGTGTTGCTCATTGCGGCCGATCTCTTCAGCCGCATCGTCAATTGGGATGACCGAACAACATGCGTCCTCTTTGGAGATGGGGCCGGAGCGGTGGTCTTAGAAGCCACCGACCAGCCATTGGGCATGCTCTCTTCGGTGCTTGGGGCATCGGGCGAACAAGAGTCCCTGATGTTGATCGAGGCGGGAGGAACTCGTATCCCTCTCACGCCCGAACTCCTTGCAGAGAACCGTCATTGTTTTGCGATGCAGGGGCGCGAAGTCTTCAAGCAGGCAGTGCGCGAGATGGCTGAATCTTCCATCCAAGCCATGAAGGATGCCGGGGTGACGACCGAACAGATCAACCTCATCATCCCGCATCAGGCCAACCAGCGGATTATCGATGCTCTAGCCAAGCGGTTGGAAGTGCCTCTTTCGCGTGTTTGCTCCAACATCGAACGCTATGGCAATACCTCTGCCGCCTCTATCCCGATTGCGCTGTTTGAAGCGGCTGAAGCAGGCCGCCTTCAGCAAGATGACTATATGCTCCTTACTGCCTTTGGCGGCGGGGTAACGTGGGGGTCGGCGGTGGTGCGCTGGGGCAACCCAACAAGATAACATCAAGAGGCCATGGGAAGAGGCCATGGGAAGAGACCATGGTGAAGATGCTGCGACGCACCATAGAGAGATATTCGCATAATTTGCACGATTTTGCATAATTTTGCACAATGTTGATGGTTCTTGAACTCTGCTCAAACTAAATAGCTAGAAAGTAGCAGGATCGATGACGGTTGCATGGGTCTTTCCCGGTCAAGGGTCACAAGCGGTAGGGATGGGACGCGATCTCTATGCGCACGTCCCGGCTGCGCGTGAAATTTTTGACCAGGCCGATGATCTCTTGGGGATCAGCATCTCGCGCCTCTGCTTTGAGGGGCCAGATGACGACCTCACCGCCACCGAAAATGCCCAACCTGCGTTGGTAACGGTTAGTATTGCTCTCTTGCGTGCCCTAGAGACGCTCGTCCCCGAAGCGCAACGTGGAACCCCTACCTTTGTGGCCGGGCATAGCTTGGGAGAGTATAGTGCACTTGTGGCGGGTGGCGCACTCGATGTCGCTACCGCATTGCAGCTTGTCCGGCGGCGCGGCGAGTTGATGGCTCAGGCCGATCAGGGTACCATGGCCGCGATTATTGGCTTAGAGAAAGACGTGATTGATTCGCTTTGTCAGCGTGCGTCCGACGAGCTAGACGAGCCGGTTGTTGTGGCCAATGACAATGCACCGGGCCAAATCGTGATCAGTGGTGCACAGGCGGCGGTTAACCACGTGTGCACTGTGGCAAAAGAACACAAGGCCAAACGGGCGATGCCATTGAAGGTCAGTGCCGCGTTCCATTCGCCTTTGATGACCCAAGCTCAGGAGGGGATGGCACACGCAGTCGCCAACGCTTCGATTGTTACATCGGCCACGCCGGTCGTGGCGAACGTCTCCGCACTGCCTATCACCACACCCGAGGATATCCAGCAAGAGCTGGTTGCACAGGTTGTTTCGCAGGTGCGCTGGGTTGATTCGGTACGGGCGATGGTGGCACAAGGGGTCACGACCGTTGTTGAGATTGGCCCTGGCAATGTCCTAACCGGCCTGATCAAACGCATTGCGCCGGAGGTTCGGTTGATCAATCTTCGGACGGTCGATGATATCCGTTCCTTCTCGTTGGCCCAGAGCTAGGCCACAGAGGAGGGCGTATCGGTGTTCCGCAGGGAACAACGAAGGAACGCGAGAGAACGTCTAACGTACAACGATTGCCTTTTGGTGTGTTGCTCTTTGTGAGGGAATGAGGACATACCAACGAAGGGGTCTCTCTGAGGGGTCGAGAGCAACGGAATTCGCGTGGGGCTGCCGTCGCTGTTTTGCCGACGGGTGAAGCCCTCCTATCCCAGGACGACCTCACCACCTGGGTTCCACGGGCTATTTCTATGATGGTAGAGAGTAACTAAATGTCGCTGCAAGGCCAGGTTGCGATTGTGACGGGAGCATCACGTGGGATAGGTCGGGCTGCGGCCATCGAGCTTGCACAGCAAGGGGCACGTGTTGTTGTAAACTATTGCAATAATAGAGCAGCAGCGCAAGATGTCATCGATTGCATCACACAAGATGGCGGTGAGGCGATACTCCATGCAGCCGATGTTCGCGAAGAACCGGCGGTGCAGAGGATGGTCGAGGCGACGCTCCAACAATGGGGGCGTCTCGATATTCTCGTCAATAATGCAGGAGTGACCGCCGATGCTCCGTTTCTTCGCATGAACGAAGAACGATGGAACAAAGTAATTGACACTGACCTCACGGCTGTGTTTCTCTGTTGCCGGACAGCGCTGCCCGTGATGCGTCAGCAGCGTTACGGTCGGATTGTGAGCGTGGGGTCGTTGGCTGGCTTGGCGGGCAATGTTGGCCAAGCCAACTATGCTGCTGCCAAGGCAGGGTTAGTTGGGCTGTCCCGCTCGATGGCGCGTGAAGTGGCAAGCGAAGGTATTACGGTCAATGTTGTGGCCCCGGGCTACATCGAAACCGAGCTTCTCGACACCGTCTCGCCTGCCCTCCGTGAGTGGGCGCTGAGTGCGATTGCCCTCAAGCGGTTTGGCACCGTTGAAGAAGTCGCTGCATCTATTGCCTTTCTCGCGTCGCCACGATCCTCATATATTACGGGACAAGTGTTGACTGTAGATGGTGGATGGGTGATGCCATGATAGACCTTACCAATCAAGTGGCAATTGTGACGGGTGGCTCACGCGGGATTGGTCGGACGGTGGTACAAACCCTCGCCACCTACGGGGCGCGCGTGGTGTTCTGTTATCTCCAAAACACTGAAGAAGCGCAAAAAACGATTGAATTGTGCCACGAATTGCCCGGAGAAGTCGCTGGTATTCAAACTGATGTCCGTGATGCATCGGCGGTCAATGCATTGGTTGATCACGTCCGCCACCAGCACGACCGCATTGATATTTTGGTCAACAGTGCTGGGATGACCACCCACGTGCCGATATGGGAAATGACCGCCACCGATTGGCGCGATATCCTTGATACAAACCTAACCGGCGTGTACCACACTTGCCGCGCCGTAATGCGATATATGGTATTGCAGCGCTACGGCCGCATTGTCAACATCGCTGGTCTGCAGGGCGTGATTGGCTTTCCGGGGCAGACCCACTATTGTGCCGCCCTTGGCGGGGTGTTGGGTCTCACCCGTACCCTGGCCCGCGAAATGGCCGCGTGGCATATCAATATCAACGTCGTCGCGCCTGGGTTGATCGAAACCGATCTGCTTGGCGTGATCCCGTCTGATATCCGTGCATGGGGCGAGCTAACCATTGCGCAACGGCGGGTCGGACAGCCAGACGAGGTGGCAGGAGCGGTCGCTTTCTTAGCATCGCCTCTCGCCTCCTATGTGACTGGTCAAATGCTTGCCGTCGATGGCGGTTGGGCGATGACCAGTTAAGAACACAAGCACCGAAACGGAAAGGGGAGTCTACACCGCTCCACACATAGAATGTGGTTGGGTAGGCTCCCCTTTAGAGTCGCTCTCTACGAGCTATAACGAACTCGAAAGCAATCAACCCCGCTTAATATATCTACAGCTTGATACCAAACACACTCGGCGGCAACTTGAACCCCGCTGCCTCCAATTGCGGCGTACACTTGGGCCGTACCCCCGACGCACGGTGTTCGGTCGTGAGCTTGCCATCCGGGCCTCTCCCCAATATCTCCAGCTTGAAGATGTCCGACATCACCACCGACTCGCCTTCCATCCCTTGCACCTCGGTGACATAGGTCACTTTACGCTGCCCATCGTCAAGGCGCGACTGCTGGATATAAAAGTGGACGGCGGAAGAGATCGTCCGGCGGATCACGGCGAGGGGGAGATCCATCCCCGCCATCATGCACATCGTCTCCGTACGGCCAATCGCCTCACGCGGGCTGTTGGAGTGGAGCGTCGCCATTGAGCCATCGTGGCCGGTATTCATCGCCTGGAGAAGGTCAAGCGTCTCCCCGCCACGACACTCACCAATGATGATACGCTCAGGACGCATACGCAGGGCGTTAATCACCAGGTCGCGGATGCTCACGCGCCCCGTGCCATCAACGTCCGCCGGTTTGGCCTCAAGCCGCACGACGTGGTCTTGGATGAGTTGCAGCTCAGCACTGTCCTCAATCGTCACCACCCGCTCTTTCACGGGGATAAAGTTGGAGAGACAGTTAATCAACGTGGTCTTCCCAGAGCCGGTGCCCCCAGAAATGATGATATTACGCCGCCCCACCACAATCGCCTCTAGAAAATCAGCCATTTGCGGGGTGAACGCGCCAAAGTTGATGAGGTCTTGCACCCGCAGCTTGTTCTTGGAGAACTTACGAATGGTGATGATGCTCCCGTCGATGGCGCAGGGGGGAATGACCGCATTCACCCGGCTGCCATCGGGAAGGCGGGCGTCGACCAATGGCCACTTGCGGTCGATACGGCGTCCCAACGGGCGGACAATGCGGTCGATAATCTTGAGCAGGTGGTCGTTGTGCGCAAAGACGATAGGCGCGACCTGCAGCTTGCCCTTCTTCTCAATGTAGACGCGGTTGGGGCCATTGACCATAATCTCAGAGATATCTTCGGATTCGATGAGCGCTTGCATCGGCCCAAAGCCCAATATCTCATCGTAGACAAGCCGGAAGAGCTTATTGTGCTCGTTCTGCTTCTCATCAAGCGGGATATTCATCTGCCGCACAAAGTGGGCAAACCGCTCTTGCAGCATTTTTTGCGTTTCAGGGCTACGCTCCAAGTTGGTTTGCGAGCCAAGTGATGCTTGAATGCGGTCGACGATAGAGAGCGACAACTCGACCAGTTCTTGATACCGCTCTGCGCCAATGGGCGTTTGGGTTCGGTTATCGGGTATGCCGACTTGCATATCCTCATCAACGGGAGAGGTGGCAGTACTCTTTTCGGGTTTCTCGGCAGGTTTTTCCGCGGGAGGTGCGGCTTGTTCTTTCTTTTCTTCCCCATTCTTAGGGGAAGCCTTTGGGGGGGGAGATTGTTTGGGGTCGGGCTTCTTCTTGTTGCCTAGCAGTGCCATACGTGCACCCTTTCTACGGTATTTTTACTACATATGCTCAGCGCGCACTTTGTGCGTGTGCCGCGGCGTTGGGGTTGTTCTTATGTGAGCCGCACAAAATACGCTTCGCATGCGCGGTCTATGAGTTCTTTGGTCATTGATGGCTGAATACCACGATATTTTGCCTCATCCCGTATTTGCTCACAGAGGTCGCGGGGATGGCACGCGCGGAGGTCGCGGCCAGTCTTCATATAGTGCTCTTGGATGAGATATCGTAGCCCATCATCGCTATAGGGAATATTTTTCCCCTTTGAAACGCGCTTAAAAATCTCCCGAAACTCGTTGGGAGAGGGGTTGGGCACTTCGATCTTGTGCCGAATACGCCGCAAGAACGCATCATCCACGAGGTCTTTTGGCGAGAGGTTGGTCGAAAAGACGATCAGCACATCGAAGGGAATGGCGATCTTCTTCCCCGTTTGGAGCGCAAGATAGTCAACTTGCTTCTCCAACGGCACGATCCAGCGGTTGAGGAGGTCGTCGGGGCTACATTTCTGCCGCCCAAAGTCGTCAATGAGGAAAAGACCTCCGTTTGACTTCATCTGGAACGGTGCCTCATACACTTTGGAGATGGGGTCGAAGATAAGTTCCAGCTGATCGAGGATGAGTTCGCCTCCCACCACGACGTTTGGGCGTTTGCAGACGATCCATCGCGCATCTGGCGAATATGAAAGCGAACTTTTTGTTTCTCCACCGCCAAATGGCCCTTCTTCATCGGCGTGGCTAACCTCATTCTCAACAACCACTTTATGGTTCAATGGGTCGAAAAGCTTGATAACTTGGCCATCGACCTCAACCGCGTGAGGGATAAGAATATGACCAGGCAGAAGGTTGGCGATACCTTCTGAGATGGTCGTCTTGCCGTTCCCCGGAGGCCCGTAGAGAAAGAGAGACCGCGCAGAGTTGGCAGCCGGGCCGATCCGGTCAAGCATCTTCTGGCTCACGACCAAATGGCTGAATGCTTCCCGAATTGCTGCTTGATCAACCACCATATTGTCGATAGATTGCTTGTTAACCATATCGACGTATTGGTGAAAGGGGACAGGCGCAGCTCCTGCATACTGGTTGCGCTCAAGCACTTCGTGGACTTTATCCACTCCCTTGCGCGCAATGACATATTGAAAAGCCCGCTCGCTAAACCCCCCTTCAGAGCCAATAATATCGACATATTCCTCCATTTTCAGGTATTCAAGTACTCTATCAATGACGTTGAGGAAGGGGAGCTTTACCGTTTCTTCGAGTTTTCGCCCCGTGATATTGCCACTAAAGTAGATGACTTTGAGGATGAGGTCGTTGAGAAACCCCATGTTAAGCCCCGTCTCTTCAATGGAGGAGGGCTGCTGGGGTATGGAAACTCGCAGATTGCTGTTGATATCATCTTGAGGGGGGCTTTCTTCTGGAGGAGCTTCGTCGGGCACAAACTCACTCAATCGAAAATTCATAATGGCCTCCATCCAACAGGAACAGGGTTGACACGTGTAGCATACGAAAAGAAGGTAGGTATTTACCCCATATACAGTATTATAGCCTTTTGAACGGCAGATGGCAATAGGAATTGCCATAATAACGTCGGGTATTGCGGTGAGACAACCGGCTCTGATGCTCTTCTGGCCGCGATGATGCCGCGATGATCACGTTTCCTAGTTGCACACCGCTCTCTTCTGTGGTACAATAGCTGCCACGAAGCTGATTGAGGGTTTCGTATGCCGAAGTGGCGAAATTGGCAGACGCGCTACGTTCAGGGCGTAGTGAGGGCAACCTCGTGTGGGTTCAAGTCCCACCTTCGGCACCACGTAGCTTTGGGGGATAGTTTAACGGTAGAACGCCTGACTCTGGATCAGGTGGTTGGGGTTCGAGTCCCTGTCCCCCAGCCAACACCCCCAAGAGCACTGAGTGTGCTTCCTTCCTTCAACGTCATGCTGTCCTGGCAATTTTGTTGCGGCCGATATTCTCCTTTGAACACACAGCCTAGGGTAACATATGAGCGAGGAATACACGATTACTGAAGAAGATGGGCGGTTTGTCTATCGTGAGGGTGATCTGAGTATCACCTTCTATGGCGATGGCATTGCCATCCACGGAGCACGAGACCCCTTCGCCAATGAGCCGTGGAATGTCCTATTTGGAACCGATGTTGCTACAGCCTTGGTTCGGTTATTCCACGACCCGCAGGTCTTTCAAACGCTCTCTGTTGCTCTCGCCAATGATGATACTAGCGATACTGGCGGTACCAGCGATACCGACGATAGCTAATGCAGACCGTGTTGGCTACCGAACGGGGAAATACTGCTGGATCCGAGCGTCGGTGAGTATCTGTGAGCGTCTATAAACGTCTATAAGCGTCTGTGAACGTCTGTGAACGTTAAGGAACTCATTTCCCAAACCCAAGCTACTCTTCGGACACTCGTTTTCCGCTATCCGTTCCTCTCCGGCTTTCTCTCCACGTTCTTTCTCTCTCTTACCATCGTTGGTATTCTCGCAGTCGTACGCAGTGGTTCTGATACTCCTCCCGACACCATCGCAACTATAAAAGGCACCACCACTGCTCCAACCGAAGCCGTTGCACCAGTAACCTTCCCCGCCACGATTGAGCCTCTCCTCCCCACCAACACCGTTGCGCCTTTTGAGCAACCCGACGCTACTGACCCACCTGCTACGGATCCGCCTGCCACACCGACAGAAACTGCCACAACGGCCTCTTCGCCAACACCTACCGCAACAACTCATGCGTACCCTCCTCCTGATGAGGAGGAAGATGCATATCCGGCCCCTGATGAGGAAGAGACAGATCCCTATCCTGGCCCCAACCCCACACCGACAACCGCTCAAGCCCCGTATCCAGGGCCACCAGATATAATGCCAAACCCGCTCCCCACTCAATCGTCGGTTGCAGATGGCGAGGATGAGCAAGATGAGCAAGATGAGCAAGATGATGAGGAGGCAGAGCCGACTCCAGAAGCTGATAATACGCTTGAGCCGGTGGCGACAAACACTCCTACTGGGTCTACCGGCACTGAGGATGATCTCCAGCAGCGTCGCCCTCCAGATCAAGACGATGAGCAGCAGGAAGGTCAGGACGAGCAAGAAGGTCAGGATGAGCAGGACGATCCAGATGATCCAGATGGTCAGGACGATCCAGATGATCCAGATGGTCGGTCGGATGACCCATCGTTGCAGCCTCCGCCTGACGACACGCCAACGCCTTCCCCGCCGCCGCCGCGTGATCAAGATGTACCGCAGCCTCCTGCCGACGAGGAGGAGGAAGATGCGCCATCTATGCTTATGCCAGAGGAGCCTGGAGGGCAAACAAATGAAATCCGGGGGATTGGCGAAAATCGGTCGCGGTGGGAGAAAGAACACGGGCAACCTAGCGGCGACCCCGATTTATTGGGATCGACGATGTATGAGAATGGGACAATCGCCGTTCTCTATGAGCAAGACTCCGTGTGGCGCTTGGCCTATACCTTCAGCGATGCCAAGGCGATGACTATCGATCAGGCACGCAAGATCGCAAGTCAATTTATCCCCCTCGACAGCGACTTGGTAGATATTGTTCACCCCAATGAAACACGTACGATAGATCTCTATCACAGTGAATGGCTCATCGACCGCTATTCGCAAGGCGTATGGTCTGATATCGATCCTGGCCACTTTATCGTAGAATATAAGGCAGATGAACCTGCGATGGCAGACGGCGTGGAGAAGATTACATCGTTCGTTATTACAACCGAAATTCCTGATGAAATTGGCATACAATGAAAATACCCTGTCAACAACCTAATCAATACCTACCAGCAGTGGCCAACGACCTGTAAATAGAGACACCATGACCTACTACATCCGTGATCGGCTCCCACCTGGCCCTGTGTGCGGTGCTCGTCGTTCAACGATCAACGAATTTTTTCTCTCTTCCTATACCCTTGGCATCTATGCGGGTTGCGAATTTGGCTGCCCCTACTGCGATGGATGGGTTTATCACGACCGCCCGCTCAATGAGCAGGTGCGGGTGCCGCTTGATATGCCTGGGCGGCTCAAGGAGGAGCTTGAAACGATGAACCGCGGCGAGCTGGTTGGCATCACCGCGCTGAGCGACCCCTATCAGCCCGTCGAGCAGAACTACCGTATCACGCGGCAAGTGTTGCAGGTTTTTGCCGATGTTGGTCAGCCGTGCACTATCCTAACGAAGGGTATTGGGGTGCTTGAAGACTTGCCGCTTATTCAGCGTATCAACGAGCAAAGCCTGGCAATGGTCATCATGACCATTCTGACGGTCGATCCCTACCTCGCCGAGCGCCTTGACGGCAAATCTCCGCCGCCTGGCCTCCGGCTTGACATTCTCTCACAGTTGAAGCGGGCCGGTATCCCGATTGGTGTCGCCATTGCGCCTATTTTGCCCTACGTCAACGATACGAACTATGTGTTGTCAGGGCTGTTGCGAGCATGCAGCGATGTAGGGGTGGATTTTGTGCTGTGGGACTACCTCCACATCCCTGATCGCATCCATTTCAACCGCGTCAACGAGCTGCTCCTGCGGATCGGGACGTACCCAACCAGCTACTACCGCGATCTCTATCCGAACCACTCTATGCCGATACGATCGTACCGCACTGAACGGAATGCGACGCTTGTGCATCACTGTGATATGCTTGCGCTCAACATCCGCCCGCCCCACCAGTTCTACGAAGGCGTGCTCACACCGCGTAATGAGGCGGCGTTGCTGTTGAAGCACCACGCTTTCCGCGATATGACGCAAGGGCGACAGCATATCGCAAATATGCACCGCTCTCTGGCGGATTTCGTCTACCATGGTAAAGAAACCCCAGAGCAGTTGAATGCAAGCCCATTGTGGCCAACCATCCGAATGATTTTGGGCTACTGATTCCTCAAGCATAACCGTAGCGTAACCTTGTCTATATGATGTGTTTGTGCTATCATTAAGCGCAAAGAGACGGTTTTACGGATAGCCCGTAAAGCCCAGGTGCTTTAGCCCTGGGATATAAGGGCTTT
>CAZGLO010000017.1:0-57327 GCA_964526735.1 uncultured Chloroflexaceae bacterium | reverse complement strand
GTATCAGCAGAGGTCGTATGCCCACACGACAGACAACAAAAATGGCTCTGGGTTGGACGGTTGCCCCGTTCCGTATTGCATCGCTGACTGGTATAGGCCGGATTGGTGATGACCGATGATGGTTGGCGATGACCGATAGCAATCGATGAGATCGAATGAGATCGATAACGTGGCACCACATGCCGTGCGCATGTTATTCTGCTGGTGGTGGAGACAGCAGGAGCCATCAAAGATGTTGGAAATCTTCCATGCGACCATCTCGCCTACATTTCATGTTTCATGCTCCACACCTCATCTCGTAACACATGTGTAGGGGAGACGTTGCATATACGACACCCCCATGAGGCAGGCAGCGAGACGGCTGTTGATGTCTTTCTAGAGTCTGACTAGAATCTAAACAAGGTTGAGCTTGGTGCATAGGTTGGTTTGTTGGCTTTGGTATATTTGCTTGATGATGGGTGTGTTTCTTTTGGGGCCGGTTTCTGGTTGTCTCAGTATCACCAACGCCACCTGCAGGTGGTTGCTGATATGTCTGTGTTGATTGCACTCCCCGTGAGGGAGTGGTTGTCTCCACTGCTCTAGAGGTGGCGTGATGCTCACCGCACGTTTGGCACATAGTGCATTAGGCTGTTGGTTTGCGAGAATAGCTAAAGAGATACCCCGTAGTTCGTTGTGCGATGATCGATCAACTGTTGATCAACAAACGATTATGAGGCTACCCTATTGGGGAAATCATCATCAGTACCACCGGGGCGGTGATCCCAATGAGATCAGCAGAGGGTACTGTCCTTCGAGACCAAGTATAGCACATGTGCCAAGGAGATGCAATGTATATCCTATTTCGTTCCGCGGACGCGCTCCAACGCCGCCAGTGCTTCGCGGTTCATCGCGTCGAGCCGCTCGACCCATATCCCTTTGTACTGCGAAAGAACCTCGACGACCGTGTGTGCAACCGCCAGATTGCGAAACCATTTGCGGTCAGCCGGGACGATGTACCACGGAGCCTCCGGCGGGCTGCACTTGCTGAGCACATCGACGTAGGCGGCCTGGTAGTCATCCCAATACCGGCGTTCTTCCCAGTCGGCTGGGGAGAGTTTCCATGCTTTGCTGATGTCGGCCTCACGCTTGCGCAACCGTTCTTCCTGCTCCTCTTTGCTAATATGCAAGAAGAATTTCAGGACAATCGTGTTGTTTTCTCCCAATAGCCGCTCAAAGTCATTGATTTGCCGATAGCGTTGCTGCCATACCTCCTCTGGCACGAGGTTGCGCACCCGTGCAATTAACACGTCCTCGTAGTGTGAACGGTTAAATAGTGTAATTTCGCCGCGTTTGGGAGCATGTTGGTGCACCCGCCAGAGAAAATCGTGGGCGAGTTCTTCCTCTGTAGGGGTCTTGAAGGCCTTGACCCGGCACCCAATCGGGCTGACATGGCCAAAGACATTTCGGATGGTACCATCTTTCCCACTCGTGTCCATTCCCTGCAGGATAATCAGGACACTGTGGGTACCAGCAGCATAAAGTAGCTCTTGTAGCTCGTCTATGGTCTGGTTCGCCAGAAGATCAAACTGCGATTCGCCCTCGTTGCGGGAAAGATCAGCCTTGTAGCGCGGGTTGTAGTCGGAAAGATCTATCGGCGTTCCTTGTTCAACTGGGAAAACAAGTGGGTTCATATAAAGGCGACGCATCGATCTGTTGCTTTGTTGCATCGTAGTATCATAATGTAGCAATTTAGGGTGCAACGTGGGGTGCATACAGCATGCGCGCTCTTCATCCTTTCTCTCAATACGAAGAATGTGTGGCGGGAGAGCTTGCTTGCTGCAGGCTCAACCTCCCATAAGTATAGCATGGGTAAGGGGAGATGTGCATATCGTGGGTGTGCCATGCGCAATAATGCTCCCGCCCCATGGCTACGATGGCTACAACCGCAGATTGCAATCAAGTTATAATCATGATACTCCCTTGGGACGTTATTGGGATTTTCGAGCATAGCGATGCAGCAGAGGATTGACAAAGGGGGTATAATCAGTAGAGAGAAACCCTAATATTAGCACCACGACCAAAGTTACAACAGTTACAACCGTTTTCGGCGAAAAGCATGATGAATGTGGCGTGTGGAACTTCCTAACGGCCCACGTGGCATATTGTGTCGCTATTGCCGAGGTATGGTGGTGGAAATCGACACATATCGACACAGATGAACATTTTGGTAGGTGTTTGGCGTGTTCAACGTATTTTATGTGCTTGAACGTGCATGAACATGTTTGAACGTACTTGATATTCCCCGCACGGCTTGAGCGTGAGTATGGCTGTGGAGCTGCACAGCCAGGGTTACGGCCCGAGAAACTCAATCCATTCAGGGTTGGGAGTAGTCACAGAAAGAAATATTCTGCATGTCTGCTCACAAGAAACACTGGGGTTTGCAGAATCCGGCTCCGACTGAGTATCAACAGATACACCGGAGCCCCACCCTAGCGACGCTGTTATATCAGCGAGGCTTGCACGAACCAATAGCCGTGCAGCATTTTTTTTCCGATACCTATCCGAGTGGCACTCACGACCCTTTCTTGCTCAAGGGGATGAGCGATGCAACCACCCGCATTGCGCAGGCCATCGCCAACCAAGAGCTAATCGTCGTCTATGGAGACTTTGACACCGACGGTGTCACTTCAGTCACCCTGCTCTATGAAGCCTTGACCGGTATGGGCGGAATAGTCCTCCCCTACCTCCCTCATCGCGATCACGAAGGCTATGGACTTAATGTCGATGCAGTCGAGCAACTCGCTCGTAAGGGTAGCCGCCTCCTCATCACGGTGGATTGTGGTATCAGCAATGAGAAGGAGGTGGCTCATGCGACAAGCCTCGGCATGGATGTCATTATTACTGACCACCACCGTCCGCCCGAGACCATCCCCCAAGCGCTCGCCGTGATTAACCCCAAACAATCCGATTGCCCTTACCCATATAAACAACTTGTTGGCGTTGGTATTTCCTTCAAGCTGGTGCAAGCGCTTGCGCGGCGAGGGCTGCAATCGGGGTTGCGGGGGCGCGAGATGCTTGAGCTGGTGGCGCTCGGCACGATTGCCGATATTGGCCCGCTCACAGGCGAAAATCGGGTGCTTGTCCGCGCTGGGCTGGAGGCTATCAACGTGACCAAACGGCCCGGATTACGCGCATTGCTTGATGTCTCCAACACCGTGCCCGGCCAGGTCGATTCAATGGCGGTTGGGTTTCGCCTTGCTCCGCGCATCAATGCTGCGGGTCGTCTTGACGACGCACGATTGGCATTTGATTTGCTGCGAGCAGACGAAGTTCAAGCACCACTTCTTGCTCAACAACTTGATAAAGCCAACCGACAACGTCAACGGCTCACCGAAAAGCTTCAGAGGCAATCGCACCGGCTTGCCGAAGAGACAGGGAAGATAAACCATCGTATCGTTGTCTTGAACGACGAAGATTATCCAGCAGGTATTGTGGGCCTCGTGGCGGGAAAACTGGTTGAACAGTGGAACCGCCCCGTTGTGCTTATCTCACGCGGCGAAGAAGAATCTCGTGGGTCAGCGCGCTCCATTTCGTCGTTCAATATTACCCAAGCACTTACGGAGTGTCAAGATCTCTTGACGCAGTTTGGGGGGCATTCGGCAGCGGCGGGGTTTACGCTGCCCACCGAGCACCTTGACGAGCTTGAACTGCGGCTGACGGCACTGGCCGATCAGGCGATCACCGATGAGATGGTGGTTCCTTCTCTCTTGATAGACACCGAAGTACCGCTTGAAGAGGTAACGTGGGAACTCTACCACGATATTGCTGCTCTTGAGCCGTTTGGGGCCGCAAACCCGCAGCCGGTCTTGATGAGCCGCGGTGTGTACGTTTCTCAGGTGCGGACGATTGGCGATGAAGGTCGCCATCTGCGGTTTATCGTGTCGGCAGGCGAGGGAAATAAAAATGGGAAGAATGGTGGAGGGGCCATAGAAGCTATTGCATTTTCGTTGGGACACGTGGCCGACCCCCTGCGCAAACATCCATGGATTGATATTGTCTACACTCTTGAAGTGAATGAGTGGAATGGCCAGCGTTCATTGCAAATTGTAGTAAAAGATTTTCAGCAAGCAGGCAAAAAAGTCGCTGTAAGGGGTTGACTTTCGCCATTGCTTGATGCTATAGTAAATCTACTTCTCGTCGTTGTACTGAAGGACTGTGCTCACGTTGGTTAATTCGGTTGTTCTGCATGGATGATAATATATCTATGCGGCAAGTCGTTACGGGGGTGTGGTAGAAATACATTGCCCATTCTGTTTTTTACCCATTTTCTGTAACAGAATGTTGAAGAGAAAAAATCATAGAGGATGTGCGTTTCTTTCTATGGTTTTTTTGTAGATATTCACAGACAGAAGGGAGTGTTTTCTCTCTTTTCTGTTTGGTCGGAAAGAATGCTACGTTAATACATACCCTATTAAACAACGCACACAATGATCGTAACAGGAGTTCGAATTGATGATGGAGCAATTGCTAGAGGTTGCCCGCACACAAGGTTATCTCACATACGGTGATATTCTGGAAGCCTTTCCCCAGCCAGAATCCCGCGTATCTGAAATCGATCAACTCTATGCAGAGCTGCAAGCAGAGGGGATCAAAGTCGTAGAGACCTCATCGGAAGTCGAGACTGCACAAGTCCCGCCCGACGATGACGTGCTCTCCGAGTTTCCTGATCTCACCGACATTGCACTCGATGACCCTGTGCGCATGTATCTCCAAGAGATAGGGCAGGTACCACTGTTGACGGCCGATCAAGAGGTCGAGTTGGCAAAGCAGATGGAAAGTGGCGATGCGGCCCGTGATGAACTAGACCTAGAAAACTATTCATCTGCGTCGGAACGTCTCTACCTGGAGCAACGCTACGCAAAGGGATGTGAGGCAAGGCAGCACCTGATACAGGCCAACCTGCGTTTGGTCGTTTCGATTGCCAAGAAGTATACGTCCTACGGCCTCACCATGATGGATCTGGTGCAAGAGGGCAATATCGGCCTGATGCGTGCAGTTGAGAAATTTGACTACACCAAGGGCCACAAGTTCTCGACCTATGCCACATGGTGGATCCGCCAAGCCATCACCCGCGCCATCGCCGATCAAAGCCGCACGATACGGCTGCCGGTGCATATGGGTGAAGCCATCAGTCAAGTCAAACGTACCTCTCACAAGCTGCAGCAGTCGATGCAACGCGAGCCTACTCCTGAAGAGATCGCCGATGCGATGGGCATCAGCGCGAGCAAAGTTCGCCGTACCCTTGAAGCGTCGATGCACCCGCTCTCGCTTGAGATGCCCGTCGGCCAAGATGGAGAAGGCCGAATGGGTGATTTTATCGAGGATGATCGCGTGGCAACGCCAGCAGAAGCTGCCGCCGTGTCGATGCTTCGGGAGCAGATCGAGGAAGTCTTGCAGAAGCTGCCTGAGCGCGAGCGCAAGATCATCCAGCTGCGCTATGGTCTCAAGGATGGTCGCTACCGCACGTTGGAAGAAGTTGGAGTCGAGTTCGGTATTACAAGAGAACGCATCCGGCAGATCGAGGCGGTCGCTTTGCGAAAACTCCGACACCCCCACCTTGGGAAGAAACTCCGTGGGTATCTGGAATAGCGCAAGCAACGCTGTGAAGCACAAGAAAGGTGGCAGAACAACGCATGACAACCGACCCTGAGAGCATCTTGCAGTTGGGTATCGAAGCTGCCCGAAACGGAGACCAAGACGAAGCGCGAAATCTCTTTCGGCTATTGACCCGCGAAGACGCCCAGAATGTACAGGCGTGGTTGTGGTTAGCAGCGGTTGCAGAAACGCCTGACGAGCGCCAAGCATCGTTGGAGCGAGTGGTTGAGCTCGACCCCAGCAATCGTATGGCTCGTCAAGGACTCCAGCAGTTGAAAGACGGAACAGACGAGGAGTTTGAAGAAGAGTCTGCCAGACAAGTCGAGCAGCTCGTCTCCTCAAACCAACCCGCCCCCACCACCCCGGCTCCTTCCAACTCTTCGGCTGCGCGGCCAGACGACCAGGACGATATGGAAGACGACATGGGGTTTGATGATCCATTTGCCGAGCTTGATTCTCTTTCCGATGTCTTCAGCGAAGACCCACAAGCAGTCCGCCGAGAAGAAGTGAAGTCGAAAGAGAAAACCGAGGCTTCACAGGCAGCGGGAACAATGCGCGCAGATGATACAGAGACCAGCATGTCCTCCAAGAAAGCAATGCAAGGGAAGCAGTCGGGTGCCACCAAGAAAGGTGGAGGGGCACTTGATATCCTTGGCTCATTCAAGAAGAAGGCTGGCAAGAAAGATGAACCCGCCGAAGGAAAAACATCGCCTCTGACAGGCCAACTCCGTCTCATCCTCACGGCGGTCACCGGAGTTTTGCTCGTCTTATTGCTCGTTTTCTTTGTCTGGCCTGCAATATCGTCGGCACTATTCGGCGGCGATGAACAGCAGACTGCCGGAACAACCCAAGAAGCAACCGCTCCCGGCACTGACCCCGCGGCTTCGGTTCCAGGCGATGAGGCGGCGAATGGCGAACAAGGCCAGCCAGCCGAAGGCCAGCCAGCCGAAGGTCAACCAGCCGAAGGTCAACCAGCTGAAGGTCAGCCAGGCCAGCCAGACGAACAACAACCACCAGCCGAAGGCCAAACGCCACCAGAAGGTCAGCCCGCTCAACCAGAAGGCGAACAGCCACCAGCAGAACCGCAATCAGCGCCGCAGCAGGCTGAGATTATCCAGCCCAACACACCGTTGGAGAAGGATAATTGGGATTACAACTTCCCCAATGAGGCATTTGCGGTGCCAATTGGCAGCAGCATCGGCGGGATACAGCCATCAGGGCGATTTATCCATATTTTGGTCTTTGTCGCAAACCGCACTGGCCAAAATCAGCCGGTACCAAACGATTTCTTTGTCCTGCGAGATGCCCAAGGGCGCACTTATAATGTCCTGCCAGAGGTATCAAGAGCCTTCGTGAACCCTGGGGTGAATGCAGACCGCAGCTTGATGGATCCCATTCCATCGAACGGCGCAACGACAAGCGTCGCGCTCTTCTTCGACGTGCCGCTTGATGCCACCAATCTTTTCCTGCATGCAAATGGTGCAAGCCAGGGGTGGCTCGTGATGGAACGAGTGCAATAACAAGTGCACAACAAGCACGATGTGCAATACACCAGGATGCCGATCATAGAATAAGGGTATTACGAACGTAGATAGGTGCTTGCTCACGACGAGATCAACCAACTCTTGCATCAAAGTATCCACACTGCTCGTGCTGGACGGCTACGCGAAGCACGGGCAGTGTTGCGAGCACTCGTCCACCAGGCCCCCAACGACTGGCGCGTGTGGTGGTGGACAGCGCGCTATGCCGCAACCCCGAAAGAGCGGGTGTGGGCACTCTGCCAAACAATATACCAATCGTCATTGCGATGGGTGTTCCAGGCAGTTGTAGGGCTATTTCCCTTCGGTATGCGGGGTATCCGCCGTCTGTGGGCAGTGCTAAAGGCAATACTGACCTCGCCCGCCCACCGACAAGCCCGGCATGTTATCATTTTCAGTACTCTTGCTCTTACGTCGGTGTTCTTGATTGTTTGGGGGGTGTCGCAACTCCTTCTCCCGAGCGCATCTCCCCCTACGTGGCGGGTTTCCGCGCTGTTTGAGCGCCACACCCCGACCCCCATCCCGCCATCGCCAACCCCAACTCCCACTCTCCCGCTGCCCCGTCCGACTCCCACGCTCTTCCCGATTGGGCGCTTCATAGAGCCGCATGGTTGGCATGCCACCGTATTACGTCCTTCCCACACTCACGTGCTCTCTGGCAGCATTGGGACAGTGCAGCCACATAATCGGTTTGTGCTTGTATTGCTTGCAGTGGCGAATACTGCGCCGAACCCGCGTCGCCTGCCACCTGGACTCTTTACGCTGTCCGACGCGGCGGGGAATCGCTATGCCCCCGACCTCAATGCATCGGCGGCCTATGTGGAAACATATGGCAGAGGAAAAGCCGGTGATTTGACACTGCAAGAGGTGGTTCCGCCGGGCGGTGGGATATACACGCTCCCGCTCATCTTTGATGTACCGCACGGAGCCGAAGAGTTGCTTGTCACGGTCGCGGGGATGGAGGAGGTAGGATGGCCATGTTTGTGGCAACCTACTCCCACCCCATTGCCAACAGCCACGCCCACGCCTTCCCCCCTGCCGACGGCTACACCAACACCTTCCCCTATTGCTGCCGTCCCCGCAACCGGAGAGAATAATTAGAGACGAATTGAAGCCTCTAGGGGTTTTGTCCCATCGCGCCGCTCTGGAGCATCGTCGTATCGAGCACTTGGCGAAAGGCGCTCATATCGGCGTTGAGGTTGCTGAGGTGATCGGCTATCTGATTGCTGCTGGAGTTGGCACTTATCGCGTCGGCTGTGCGGAGGCGAATAGTCTCGGAGAGAGTATTGTCTAGGTTGGCGTCAATATTCTGCAACTGCGCCGTGATGCGGCCAATGAAGGTTTCAAGGTCTTGCGCATTCTTCCTGCGGTTGACCAACGCCTTGCGTGTCTCCTCCAACTGCTGGATCGTGTAGGTATCGGTAGTCTGTTCTATTTTCTCATCAATTTTGTCGATTTGTTGGCGCAGCTTGGCATAGTCCATCTGGGCCAGGAACGCCTCGATAATTTGCCCTTTGTTCGCCAGCATATGCGCCTGGTCGACCAACTGCTGCGTTTGCTCTCCGATAGGCTCAAGCAGCCGTTTGATCGGCCCAGTCGCCTGATCGATGGAGTCTTGCACCGCGCGCTGTGAGCGGTCTATTTCGGCGAGCAGATCGCGGAAGGTGCGATTGCGGATGTTGGCGCGGGCGGCAGAGCGCGTGCTGCGGGTGACGAATGATGAATCCGACGCGGCAAGCGCCACCATCATGATGTAGGCGAGCAGGCCAAGCGGCAACAGCCAGATGGCCAATGTGATGCCACTCACGAACGAAACCACCAAGACGACAAGGGCAAGAGGTTGGCGCGCGGCTGTCAGAATGTGAGACATCGTTTATCGTCTATCCTCTCTATTCGTAGTCTCGCTCTTCCCATAACTGGATCAAAGCCTTGATGACCTCCGCGGATGGCACCTCGACCACGGTCGGCAAGGTGTCCTCATCCGCTCCATAGCGCTCATTCTTCTCGAACAGGGCGTCAATATCATCCCCTATTGACATCCCATCGCGGGCCGGTCGGAAGCCATAGTCGCGCACGGCCAACTTTTGCATCTCTTCGGTCAGCAGGAAGTCGCGGAAGAGTGCTGCTGCTGCTTGTTGGTCATCTGTCACCCACGGCGCGCTCAAGATGGCGTAGGGGTGATCGCATATCATGGTGATGGGCGGGTAGTAGATATTGAGCGGTTGGCCTTGGCGGTTGATGGCCGAATCGATGCCATTGAGCGCAATATGCTCATACACCGCCGCAAAGTCATATTGCGAGGGGCCAAACATTAACATTTCGCGCATAAACTCGCCCGTACTTGGCCCAAACCGATGGACGGCGTGTTCCACCCCGTCAAGCCATCTCTGAAAGCCCGGGTCTTGTACATCTTGCACCGTGAGGCTGTGGGTCTTGTTATGGTAGTTGTAGGCAAACAAAATTAATAGTTGCTGGCCGCTGTTTGAGGTGGGTGGCGTGGTATGCCCAAACTTGATCGGCCCCCACTCCGGGTGCCCGTGCGATTGCCAGCCGCCATTGCCCGCCAAAACGTCGTAGAGCTGGCTCCATAGGTCATTTGTCCCCTCCGGCCACAAGGTATCAACCCGTTCCTGCCACGCAATCAGCACCAGCGGTGAACGATTGACGGGGGCAAGGTCGTGGATGATGGGAGTGCCATGTTCACGTTGCCACGCATCTTGCAACAGCACCACTTGCAATGAGCTAGACGGGTTGATTGCCACTGGCTTGATCGATTGGTTGGTTATCCCCTCAACCGCCTCTCCCGACCCAATCGTCTGCAAGGTGAGATGCACGCGGCCCCCACGGACAGTCGGCTCAGTCTTCTCAAATACCGCCGCCGCTTCTTGTATCCACGCTTCGTTTTCTTTGCCGTGGGCAACAACTATCTCAATCGGTTCACGCTCCGGGCCGACCGGCAGTGGTGCCGGTGCATTGCTGCCGGGGAGCGGGCCAACTACTACCTTCAACCCCAGCACAAGAGCGACAAAAGAAAGATAGGCAATACCGATAGCGCGCGAAACTAGGAGCATACCGTTGGTTCCCCTTTTCGACTCCTAAAGAAAGAATGTCATAATCCCGCGGACAAGCTCACCACCATATATAATCAGGATAGCACAGTATCGCTCATCCTGGCAACACATCAGAGTGTTGCTTATAGCGTTGCTTCTATTGCAATGGGAGAAGACACGGATCTATAATACAGCCAACGCACGTTTCGTGAGAGCTTTTGAGGAGTGATTATGCGAACGACACGAAGAATGACACGAATACTAGTCCTGCTCACCCTGATCATGGGCCTCACCGGCCTGGTCGCCGCATGCAGCGAGACCTCCACCGGCAACGGCGGGGGCGACGGCGATGGTGGGAGCGGATCAACCGCGCAAGAGCAACCAACCTCCCCCCCAAAGGACGCGATCTCCATTAGCATCGCCTATAGCCCAGAGAAAGAACAGTGGCTACAGGAACGCATCGCGGCATTCCACGCCCAGCAGCCTCAACTGCAAGGGCGGCCAATCGTCGTCGAGGGGATCAACCGATCCAGCGGCAAGGCCCAAAAAGAAATCCGCGATGGCAGGCTGTCGGTGACGGTGTGGAGTCCGTCTGCCTCCACCTGGCTCAAGGTGTTGGAGCACGAAAGCCCTGACCCGAATGTCTCTGTGTCAAGCAATTCCCTCGTCCTGACGCCCATTGTCATTTCCATGTGGCGGCCAATGGCAGAGGCGATGGGCTGGCCAGAGGAGTCGTTGGGGTGGAAGGATATGCTCGACCTCATCAACGACCCGCAGGGATGGGGCAAGTTTGGCCACCCGGAGTGGGGCAAATTCTCGTGGGGCCACACCGACCCCGAAATCAGCACGTCGGCGCTCTCAACGCTGCTCGCGGAGTTTTATGCGGCAGTCGGCAAGCAGCAAAATTTGACTGTCCAGGACGTGCAGCAGGAATCCAGCCAGCAGTTTATCCGAGATCTCGGCAAAGGCATCAAGCATTACGGCTATAATACGCTTGTTTTCAGTGAAAATATGCGTAAGTTTGGCATGAGCTATATTTCTGCCTTCCCAATGGAGGAGATCACGCTCATTGAGTTCAACAAAAACAACCCGTCTACCCCACTCGTCGCCATCTACCCGGAAGAGGGAACATTCTGGCACGACGACCCATACATCGTGATGGCAAGCGCCACTCAAGAGCAGCAACAAGCCGCCGATGTCTTCTATGACTTCCTGATGACCGAAGAAAGCCAACAATTGGCGATGAGCTACGGCTTTCGACCCGCCAACATCAACGTCGATCTTGCTGACCCCATTAGTCCGGCCTACGGTGTGCAGCCGCAAGGCGTACAAAATACGCTTGATGTACCGGATGCAGAGGTAATTATCGCGGCCCGCAATGCCTGGCGACAAAACCGCAAGCGCGCCGACATCATCCTGATTGTAGATACCTCCTCCTCCATGGAGGGCGAGAAGATTGAGCTGGTCAAGGCGGGGCTGGAGAGCTTTTTGCAGCGCATTTTGCCGGAAGACCGTGTCGGGCTGATTGCGTTTGCCAACGAATCGCAAGTGCTCGTTGAGCCGCGCCCGCTTTCGGAGAACCTTATCGATCTGCAGACGGCTATCCACAATATGCGGGCTTTGGGCAATACGGCCCTTTTCAATGCGCTCTACGATGCCCGCGCCGTCTTTGATGAGCATGTTTCGGTTGATGAACTGGGAGAAGACCGCATACGGGCGATTGTGCTACTCAGCGACGGGGCCGACAATGCAAGCAGTGTAACGATGAGTGAGTTGGAGCAGCGCTACGAAGAGGCGGGGATTAGCATCTTTCCGGTTGCCTACGGCGAAGGGGCAGATGTTGAGTCACTTGAGCGCATCGCAGAGTTCTCCCGCACGATGGTCGTGCAAGGGGGGACGGGCGATATTGCGCAGATTTTTGAGAACCTCAGCCGCTACTTCTAAAGCGCTGAAGAGCTATATAGACCGAGAGGAATTATGCGTATACACAGGGTTACTCAATGGACGATATTGCTGGCCTTCTTCCTGTTTCTGCTTGCCTGCGGCGGCGGGGAGAGCGCTAGCAATGGTGACAATCAAGACTCGGCCAATCAGCAGGGGGCGCAGGAGACGCAGCAAGTCCCCTCGCAACTTGGCGGCGACCATATCACTATCAAGATGGTCTACAGTCCGGAAAAGGAAGAATGGCTACAGGAACGCATTCAAGCCTTCCACAACCAGGGTGGCGCAGTCGGAGACCAGCCCATCTTCGTGCAATCCGAAAAGCTCTCAAGCGGCGAAGCGCGGACGCGGTTCAAGCAGAGCATTGGCGATGTGACCATATGGAGTCCATCCGCCTCTACCTGGCTAGAGGTGCTCAAGCAAGAGACTGGCAACCAAAACATCGCCCACTCGCAAAAGCCGCTGCTTCTCACGCCGGTGGTCGTCTCAATGTGGCGACCGATGGCGGAGGCGATGGGTTGGCCAGAGCGGTCGTTGGGGTGGAGCGATTTCCTTGACCTCATCAACGACTCGCAGGGATGGGGCAAATTTGGCCACCCGGAATGGGGCAAATTTTCGTGGGGCCACACCGACCCTGAAGTCAGCACGACAGCGCTCTCTACCCTCATCGCCGAATTCTATGCGGCGGCGGGGAAACAGCAAGGCCTCACCATCCAAGATGTCCAAAGCAATCAGGCGATCTCATTCGTCCGCGATTTGGGGCAGGGCATCAAGCACTATGGCTATAATACGCTGGTCTTCAGCGAAAATATGCGCAAATTCGGCATGAGCTATATCTCCGCCTTCCCGATGGAGGAGATCACGCTGATTGACTTCAACCAAGCTGCCCCGCCAACGCCCTTAGTCGCCATCTACCCCAAGGAGGGGACATTCTGGCACGACAACCCGTATATTGTCTTTGCGGCGGCGACGGCTGAACAAAAAGAGGCGGCACAAGTCTTCTACGACTTCCTGCTGACGGAAGAGAGCCAACGATTGGCCATGAAGCAAGGGTTCCGGCCCGCCAACGTTGATATTGAGCTTGCTGACCCCATCAGCGAGGCCTATGGCGTCAAGCCGCAAGGCGTGCAGAATGTCTTGGAAGTGCCGGATGCAGAGGTGATCGTCGCCGCGAAGAATAGCTGGCGGCAAAACCGCAAACGCGCCGACATCATGCTAGTGGTAGATACTTCTGGCTCTATGCAGGGCGAAAAACTGCAAATGCTCAAGGCGGGGCTGGAGAGCTTCCTGCAGCGTATTCTGCCGGAAGACCGCGTCGGGCTGATTACCTTCGACAGCAAGCCAACGATGGCGGTTGAGCCTGCGCCGTTGAGCGAAAACCGTATCCCTATCCAGAACGCCATCCAGAATATGGAAGCATTTGGCGATACGGCGCTCTTCGATGGCGTGGCGATGGCCCAGCAAACGATTGAAAACCTCCCACCCGCAACAGATAGCCGTATCAGGGCGATTGTGCTGCTGAGTGATGGCGCAGATAATGCGAGTAGCCGCACATTGGGGGATTTGCAGCAAGGCGAAGGGGGAATTAGCATCTTTCCGGTGGCGTATGGGGACGACGCCGATATGGAAGTCCTCAACCGCATTGCAGATTTCTCCCGAACTATCGTTGTTCAAGGTAGTACCGGCGACATTGCACAGATCTTCCAGAACCTCAGCCGCTACTTCTAGTCTATTGCTCCTTGTGCCACAGGAATGGGGTTTCTCAACACCTGTGGCACGTTTTTTTCCTATGGATAGGTGTGGCCAACGAGGGGAATGATAGAGTGATTGATAGTGGCGAGGGGGAAGGTATGGCACGAGTAGTTGGTAATCAGCAACTCCTCTACCGGGCCGCGTCCGTTGGCTTTGCAGTTGATGTGACGGGGTGCATGGACAATATGCCGGTAAAAGGAGCGGTATAGTTCCCAAATACGCTTCGTGTAGGAATTGGAGATCATCACATAGACCCCCTGCCTATCAAGCTCCACCACAAAATCGCGCAGCCGCACCTGATCATCCGTAACGAAGTTTTCTTTGGTATAGCTGGTGAATGACTCAGGGCGGGTGAGGTCGTAGGGCGGGTCGAGGTAGACAAAATCGCCCGCCTTTGGCTCGATGTGTGAAAAGTCGTGACAGCGGATCATCGCCTGTTGGAGCGCGTGGTGACACGCATTGATCGTCTCTTCCTGCACGATGTTCGGGTGTGTATATTTCCCCAGCGGCGTATTGAATTTCCCCTCCTGATTGACCCGATACAGCCCGTTATAGCACGTCCGATTGAGGTAGATAAACCGCGCGGCAACATACGTTGGCCGCTTGAAGCTCTGCGCGCGCACCTTATAGAAGTGGCGTTTTGGGTTTTGGTCGTGGCGGTCGGCATGGAAGGCGAGACGGCGGATGAGGTAGTTTGGCCGCTCCTGGATGACGTGGTAGGTGGTGACAAGCTCTTCATTGGTGTCGGAGAGCACCGCCTCTCGCACCTCGCCCTGGTGTTGGAGAGCAAAGAAGACCGCTCCTCCCCCCACGAACGGCTCAAAGTAGGTGTTGAACTGTTTGGGGAGATGGGAGCAGATATGCCGGAGCAGATTGCGCTTCCCACCCACCCACTTCACAAACGGCTTGGGCGGCACCGCGACGGCTGGTATAGCCGATGGCTGCTGTGCTGCAGAAGGAGTGTCGGGGGGAATTCCGTCGGATGAAGATGAGCAGTGGCGCTTTTTGAATGCATATGGCATGAGTATCTATGGCTGCCCTAGCTGTTGCAATTGGCGCGTGATAAACGCCGTCAGTTCACTGGCCGTCGTCCCCTCAACGCCGGGAACCGGATCGGAGGGGGCGAGGGGGGAAAGTTGTTTGAGTGCGTTGCGGTAACTGCGGCGCGCATCTTCGGTGCGGCCAATCCGTCGCCAGACGTTGGCCATCCCCAACAACCCCGGCACATATTGCCGGTCGAGGAAGACCACCCGCCGATATTCGGTCAATGCTTGGTCAAGCTCATTCTCATGCTCGTGCACCTGCGCCAGGATATAGTGGGAGTCGAGCGAAAAGGGGTCATATTCAATGGCAGACTTGCACAAGGAACGCGAACATTCCCACTCACCGCGGTCGGCGCAGATCCGGGCAAGCGCGACCATCGCCTCAACATGATCTTTACGCTGCTCCAACACCTTCCGAAAGAGGGTTTCTGCTTCCTGCTTATTCCCCTGCTTCAACTCTTTGTTTGCCTCTAGCCAGAACTCATCAGCCAGTTCGCCTTGCGACTTCCTGGTGGCAGGCTGCGAGTTTGTTTGCTGGCCTGTTTGCGGGTTTGTTTGTGGAGTGGCCGCCGAAGAGGAAACCGGATTGGTCTCTGGGTAGGTCACGACGGGAAGAGGCGGAATTTGGGAGAAAAATGGCGGTTGCCAGGCGGATGTGTCAGCAGGCGAACCCACAGTGGCTTCGTTCTTGGGAGAGAAGTTCCACGGGGGCGTACCAAAGGTGTTTGTGGCGTTGGTTGGGCTTACAGGAGGGTTTTGCGGGGTCTGCCACGGGATACCCGATGGGTTGTGTTCCTTCGTTGAGCTTGCAAAGAGCGGCGCATCAAGATGTTTGCGGTAAACGACCGTGTTGGGGAAGTTGTGCACCTCAAACTGGTGATAGATGCTTGCTTGCGGTTCGGCGTGGCCAACAATCAGCCACCCCCCCGGCGCAAGCGCGTGGTAGAACCGATCCACCACTTGGCGCGTGGTTTTCTCGCCAAAATAGATGGTCACATTGCGGCACAGGATAATATCAAGCGCGCATGTGCCGTTGGTGATGAGCGGGTAGAGTGGCTCAATGAGGTTGAGGCGGGTGAATGTCACCATCGCGCGGATGTTGGGGGCAAGACGCCACATCGTCGCGCGTTCTTTGGTAAAAAACCGCTCTTGAAACTCCGCACTGATCTCGCGAAACGACCAGTTGCCATAGAGGCCTTCGCGCGCCCGCGTCAAGAAGTGGGGGTTGAGATCGGTGCCAAGGATCGAGATATGCCACTCGTCGATATTGGGGATCATATCGGTCAGGAGCATCGCGATGGAGTAGGGTTCCTCCCCCGTCGCGCAGCCGGCACTCCAGATGCGCAGGCTCCGAAACGCACTCCGGCGTTGGAGCAGGTCGGGGACGATGTGTTTGCGGAGCGCGTCGAATTGCGGCTTGTTGCGGAAAAAACAGGTCTCCCCAATGGTGAGGTGCGAAAGCAGCATCTCCCACGCGTCGTTGTTTTCGAGAATGTCAGCATAGAGCGCTGAGAGACTCGGATACCCGCCCTCTTTCATCGCAAGCCCTAACCCATGTACCAAGTCTTCGCGCTTGTGTTCTGGGTAAAAAAGCCCACTTCGCTTGACAAGGAGGTCGCGGAAAAGAGCATAGAGTTGTTCACTTAGATACGGTTCCATAGCCGCCGATTACCCCTGACTAAAACCCGTTACTGTTTGGTTTGGATGGTTGCGATTTGAGCATATTCAAGAATGGCTTTGGCCATATGAGTGAGCGGTTCAGTCTGCGAGACCGCGCCCATCTCTACCGCCGCGTGGGGCATCCCATAGACCACGCAACTCGCCTCATCTTGCGCAAAGGTCTGCCCGCCGCTGAGCCGCAGTGCGCGAAGCCCCCGCGCCCCATCATCGCCCATGCCGGTCATGATCACGCCAATGGCCTGCTTGCCATACATGCTGGTCACCGAATCAAAGAGGGTGTCGGCGCTTGGGCAGTAGCGATCCAAAGGGCCATGTAGCTTCAACCCCACCACCCCAGGGCGCTCCACCACAAGATGATAGTCGTCAGGGGCAAGGTAGACCGTACCAGACTGCATCGTCTCACCATGAGAAGCGATACGGACATTGAATGGCAACGTCGCATTAAGCCAATCAACCAACGCCTCCACAAAGCCATTGGCGATATGCTGCACAAGGAGAATAGGCAGCGGGAATGAGGCCCCCAACCCGCCCAAGAGCATCTGTACGGCGGCTGGCCCACCCGTCGAAGCCGCAATCGCAAGAACATCTACCCGACGAGGTTTTTCGGCCCACGGAGCCGCAGTTGTTTCAATGGAGGGAGCGGCAGTAAGGCGGGCAGTATGCCTGGTCACAACCGGTACATCGGCCATAATTTGCAGCGTCTTGACGAGATTGACGCGGTCATCTTCATATTTGTCATTTGCAATGTGTCCCGGCTTGCGGATGACGGCCAATGCCCCCGCCGCCAGCGCCTCAACCGACCGGCGGCCTGCATCCCCAATGCTGCTGCTTACCATCACAATAGGCGTGGCACAACACTGCATAATCTGCCGCGTTGCTTCGTAGCCGTCGAATATGGGCAGGTGAATGTCCATTGCAATCACGTCGGGACGTAAACGACGAGCATATTCGACCGCATCGCGCCCGTTGTCTACCGCACCCACTACGTCGAAAATCCCAGCAGATTGCAAGAGCCGAATAAGAAGCTCACGCTGAGCGCGTGAATCCTCGACAATTAGCACCCGTATCGGCTGGTGAGGAGGTCGTTTCGCCATAATCGTTCTTTTTAGACTTCCTTAGTACCATCGTCTTTATCGTTGTCTCTATGCCGCTCCGCGCTCGGGTTTACTACCGTCCCTTCTGGGATCATATCACGCAATGCGTCCGTATCAAGAAGCAAAATAGACCGCTCTCCCGTCTTGATTACCCCCTCTAAGAAGGGTGCCGCGATATTATGTCCAAAAGTCGTGCATTGGTGAATGGAAAACGTGTATACGTCAATAACTTGATCAACAAGAATACCCAGGACAGGGTAAAGATTGCTCCCCTGGGTCTTACCCGCTACAACGATTTGGCTGTTGACACCATATGATGGTGTTTCTCCCATCAAGAGATGACCACTGAGAACGGGGAGATACGTTCCGCGGAGGTTCAAAAGCCCAAGAACCTCTTTGGGAGCGCCTGCAAGCGTGACTAAGGCAGGCAGCCGGACAATCTCTATGACCGATGTCACGGGGAGGCCATATTGTTGGGCCCCGATACGAAACGTAACAATCAAGACGGAACTGTTAGCCGTTGTAATAGATAGTGTATCACTCATGGGAACCCCTGTGTGTGTCATCTAACTCACTCCAACGTTTGTACATCCTCCCCTTGTTCCCCTTATCCTCTTATGCTTGCTCTTTTCCCTTGTCACTTCTGCTCCTCTGTTCCTCTGTTATTCTTCGACCTCTTCATCCTGCGCAATCACCCCCAATTGGCGCAGCGATTCGATGAGGTTTTGCTCGGCAAAGGAATCTTTGGGAATGTAATCGATGGCTCCAAGCTGCAGGCCAGTAATGGTACTCTGTGGGCTGTCATAGCTTGTAAACATGATGACTGGGATATTGACCGTACGCTCGTCCATTTTGAGTTCGCGGCACACGGTGTAGCCATCGATTTCTGGCAGGTCGATATCGAGCACAATGACCTGCGGAAGGAGGCGGCGGGCCTCATCAAGACCCTGATTCCCATTGGTGGCCACCTCGACACACAACCCAAACCGTTGCAACTCACACCGGATGCGGTGGGCTTGCGTTCGGCTATCTTCTATGACGAGCACTTGGCAGAACATAGAAGATGTAGAAGATGTAGAAGATGATGTAGAAGCATCCTTGCCGTCAGACGGTGCTGTCCTCTTATTTGACAACGACATTCATCCCTCTCTATCGTTTGGTTAAATGAGCTGTTCTATCGTGTCAAGCAGCGACTGTTGATCGAAGGCACGCTTGACGATATAAGCATCCGCGCCGGCGGCGATCCCCCGTTCGCGGTCGGCGGGCGAGTCGAGCGACGTGACTAAGACAATCGGGATGTGTTTGAGGCGGTTATCGGCCCGCACTTGCGTCGTCAGATCAAACCCATTGAGCCGCGGCATATCGATATCGCTCAACAGCAAATCGCAGCCAGTGTCATCAATAAGCCGGTTCAATGTCTCCAATGCCTCAACCCCGTCGGTCGCAAGGTGGACATGGTAGCCCGCGGCCTCAAGGATGTTCTTTTCCAGGGTGCGGGTGGTAATCGAGTCGTCTACCACCAAGATAGTTGGCGGGGCATCGGAATCAACCATTTCAGACGGCGGGTGAACGGCGTAGCGAGTGCCAATGGCTGCACGTACCACGTCGACCACATCCAATATCGGCACTACCGAGCCATCGGCAAGAATCGTCGCACCCGCAATAAACCGTACCCGTTGGAGCGGGGCCGGAAGGCGGTAGATGACTAGCTCTTGCTCGCCCAAGACGGCGTCAACCAAACAGGCGATTTGTCGTTCGCCGCTGCCAAGCAACAACGCCAATGACCAGCCCCCGTTGGTAGAAGAGGAGCGCTCGGTGAAGGAAGAGCGGATTGACTGCTCCTTGACCAAATGACGTTGCGATGGCAATTCTGTGATGACTGAGGTACCCAATATATCCGCCAAATGCACCAATGCGAGTGGCCGCTCATCTATGGTCAGACACGCCCGCCCCTCCAGCACCTGTATCTCCGATGGGGAGACCGATACAATACGGTGTACCGAGTCGAGAGGGAGCATGTAGGTTGAGCGGTCGATGCGGAGCAGAAGCCCATGAGAGCTTGTCAGCGAGAGCGGGACGCTCAATGTGAAAAGGCAGCCCTGCTGTGGGACAGAATGCACCGTCACCCGGCCATGCATCCGCTCAACATGCGAGCGTACGACATCAAGCCCCACACCCCGGCCAGAAAGCGTTGACACTGATTGGCGGGTGGAGAAGCCCGGCATGAAAATCAGATCGGTGATTTCGTTGTCGCTGAGACGGGCAATGTCAGCATCTCCAAGCACCTCGGTAGAGCGTGCACGGTTCTTAATAGCTTCAAGGTCAATCCCTGCCCCATCGTCATCAACCTGGATCGTGAGGTAATCGCCGCTCACAGACGCGGTCAATGCAATATGGCCGGTCGGGTTTTTACCGTGCGATGTGCGCGTATTGGGCGTCTCGATGCCGTGGTCGACGGCGTTGCGGATGAGGTGAATCAAGACTTCGCGCAGTCGCTCAAGCACTTGGCGGTCTGCCTCTGCATCGCCATCGTCAAGCTCCAACTCAACCATCTTCCCCGCCCCACGGGCAATATCCCGCGCATGCAACCGCAAGGGGTTGAAGAGGGTAGAGAGAGGAAGCATCCGAGTGCGGCGGACTTGATCATGTAGCCGGTCGGTGACGGTGGCGAGACGAGTGTGATCTTCGGTTGCTTGACGGGAATGATCGTTCAAGCCGTGCTCTAGCTCGGTAATAAGCTCATTGGCGTGGTCGAGTGCTTCAAGCAGGGTGCTTACCTGCGATGCCATCGCCGATGATTGCCTATCAGATTCGTGTTCAAGCAGCTTGGTTGCACGCTCAACCGCCGTCTGCATATTGATGCGGTCACTCAGATGATGCACCGTCGGCTGAAAGGCGGGCGTGTTAGATTGCAATTGCGAGATGATGGGCCGTATCTGCCGCCAAATGCGCCGCCACCGTACGGGCACTTCTGTGAGCCGCCGCGACTCATTAGCACGCTGTTGGGCGCGCACGGAACACGTGATGAGCTCTCCCGTCTCATTCAATATCGTGTCAAGTGTGGAGGTGGCCAATCGCACCGTCGTCACGTTCTCCCACGGCATTTCGTTTTGCGCATACTGCTGCTGTGACGATTGCGTCGAAGGTTGTGCGGGAGATTGTGCGGTTTTTTGTTCCTGCTGCTGTATTGAGCCAGATGCTGGCTCCGATCCTGGTTTCGACCTCGATTTGGGAGCAGGTTTTGCTTTTGGCTCCGGCTCTGGTTCCGGTTCCGGCTCTGGCTCTGGCTCCGGCTCTGGTTCCGGCTCTGGCTCTGGCTCTGGCTCTGGCTCTGGCTCTGGCGCTGGCTCTGGCTCTGGCTCTGGCTCTGGTGCAGCGCTAGGTTGATCAAGGAATGGCGCGGTGCCATCGATGATAGAGGTTAAGGTATCGAGAAGCGGTTGATAGTTGGAGGCGTCGGGAGATTTCCCCTCCGCCACTTCCGACATCAGCGTCCCAATGGCATCCATCGTATCGTAGATGGCATCGCACACTTCGGGCAACAGCCGTAGCTTGCCTTGCTTGACATGGCTAAAGAGGTCTTCAACACGGTGGGCAAGCTGCTCAACTCCCTCTTGGCCCGCAGCACGTGCTCCCCCTTTTAAGCTGTGCGCTTCACGAAACAGCTGCGTGATCATCTCTTGACGGTCGGGATGATTCTGCTCACGCTCAAGCTCAAGCAGGATGTCTGTGATGGCTTGCCGGTGTTCGATTTCCTCTTCGCGGAACGCAGCGAGCACCTGTTTCATAATTTCTTCGTCAGAGAGCATCATGCCTCCTTGTAATTGGTCAGAGGAAGGTAGACAACGGGTTACGGCTATCCAACGACCTATATCGAAACGACCGAATCCTATTGGATGTGGGGCTTGGTCGCCCGAAGCAACCTACAATCGGTAGATCGATATCGCATCTTGCAAGGTCTTCGCCAGATTGTTCAGGTCGCGGGCGGCGGTTTCGGCCTGGCGCGTGCTCGACAGCGTTTGCGTGGTGGCCTGCTGGATAGAGCGCATCGCCTGGCCTATCTGCTCCATACCGGCGGTCTGCTGATGAGCCGCCGCGGCCATTTGCGAGTTCGATTGTGCCCCGCCTTCTACCTCTCCGGCGATCTGGTGAATGACCTGTCCGGCCTCCTCCGACAGCTTAACGCCCATCTCCACGCCTTTGGTGCCCTCTTCGGTGACCATGACAGCGGCATTGGTAGCCCGCTGGATCTCGCCAAGGATCTCTTGAACTTGCGAGGTGGCGGCTTTGGAGCGCTCGGCAAGCTCACGGACGTGTTGCGCGACCACGGCAAAGCTCTTGCCCTGCTCACCAGCGCGCGCGGCCTCAATTGCGGCATTGAGGGCGAGGAGATTGCTTTGGTCGGCAAGCTCACTCACCGTCGTGATAATCGTCCCGATGGCTTGTGTCTGCTCAGAGAGGGCCAAGATGGTCTGCGCGATGCTCTCGACCCGCTGCCGGATCTGCCCCATCCCTTTGATCGACTCCTCTACCTTTTGCGTGCCCTCCCGCGAGACCTGCAATGTCGTTTGGCTGTCTTGCGAGACTTGTCCTGCTTGTTGCGCGGTCTGTTGAGCGATGTTCTTGACCTCTTCGACGGTGGTAATCGCCTCTGTCGTGGCGGATGATTGCTCACTGGCGCTGGAGGCCTGTTGCGTCGTGGCAGAGAGAATTTCAGCCGCGGATGAGGTGATATTGGTCGTCGCCTCTTTGACCTGCAACGTGATGTTGCGCAGACTATCGACCATGCGGTTTAGCCCATTGCCAAGCTCTCCAAGCGAGCCATCATATACCACATTCAGCCGCTGCTCAAGGTTGCCGTTGGCGACTTCCTGCACAAAGGTTAAGTATTGTGCCACTGCGCCCTCCACCTTCCTGCGGGAATTTTCTTCCGTGGTGCGCAGCTGTATCGCCTCTTCCCGCGACTCCTGCTCCGTGGAGATGCGTTTTTCAAGATTGTCAGCCATCGCGTTGAAGCTCTCGGCGATGTCGCCAAACTCATCCTGCCGCTGCAGAGAGATACGGCGTCCGAGATCGCCTTCTGAGATAGAGCGCGCAACCTCAACGAGGTGCTCTAGCGGGCGGTTGAGCGTTTGGCGCGAGAACCAAACCATCGCAGTGATGGCAACAACAGCAGCAATAACCGTGGTAATAATAGCGTAGGTGGTTTGGGTGTTGGCGCTGGCGTAGAAGCTTGCCTCTGGGACGCGGTGGAGGTAGTACCAATCCTTCGTTTCTAGCTTCTGGATGGCCGACTCACTTTGCTCATTTGAGTTGCCCGTGAGGCCAGTAAAGAAGACCAGACTTTGGCGGCCACTATCAAGCTCTTTTGCCGCCTCCTCCACCGCTGGCAGGTTGGTGGGGTTGTTGAGGAAAAATGAAGTTTGGTCACCAAACCGCTCATTCTCCACCATCTGCTCCCGCACGTTTTGGTCAAGCGGAACCGTGGGGAGCAAGAAGTGTTCCGGGTTGGAAGGGATAGAGATACGTATAAGGTTCTCGTCCATCAAGACACCATAACTGCCTTCGCCGGTACGGTTCGTATCAAAACCGAGCGTCTCATTGAGCTGCTCAAGCCCGACCCGAAAATCAACCACGCCAACGATATCCTCTTGCGTATTGTAGACGGGGGCAACCGTGTGGAAGAAATACTCCCCCTCCAACCCCGGTTCCGCACTAACATCGGAGATGAATGCTTCACCGCGTATGGCGGCCTGAAACTCTGGCCGGTCTGACCGATCTTGCCCTTCGATACGCGGGTCGGTGGTCATCACAACCTCCCCATTCATATCGACCAACGAACCGGCAGAATAGTTGTAGGCAGAGCTGATTTGCCGCAAGAGATCGAAGCTGTCTTGCCATTCATCTTCACCTACATTTTCGGTGAAGACACGAATGCTTGCGGGCAAAGCCGCCACCACCTCGGCGTCAGAACGGCGTTCTTCTAGATAGCTGTCGATTTGATTGACAGAGGCTTGTACCCGTGCCTCAATGCGCCCACGGGCTACCTCAAGCATACTCGACCGGGCAGAAGTCGTACTGATGATAGTGAGCAGTATCATGGGAAGAACAGAACCAAGCAAAAAAAACAGGATAAGCTTACTGCCAAGCGAACGACTGGGTGAAAATGAAGAAAACATCGGGTTCGCCTCCTACTCAGCTTCACAGTTGACGACGATACGCGAATCGGCAAGAAAGAGTGGCGGGTCGATCAAGACGTTGAGTTCGCGGTCTACCCCGCGAATCCATGTCACTCCGCGTCCTGTGGTAGAAGAGAGCGCCGGAGCAAGGTTGGTGTCGCTTCGTCGGACTTCGACCACACTGTCTGCCAATAAACAGACTTCCATATTATTTGCTCCGAGGATCAAGAGAAATGACTGCGATTTTGGGGCGGTTTGGGCGATGTCAAGTAGGGGGCGGATATCGAGGGCAGAAAGAAGCCTCCCCCGTACATTGACAAGCCCCAACACAAAGGAAGGCGTAGAGGGCAATTGTGTGTAGTGGCCAAGTGGCTGGACTTCTAAGATGTAGTGAGCAGGCATACTGTAGCGCCCCTCACCCAGCCGAAAGACCAGCACCTCCTCTCCAGCTTCCCCGTCCATCGTTGTCTTTTGGGTGGCAAGTGCATTGGCGCGCTCTTCCAATATTCCCCATACGTCTGCATCTTCTCGTAGTTGTTGTATCTCCACGGTTACACCTCATATAGCATTATAGCACGCTCCTGCCTGCAGGGAAAAGAGCTATTTGCCCTTCCCCTGCAGGCAAACAGCGTTACAATTTATAGGCAGCAATGGCGTCTTGCAGCGACTCCGACAAGGTGTGCAAGTTGCGGGCAACGTTCTCGGCTTGGCGGGTGCTTGCGAGAGCTTGGTTGGTGGCCTGCTGAATGGAGCGCATTGCTTGGCCGATCTGTTCCATGCCCGTGGTCTGTTGATAGGAAGCAGTCGCCATTTGAGCGTTTGATTGCGCCCCGCTCTCCACCTCTGCCGCGATCTGCTCAATCACCTGTCCGGCTTCTTTTGTCAGGACTACGCCGGTCTCAACCCCCTTGGTGCCCTCTTCGGTGACCATCACGGCTGTATTGGTGGCGCGCTGGATCTCCCCAAGAATATCTTGCACTTGGCGGGTGGCGTCTTTGGAACGTTCAGCCAATTCACGTACCTGTTGCGCAACGACGGCAAAGCTCTTGCCCTGCTCACCGGCACGGGCCGCTTCGATGGCGGCATTGAGGGCGAGGAGGTTGCTTTGGTCGGCAATCTCGCCCACCGTGGTGATGATCGTCCCGATGGCTTGCGTCTGCTCGGAGAGCGCCAAAATCGTCTGTGCAATGCTCTGTACCCGTTCGCGTATCTGCTCCATGCCATCAATCGCATCTTGTACCTTCTGCGTGCCCTTGCGAGAGACCTGGAGCGTCGCTTGGCTTTCTTGCGCCAGGATATTTGCTTGTTGGGCGGTCTGTTGGGCGATGCTCTTGACTTGGTCAACAGATGTCGTGGCTTCGGTGATGGCAGACGACTGCTGCGTCGCGCTCGATGCCTGCTGCGTGGTGGTAGAGAGGATATCACTCGACGCGCCCGCAATATCGCTACTTGCCGTCTTGACCTGTTCGGTGATCGTGCGGAGGCTATTGACCATTCCGTTCAGTTCTTGGGCCAATGCTCCAAGCGATCCGTCTTCAGATATCTGCAGTTGTTGGTTGAGATTGCCTTGGGCAACTTTGCGCACAAATGCAAGCTGTTGACCGATGGTCTCTTCAAGCGCTTGGCGGTTTTTTGTCTCCACTTCTTGGAGAGCAAGGGCTTTTTCGCGATTTTCTTGCTCTGACTTGATACGCGATTCAAGCGTTTCGGCCATCGTATTGAAGCTGTCGGCAAGCGTTCGGAACTCATCCTTCGTCTTCACATCCGCCCGGCGGCTCAGATCGCCCTTGGCAATAGCGGTGGAAACCGCAACCAAGTGGTTGAGCGGAGTGTTGAGCATAGAAGCAAACCACAACACTGCCACAATCGCAATAATAATCGTCCCGCCTAGCACGCCCCCCGCCAAGAGAAGCAAGTTGTTGATCGGTTGATAGAAGCTTGATATCGGCACACGGTGGAGGTAATACCACCCCAATACATCGATCTCCTTGATCATCGACTCGCTTTCGACGTTGGTGCTGCCAGAGACCCCTTGAAAAATGACACTATCCTGTGCAGAAGTGCGGATCTCGTTGGCATACTTCGCAACTTCGGGCAGATCCGTCGGATTGTTGAGCACCTTGTCGGTATATTTCCCAAACTGGTTGGTTTCCCGAATTTGGGTTTTGATATGCGCGGGGAGCGGCACGATAGGGCGGAAGAGGTAATCAGGGTGAGCAGGGTTGCTAATGCGGACGAGATTGTTATCGAGAATGACACTATAGCTCCCTTCGCCCGTACGGTTCGTATCAAACGCAATCATCTCGTGGATGGCGTCAAGCGGGCTGATGATATCGAGTACGCCAATCACCTCCCCTTCGTGCTTGATAGGATGCGTGATATGGAGGTGGGCGACTGGGAAGTGGTCTTTTGCGCACACTTCGGAGAGGTTGGAGTTGCCGCTGAGGGCTTCCTCGATCTCTGGGCGCGATTTCATCTTTTGATCCAACAATATATCGTCCGTACTCAGTATGACCGTCCCCTCGTCGTTGAGGATGGAGACGGCACTATAGTCGTACGCATTTTTCACCTCCCGCATAATGCGCAATACATTATCCTTGGCTACCTCACTCTCCGCTTGATTGTCTAGAGTCTCGTTCGGAGAGAGTTCGGTGGTAGAACGAACAACGTCCTCTAGCTCTGGCTGCAGCGCAAGACGGATCGTGGGGAGCGCGGCAACCACCCGCGCATCCGACTGCCGTTCGTTGAGGTAGGACTCAATGCGATCGACCGATGCATCGACCCGTGCTTCGATCCGTTGTTCCGAGATGGTCAACATCGCGTCCCGTGCGACAAGCGTCGTCAAGACCGTTAGTAGGATGAGTGGCCCGATAGAGCTGATGAAAAAGAAGAGGATCAGCTTGCTTCTCATAGATCGAGTGGGGGAAAGTGTGCGTACCATCTTGTGTCTTGTCTCCTCAAGCTCGAAAAGGTGAATAGGTACGTCAAGATAACCGGTACGAAGCGATGGTCTGTTGGAGTGATTGGGCAAGTTGATGCAGTGTTTGGGCGGCGGTTTCGGCCTGGCGCGTCGTGGTGAGCGTTTGGTTGGTGGCCTGCTGAATGGCGCGCATTGCTTGGCCAATCTGTTCCATGCCGGCGGTCTGCTGGTGGGCGGCGGCGGCGATTTGCGAACTCGCTTGTGCCCCCTGCTCTACCTCGGTCGAAATATTATGGATGGTCTTGCCTGCCTCGCGTGAAAGCCGTACCCCCGCCTCGACTCCCTTTGTTCCTTCTTCGGTGACCATCACCGCAGCGTTGGTCGCACGTTGGATCTCTCCAAGGATCTCTTGCACTTGCGCTGTGGCTGCTTTGGAGCGCTCCGCAAGCTCCCGCACCTGCTGCGCGACCACCGCGAAGCTCTTGCCCTGCTCACCGGCACGAGCCGCCTCAATGGCCGCGTTGAGCGCAAGCAGATTACTCTGATCCGCAATTTCGCTGACGGTCGTGATGATCGTCCCGATCTCCTGTGTCTGTTCAGATAGGGCCAAAATCGTCTGCGCGATGCTCTCCACCCGCTGCCGGATCTGATCCATCCCCTCAATCGTATCTTCGACATGCTGCGTTCCTTGGCGGGCAGCTGCTAACATCTTTTGACTATCTTGCGACATCTGGCTCGCTTGGCCTGCCGTCTGCTCTGCGATGGCCTTGATCTGCTCAACGGTTGAGGTGGTCTCTACGATGGAGGAAGACTGTTCCGACGTGCTCGATGCTTGTTCCGTGGTGGCGCTGAGAATGTCCGCCGCCACGCCCGTCACATTGGCAGCCGCATCTTGGATTTGCTGGGTCATTATCTGCAACCGCTCGACCATCCGGTTGAGGTTGTGGTTGAGATCGCCAAGGTCTTGGTGTTGGATATTGCTCAAGCGGGCAGTCAAATCGCCCGCGGCGACACGTTCTGCAAATGCTGAATATTCTTGCACAGCCCCTTGGAGTACAGATTTGCTCTGCTGAATGGCCTTGGCGCGCTCTTCAAGCTGTATCGTTCGTTCCTCAACCTGTTTCTCCAATGTATTGCGGCTTTCCTCAAGTAGCTGCTGACTACGCTGCTGCTCTTTCACAAGCTCAATATATCCCTTCCCCAAAAACGCAAACACAATGAGGTAGGCCAGCAAACGAGCAAAGTGCCACAACCACCATCCTGCATCCCACAGCTTGGAGAAATTGAAGGTTAACTCGGCAACCCCAAATAGCGCTGCAATACATAGGAAGAGAAAAAATTCTGAGTGGTTGGATTCATAGAGGAGAGAGATAAGACGAGGGATAGCAATCAGGAAGAGTATCCCAGCGACGATATTAATAGCCGTGGCGGTGAAAGAGAAATTCCCGCCATACGTCATAGCAGGGAGCACTTGTGGCCACGCAATGACGACAATGCTGAGAATAAAACAAAAGAAGACAAGAGACCAGGCAAACCAACTATTCCGCACCATCGCGATAAACGATGAGGAGGGCGAAAACCAGAGAGCCGCAAAGAATATCCCTCCAAAAAGGCTGGCGACACTATGCAAGAAGACAAACGCTGTCCCTGGCCGGGTTATGGCGTGCATGGTATCGAACACGCCCATGCTCAAAAGACCAAGCCCCACCAAGGTAAAGGCGCTGGCATAGTCTTCAGACTGACGTTGGAGGAGGAAAATACCAAGGAAGATGGCCGCAGTACCGCCGATGGCTTCAAGACTTGAGTGGACGGGCTCATGATCCCACCGCCAATCGGGAGCAAAATGATTGAGGAGGAAGAGCGCGATAATCATCGCGATAGGTGTTGACCATAACACAAGCGAGATGGATGTTTGCCAAGAGTGGTTGGATGATCGCATAGGATGGATACCTTCCTTCCCAAGACGGAGGTCGCGACGATATCGGTACCGAATAGAATCGAATAGATCTAGGGGGCGATCATTCGGATATAGGTTTAGATATCTTATGACTCGGCGTCTGGTGATTCAATTGTCGCTGATGTTGCGGATGCAGCCGAGATGGCTTGCTCAAGAGCCTCCCGAAGTTGATCACTCGACTCCTTCGATTTAAAGAAGCAGTCGTCTTTAAAAAGATAATCGCTAGCACCCAACGAGAGGGCACGCTCTACATCGCTAATCCGATCACTGGTGGTGAGCATGATCACTGGGATATGGCTTGTCAATCGCCCTCTCTTGAGGCGGTTGAGCACTTGAAACCCGTCGAGTGTTGGCAGATTGATGTCAAGCATAATCAGGAGCGGTTGGCTCGAGCAGGCGACATTCCAGCCCTCTGCGCCATCACTCACCACCCGCACCTCATGGCCGGTGTAGCGTTTGATAAGCAACTGAAACTGGAGTGCTTGGCTGGGGCTATCTTCAATCAGCAAAATATACGAGCTTTGATTCATCATCGTGAACCTCTAGATGCTGGAACGCGGGTGCCACCTGCTGAACTCCGGCAGAGTGGGAGAAATGGCTCTCCTCTGAATGGTAGTCCCATGAGTACGCAAAATCATATAACCGAACAGAAACGCGACACATTATAGTAGGCAGCTTTTTTGATATAAACGGTTCACAAAACGGCATTGGCGTATATATGGTACGGAGTTGGTAGAACATAGAGGGAACAATTTGCTGAGATAGAAACGATATAGAAACGATATGGTGAACTAGGGTGAATATGGTGAAATTGCCGCTTGCCATCGTGAGAGACAGGGCACGGATACGTGTCGATACACGCAGGGATATGCGAAATGGCAAAAAATTGTCAAAAATCCGTTTCCCGAAAGCTCCCCCGCATGATACCATAAAGTGGCGAAAGCAGGGGAAAGAGGGAGGTGTATAGGGCGGTATGAAGGCAAATAGGGGGGGGAGAGGAGAGGGAGGTGCGGGGGAATCTTTTGACTCAGAAGCAATGATTGACAAATTCTATTGCTTCCTATATAATGAGGGACAACTTCAAGGGTAGTTGCATGCGGTGTGCTTTTCTGACCGCTACTCGCGTAGCGGGAAGGAGGGGAACCTGCACAGAACCATCCTCCGAGGCAATCGCTTGGTTGCTTCCCGGTAAGTTGCTTAAGTAATCTCGTTAGTACTCAAACGAGGAGGTCTTATTATGATGGACGCTGATGATCTGGTACCACCTAAGTGGCGACATTGTTTCAACAATCAAGACTGGATCATGCATGACATTTATATTAAGTCCATGTATGGTTTCCTAATTATCGCCATTCTCGCTCACATCCTGTGTTTCGCCTGGCGACCCTGGTTGGGTCAACCGCCGATTGTTGTCGTGCCTTCACCGGTATAGTAGGGAGAAGTGAATTATGATGCCTCCACGTAGTCCGTTCCGGACGAATTCAGTTGTCTTTGCAGTTATTGGCCTGGTGGTAGGATTGCTTATTCACTTCATCGTCCTAAGTTCTCCACGGTACAACTGGATTAACCCACTGACAGTAACCGTTCCACCAGCCGGATCCCTTAACGAAGTCGTTCAACACGTTGTCGTTAGCTGTATGTACGTGGTTTCGCTGATCTAAGCGGCGATCAGTTGTGTGCAGGAACTCCGCATGACCGCCAGCTAGTTCCTGCTGGCGGTCATGTGTTGTTTGCAACGCCTGGTGTACCGAGCAGGAACAGGAAGATGAATACATGATTTTTGGCAGGCGTTCGGCTATCAGCGATAGGAGGCCCATACCATGTGGCTGAGTCAACGACAATTTCGCCGTGTTGCGGTGATTGTCTCAATCGGCGCGGCTATGGCAACAGTGGGAGCGGCTCTTGTCGGTATATGGGTCATCTACGAATTGTCCAGTGGCCCTGAACGTCGAGGGATGATCATCGCCGCCGAAGCTCCCTACAGCAATGCCCGAAACCTCCAACGAATTACCCAAGCTCGTCCCAACAACCCTACCGATGGCCGTGAACCATGGCTTGGGCAAGACGAGTGGACGCGGGGTGTACAAGCCGGGCAAGAATACGTAACCCAGTTTCCAGAGCCTCAAAATGCCCAGGTCTTGCAAAACATGAATACGTCCCAGATTTGGGCGTATATGCAGCAACAGGTCTCTGGTGCATTGTCTGTTGGGTGCCAATATTGCCATAATGTCAACCCCGACGAAGATGGGAATTACCAATTTCATCTTGATGATTACCCCCAAAAGATTGCATCGCGCAACATGATGACGCTGGTGAACGATTTGAATGCGAAATTCATCGTGAACCTGCCCTACTGGCGCGGCAACTACGTCACTTGTGCAACATGCCACAGTGGCTTGGGCAACGGGGAAGGCACTCCCGTGGAGTTGGAAGGCGTAAGCGATCAATTCCTCAAGAGCGCTCCTCCGATCAACGTGATCGTCGAGCCGTTGGACGACAACGGAGCACCTATTCGCGATGTTGCAGAGAAACCCGAGGAGCTTCGTCAGCCGATGTTGCTGCAAGAAGCCAACCTCTATTTCCTCTATAACTACGAAGTATGGCGGCCTTACGAGCCTGGTGTTCCGAAGACAGGACGAGGTTCTCTCGCTTTGGCCTATGCAGGCGAAGATGGGTATTCTCACGGTGGGCGTACGCAAGACCAAGCTACCATTACGCAAGGTACGATGAACTTGATGGCGTGGTCGCTTGGAGTTGGCTGTACCTACTGCCACAACGCCCGTAATTTCTACAACTATGAGATTACCGAAGAGTCTGAGATGCTGGACGGCGAGCACATTGCTCCTCGTCTGAAGGCGGAGCGGATGTTGTTGATGACGACCTATATGGCGGAGAATTGGGACACCTATGGGGCCATCCCATTGGAAGAACCACCCGAAGATTTCTTGGTCGGCCGTCAGCACTACCGCGAGATCAATGGAGAGTATTACAATATACCTGGGTGCTACACCTGTCACGCACGATTGAACATTCCGAAGTCTATCCTTACCCAGGATGAGCTGACGGAAACCAACTTGCCAATAGACTTGCGTGGTGAACAGTAGCGGAAAGGTTTCGATGTGAACAAGCCCCAAGAAGGGCAACCCGCTGTGCGGCCTGCGGCGTCTTCCGCTACGTCGCAGGCCGCACAATCAATATCTGGCGTGGGTGAGTTGATACGACGAATTCTTATTTTAATGAAGCCGCTCACCTGGTTCGCACCCGCTTGGGCGTTCCTCTGCGGTGCAGTCGCGAGCGGTGCACTTGGCTGGTCGGTCGGTTCGGTTGGTCGGTTGATCCTCGGTATCTTGATGGCGGGCCCCATCTTATGTGGCCTCTCGCAAGTTATCAACGACTATCTCGATAGAGATGTTGACGCCATCAACGAACCCCAACGACTCGTCCCATCGGGTCTCATCACTCTCCGCCACGTGCAGATCATTTCGTTCGTTCTGACGGTCGCCGGTTCAGCAATCGCGCTGTATCTTGGCAAAGAAGTGGCCCTGTTTGTTGGGATCGGTCTCATTTTTGCACTGTCCTACAGCCTCAAACCCATCCGCGCAAAGCGCAACGGATGGTTTGGCAATACCTTAGTTGCCTTCTCCTACGAAGGGCTGGCGTGGCTGGCTGGTCATGCGGCTTTTGGCTCTCTCACCGTCCCCAGTGTGACCCTCGCTATCGTCTATTCCCTCAGCGCGCACGGTATTATGACCGTCAACGACTTTAAGAGCGTCGAGGGCGACCGGCAAATGGGTATTCGCAGTATTCCGGTGATGTATGGCAAGCAAAAGGCAGCTCAGCTCGTTGTTGCCACAATGATCATTGCCCAAGCACTTGTGGTCGCACTTCTTGCTTGGTGGGGAAACCCCATTGCAGCCGGAGTGGTCTTGGTGCTGCTCTTGGGGCAAATTCTTCCATACCGCCAATTTCTCTCTGATCCTGAAAAAAACGCGGTCGCCTTCAACGGTTCCGCGATTATGCTTTCTGTCTGGGGAATGCTTGTTGCCGCAATCGGGGTTGTTAGCTAGAGTGAACGGGAAGGAATTATGACTCAGCAGGTGTTAGTTGTTGGCGCATCGGTCGGCGGGGCTATGGCAAGTATCACGCTCCGAGACCATGGGGTGACAACTCTCATGCTAGAGAAAGAACTCCACAAAGCAAAACCCTGTGGCGGCGCTGTTCCTCCGGCAGCCTTCCAAGAATTCGACCTCCCGCACCATGTGATTGATCGCAAGGTGCGGAACTGCTTTGTTGAATCACCCAGCGGTTTGCAGGTGAGGTTTCCTGTTCAAGGCACGGTTCCCACCGATGATGATTATGTCGCGATGGTGCGGCGAGAGGTCTTTGATGGGTTCCTTCGCGAGCGCGCCCAAGAACGTGGCGCGACGCTTATCGAAGGCACCCTATTGCGCTTTCAGGTCACCCCCACCCACGTCGATGCCATCTACCGCGACCCGCAAGGTAACGAGCACTCACTGCAAGTCGATGCGATTATTGGCGCGGATGGTGCCTACTCGCTCACGGCGAAAACGCTTGGTGCGCGCCCGCCGCAAGACTCCTTTGCTTTGCAGGAGCGTATTGCGTTGCCGGATGCGAAGATGGCCCGCTGGGAGGACACCGCCGATCTCTATCTTGGCCCCGATGTCAGCCCCGATTTCTACGGATGGGTGTTTCCCAAGGATGACCACGTGACGGTCGGAGTGGGGATTGGGCGGGCACACGCCAAACATACCAAACGCTATCTCGCTCAGTTCAAGGAACGCCTTGGTGATGCGCTTGATGGCGGTACGGTCTTGTGCCAAGAGGCGCATATGCTGCCGATGACCCCCGCCAAGCAACTCGCCTTCGACCGTGCGATGCTGGTGGGTGATGCGGCGGGCCTGGTAGCGCGGACATCAGGTGAGGGGATTTATTGGGCAATGAAGAGCGGTGTATTGGCGGCGCAGATATTGGCGCAGCATATCGATAACCCTTCTATCCAAAACCTCCAGGCGTATGAGCAGCAATGGTGGAAGCAATATCGGCAGATGTACACATTTTTGCGATTCCTGGAGAAGTGGGGCTATGGCAATGAGCGGCAGATGGAGGTCTTCACCGAAATGTGTCGCAATCAAGATGTCCAGCAGCTAACTTTTGACAGCTATATGTACAAAAATATGGCACCTGCGCCGTGGAAGGCCCAAATGGTGATGACAGGTGACATTATCAAGAGCCAAGTCCGCAACTACCTCAGACCACGTCCATCATCACGCCGGTCGTCCCGCCCTGCCACCACCTAACCCTCATCGATCCTTATCTAACCTATTGACTTGCCCCTCTAATACCCCTCTATTGACTTGTCGTGGTATTGGAGATTTTGGAAGCGTGTGGTTGAAACATCGAATCGCAATGGCACTATACCAAGTGGCCCATTACGATGTTTGGCGATATGCACCTCTGCAATGCCTTTTTTATCCGTTTCGCGGTCGTAAAGCTCTTCGCGGTAGATAAACATCACAATATCGGCATCCTGCTCAATGCTTCCGCTCTCACGTAGGTCGCTGAGCATCGGCACGTGGCTTGTCCGCCCCTCCACCGCCCGCGATAGCTGGCTCAATGCGAGTACCGGCACGTGTAATTCGCGTGCCAGTGCCTTCAACCCACGACTGATTTCTCCCACTTCCTGCACACGATTATCGGTTCGGCGCGCCTGCATCAATTGCAGATAGTCGATCACGATGAGGTCAACCCCCGATTGCGATTGAAGACGGCGTGCTTTGCTACGCACCTCCATCACATTCAGCCCGGGCGTGTCTTCAATAAAGAGGTTGGCGGACGAAATCACGCCCATCGCCTCAATCAGCTGATCAAACTCCGCCCCACGGATACTGCCTGTCCTGATCTGCTGCATCTCGATACCCGTGTGCATAGAAAGCAACCGCTGCACAAGCTGTTCCCGGCTCATTTCCAGGCTGAATACCCCAACGGTGTGCTTCCCCAAGAGAGCGATGTTGTAGGCAAGCGACAGCGCCAAAGCCGTCTTGCCAACGCTCGGACGGGCGGCTAGGATTATCAGGTCGGAGCGCTGCAGGCCACCAGTCAGCTTATCGAGGTCGTAATAGTGGGTAGCGATGCCTACGGGTTCATCAGGTTGCGTGTTGAGGCTACCTATCTGCTGATAGTAATCATCAATCACGCTGCTCACGTGGACAAATTCGCGCGTCACGCGGTTTTGAGACACCGAGAAGAGTTCAGTTTCGGCCTTATCGAGCGTTGATTCAAGCTCTTCGGTCTCATCGTAGCCCAACGCGGCGATTTTCCCGCCCACCTGAATGAGCCGCCGCAAGATGGCCGTGCGCTCGACAATCCGCGCATAGTACTCAACGTGGACGGCAGTGGGCACCTCTAAGCTCAATTCTGTCAGATAGGCAAGCCCGCCCAGCGACTCAAGCCGTTCGGTGCGGCGCAATTCATCGGCGACCGTGGAGATGTCGGGGGGAATGCTTGGACGGTGGTTGTAGCACGCCAGCATCGCCTCGTAGATCCAGGAATGTTTCTCTAGGTAGAAGTATTCAGACGATAGCCACGGCGCAACCGCCACAATAGCATCGCGCTCAAGCAAAATAGAACCAAGTAAGGCACGTTCGGCATTGATATCGACAGGAAGTGGTCGTTCCACGGGTGCCCCTCCTTGTGACACACTGCGCCCATACGCATAATCTACATCAAAATCGCCTAAAAGAAAGACAAAGTGCCCGCATTACAAAGCAGGCACGTGCTGTTGAGCGATAACATGTATTGAACGTATGAAACGAATCGGACATATCGCTCATGGGGTATGAGATATGTATAATTTCGCTGGTTGGTCGCCTATTTGTCCATGTGTAGTCTATTCATTGTCTATTTGTCGTCTATTCGTCGTCGGTGGGCGGGGGCATTTCGATATCGCCCGCCTCCGCCTCGACCACAACGTTGACCACTGGCTCAAGCGAGGCCATCAAACGCACCTTGACGGGGTAAATGCCTATGCGCTTAATCGGGTCATCGAGGACGACTTTGCGGCGATCAACCTCAATGCCAATCTGCTCCGACAGCTTTTCGGCGATATCGGTGCTAGTCACTGAGCCGTAGAGCCGGTCAAGCTCACCAACACGCGCCGTAAACCGTACTGTCTGCCCGCTAATGCGTTGGGCGACCGCTTCGGCATCGCGGCGGGCAAGCTCGTCACGGCGGTGTTGGGCTTGCATTCGTTCTTCGGCCTGGCGCATCTGTCCCCGCGTCGCCAGGACAGCATATCCTTTGGGCAGGAGATAGTTTCTGCCAAAACCACCGGCAACTTCCTTGATTTCACCTGCGTTCCCAAGCTTCTCAATGGGTTGGGTCAGCAGCACTTTCATTTTCTTTCCCACGGTTGGTAATTGAACCTTTCTTCTAAAAAATCCAAACGCACCCCGCGCCTCCCGACAAAAACGTGAAGAGGCGTTGGTATGGCGTCATCTGTTTCCAGATATGTTTCCAGACATGTTCCCACACAGCGGCTTGTCTGAGTGCGACGGGTGACCCATCTCGGAGGAATTCGGGCGGTCGGGGCCAACACGCTAACCTCTAAGTATAGTATAGGTGGGTAGGTTTTGCAAGAACCCGAAAACGGCTTTTTCCCCATAGAGGGGGCATAGCAATCTCTCCGTCTTCATACGTCTCTCACGTCTCTACACACGTCTCCTCACATCTCCCCACATCTTTGCATATCTTTGCACGTCGCATGCTATGCCCCGCCGCACTTCCTTCTCCTATTCCATGCTATCGCCCATCGCGAACATCAAGCCCGCCTCACACGCGACCTCGCCATCTACCGTTGCTTTGCCGACGCCCTTGCCAATGCCACGGCGGATCTTATCCAGCGAGACTTCTAGCCGAAGCAGGTCACCTGGCCGCACTTGGCGGCGGAAGCGTACCTTATCCACCCCCGCAAAGAACGCAATCTTACCTTGATATTCGGGGAGGCTCAATGCGGCAACCGCGCCCGTTTGCGCCAACGCCTCAATAATTAACACGCCCGGCATGACGGGGTAGTCGGGGAAGTGGCCTTGAAAGAATGGCTCATTGATGGTGACCATTTTCTCGCCCACGGCGCTGATACCCGGCTCCATCTCAATCACGCGGTCGATCAAGAGGAATGGGTAGCGATGGGGGATGATCTCCATGATCTGTTTTGTGGTCAGCATTGAACAACTTTCTAGCATATCTTGGGTTGAATGCACCTAAAACAATCGCACGCTCTATTGCACGCTCTGTTGCACGCTGTTGCACGCTTTGCGCACACGGTTCGTGGTATGATATCATATTCTTGTTCGGCACGTGTTCACCGCAAACCTATCCGCGGCGAGCAGAGCCGAAAACACAGTGGCTTTGAGGAGGTTTCTTATGCCACAGCGACAAGTCACGCCACAGCATCCACAGCCCCCGCGGCGCAAACGGTCGTGTTGTGGGTTGCCACTGATTTTGGCTATTGTGGTACTGCTGCTTCTCATAGAAAGTTATATCATCTTCCTGCGCCCAAGTATTGGGGCGTTTTTGGGCGAGCAGATCGGTCGCCAACTTGGCATCACCCGCGACACGCCCCCCATCGGGAGGACACCGTCGGCGGTTGATGAGCCATACCCGGCGAGCCAAGCCGATCAGGCAATCGAGCAAGCTGCCCAGACCCTCCCCACCGCGATTGCCGCGCTGCCGCAGGGGGAGATTGTGGTGAGTGAGGATGAGCTTAATAGCTACGTGCAAGCCAATATGCATCAGCTTGAGGCGATTGATGACGTAGTGGTTCAGTTTGAGCCAGATACCGTCATGCTCGATTTGAAAGCCTTCCGCACTACTAGTACGGCTACCTTTGGCTTGGCCGTGCGCGATGGCCGTATCGTGACGGTTAACCCCAAAATGAGCGGCCCACTCGCGTTTGTGGTACCATTTGATGAATTATCTCAATCACTTGAAGAGCAGATCAATAACGAATTGAATGCACAGGGACGAGCGATTACCGATGTACGTATTGAGCAAGATCAGATTGTGGTAACAGTAGAGTAGAGAATAGCCAAAGCAGAAAAATGGTCATCGATTGCTCTTTCCGTGCGTATGATAAGGAATAGAAGATATGCCCGTACAACCAAACAATGACGCCTACTATGCCCTGCGACACTCGCTTGCCCACGTGATGGCACAAGCGGTCTTAGAGATGTTCCCGGACGGGAAGATTGCCATTGGCCCGCCCATCGAAAACGGCTTCTACTACGATTTTGAGCTACCGCGTTCGCTCACCCCCAGCGACTTGAAGAAGATCGAGAAGCGAATGCGCCATATCATCTCGCAAAAGAAGCCATTTGTCTACCGCGAAGTCTCTGCGGATGAGGCGCGGCAGATCTTCAAAGACCAGCCCTACAAGCTAGAGCTGATCGACGGGCTGATCGAGGGGCAAGATGAGTATGGCGAGGACGATTCGAGTAGTTCAGATAGCTCCGACAGCCCCAATGGCACGGTCATCTCCACCTACACGCACGGCTCCTTCGAAGACCTCTGCCGCGGCCCGCACGTCAACGATTGCAGCGAAATACCCAAAGACGGCTTTAAGCTGCTGAGCGTGGCAGGAGCATATTGGCGCGGCAGCGAGAAGAACCAAATGCTGCAACGCATCTACGGGACGGGGTGGAACAGCAAGGAAGAGCTTGACGAACACCTCTGGAAGCTGGAAGAGGCCGAAAAACGCGATCACCGCAAGCTTGGCAAGGAGCTTGACCTCTTCAGCGTGTCGGAGGAAGTGGGGCCAGGGCTGATTCTCTGGCACCCCAAGGGCGCAATGATCCGCGTGGTGATGGAAGACTTTGTCCGGCGCGAGCACCTCAAGAATGGCTACGAATGGGTGTTTTCGCCGCACGTTGGCCGCGCCAACCTCTGGCATACTTCTGGCCACCTGGGTTTTTACCAGGAAAATATGTATGCGCCGATGGATATTGAGGGCGAAGAGTTTTACATCAAGCCGATGAACTGCCCGTTCCACATCCAAATCTACAAGCACCACCTGCGCTCATACCGCGATCTCCCACAGCGATACGCCGAATTTGGCACGGTCTACCGCTATGAACGCAGTGGCGTGCTCCACGGCCTGACGCGGGTGCGCGGCTTTACGCAAGATGACGCGCATATCTTTTGCCGCCCCGACCAGGCGGTTGAGGAGATTGGGCGCGCGCTTGAGTTCTCGCTTGCTATTTTGCGGGCCTTCGGCCTACGCGATTTCACGGCCTACCTCTCCACTCTGCCGGAGAAGTACGTCGGCGATCCGGCTGATTGGGAGAAGGCGACTGATGCATTGCGGCGGGCGGTTGAAGAACATGAATTGCCCTACAAGGTGGATGAGGGCGGTGGCGCGTTCTACGGCCCCAAAATCGACCTCAAAGTGAAGGATGCATTGGGCCGTGAGTGGCAGCTTTCAACCATCCAATTCGATTTCAACCTTGCCGAGCGGTTCGACCTTGAGTATATTGGCGAAGATGGCCAGCCACACCGCCCCTACATGGTACACCGCGCCCTGATGGGTAGTATCGAACGGTTCTTTGGGGTACTGATTGAGCACTATGGCGGGGCATTTCCGCTATGGCTCGCGCCAGTGCAAGCGCTGATCATCCCCATCACCGACCGCCACGTCGCCTATGCACAGCAGGTGCAGCAGCGGTTGGAGGCAGCGGGGTTGCGGGTTGAGATCAACCAAAGCAAAGACCGCATGCAGGCCAAAATACGCAATGCACAGTTGCAAAAGATACCCTATATGCTTATAATCGGCGATAAGGAACAAGAATCTGATGCGGTGTCAGTGCGGCTACGTACAGAAGAAGATCTTGGGTCAATGTCGGTGGCGGACGTGCTTGACCGCATTACCCAAGAGATTGCGGCACGAACCTAGGGGAACGGAACGAGCATGACGATAGGGCGTTTTGTGGTAGGGTTTGCGATTGGCGCGGCGGCTGGAACGGCTATCGTGCTGATTGTCACGCCGAAGTCGGGCGCAGAGATGATGAACAGTGTGCGCACCCGCCTAAAGAATGCGTTTGATGAGGGCCGGACGGCTGCCTCTTCGCACGAGCAGGAACTGTGGGACGGATTTCGCACTCGGCTGCAGGAGAAAAAGAACGGCAACAAGAATGGCGAGTCGGGGTCGCCCACGCCGCCGATGCTCCCGCTTGATCTGCCGACCTAGCTCTGAACAGCGCACCCGCCACCCCACCACGATGAATAACGACATCCATGGATGACATCCATAGCTTCCCGCTGCTTGCGATTGTGGGCCAGACAGAGCTAAAAGTCGCATTGGTGCTTGGCCTCATCAATCCGCATATTGGCGGTGTTTTGCTGAGTGGGCCGTATGGCGTTGGAAAGACGACCGCGGTGCGTGGGTTGCTTGATATCCTCCCCACCGTCGAGTATGAAGACCTCGACAGAGAGGGCAACCCACACACCTACTCCGCCCCAATGCGGCTTGTCGAATTGCCGCTCAATGCGCGGATTGAGGATGTGGTTGGCGGCATCAATGAGCGGGTGGCGCTAGAGCAGCAGCGCGTGCTGTTGCAGGGCGGTATCCTCGAAAAAGCCCACAAAAGTATCCTCTACGTTGACGAAATCAACCTCCTTGACCCACAACTGGTCAACATCCTCCTTGATGCCGCGGCTCAAGGGCGGACGTTGGTGCGGCGAGGAGCAGCCACCAAACTTTTCGCCTCGCAATTTGTGCTTATCGGCTCTATGAACCCAGAAGAAGGTGAATTGCGCCCGCAAATCTTTGACCGATTTGGGTTGCGGGTGTGGGTGACGCCGTTGGAGGAGCAAGAGCAGCGCCTTGAACTCTACCGCCGCACGCGCTTATTCCGCACTGATCCGGTAGCCTTCCGCGACCAATATGCCGAACAGACTGCCGCGCTGGCCGAGGAGGTCGTCGCGGCCCGTGAAATCCTTCCCCACGTTGTCCTGCCGCCGGAGATAGAGGAGGCGGCGATTGAGCTTGTCCACACACTGCGTATCCCCTCACACCGCGCCGAAATCGCCCTGTTGGAGGGAGCGCGGGCGCGGGCCGCGGCTGATTTCCGGGGGAAGGTGATAGCCGAAGACCTCTATGCGCTTGCCCCCCTGACCCTCCGCCAACGCCGCAGCCAAGCCTTTGATTCCTTTGCCGCCGTGGTGAACGAAGAGAGCGAGGCGATTACGGCCACGCTTGCTGAATTTCTCCCCCCGCCCCCCACCGAATCTCCCCAAGAACCAGAACCATCTTCCCCTTCCTCCGAGTCTTCGTCATCTTCATCGTCTTCATCCTCTTCATCTTCCAAAAAACGACAATCTATGGTACGCGAGATAGAACAAGACCAAGAACATTAAGAATAATCGCCCGTTTTGGAAAAATGGGTTTTGTGGATGTGCGCGGGACGGTGTATGCCATTGCAAAGGTAGATACGCGGACGCTACAGGCCATATCTGGCGCAAAAGATCATGCTATGAATGGACAATGAGCCGTTTTTTGTATTGCGGTGTTGCTATGAGAGCGGTACTATGAGTGTACTACAACATATGCTACTACGTGCGGCAGAAGATACGTCAGCCAACGCTATCTTTCTGCCGCGTCGCATCCTTATCTCTGAACGAGGTTCCTACCGTGACAACACAAGAAATGCTCAAAGAAGAAAATGTCCACCTGCGGCAGCGCATCGCCGAGCTAGAGCAACAACTCGCCGCACAGCCAAGAGAGAACACCTACAGACGCAAGAGTTCTTCTCACCGCCAATTCGTGGCCCCGCCTATCGAGCGGTCGGTTGAGCGGTCGTTGGGCGAGGAAATCACCCAAACGCACCCGCACCTCTTCCAATGGATCGTTGAACACGCATATGATGGCATTGCCGTGTGCTCGCTCAACGGGAGGTTCGTCTATGCAAACTACGCCTACCGCCATATGATGGGCTATGGAAACAACGAATCGCGGCTGTACGAGGAAGGCAACGCCTCTCTCTTCAAGCAGTTTTTCCCGCAAATCATGGAGCAAGGTCGTTGGGAGTGGACGCAACGGCTGCAGCGCGCCGACAAGAGTAGTTGGCTTGCGCATATCAGTGCGTTGGTCGTCAGGGACACCATTGATCAGCCAACCGCGGTCATCGAAATCGTCCGCGATGTGACGCGCCATCTTGAAAGCCAAGAGGTGTTGCGGGCACGCGAAATGCATTTGCAGCACATCCTGCAGGAAAGCCCCGTGGTGGTGTATACCTGCAATCTTGGCTGTCCGAACATCGGGCTGTCGTTCGTCAGCAACAACATTGAGACCCGGTTCGGCTACACTCCCAAAGATGTGCTCTACAACCAAGACTTTTGGAACGAGCGGGTACATCCTGATGACCATTCGCGGGTGGAGGGCTGGTTTGATCGGCTCCTCAAGCGCGGCTCCTACCACCACGAATACCGTTTTCGCCACGCCCGCGGCCACTATGTCTGGGTGAGCGACACGTTGGCGCTCATCTACGACGAAGATGGCGCGCCAAAGGAGTTTGTTGGCTATTGGCAGGATATCACCGAGCGCAAGATGGCGGAGGAAGAGCAACAACGGCTCAATAACATCATCCAACGCCATATGGATGAGCTGCGTATCTTTCAGACGCTGGTGGAGAATGCTCCCGATGGTATTACCGTCATCAAGCCGGATGAGACTATCTCCTACGCCAACACCGCCTACCGCCAAATGACCGGCTATGGCAAAGAACTCATTGGGATGAACATCAACGACTTCTATGATGAGATGTCCAAGAAGATGGCCCGCACGTCTGTGCAGGAAGCATTGAAGAAGGGAGAATGGCAGGGGGTTTTAACCCACCAGCGGCAGGATGGTACCACATTCCAGGCGTCGCTCAACCACTTCCTGATACGCTCAATCAGCGGTTCCCCTCAATCGGTGGCGACTATCGCGCGGGATCTGACCGACCAGCATCGTATTGAGCAGGAGCGGCAGTCATTGCAAGAGCAGATTATCGCGGCACAACGCGAAGCCCTCTACGAACTCTCTACCCCGCTCATTCCACTTGCCGACCACCTGCTTGCGATGCCGCTGATCGGTAGTATAGACACCCAACGTGCCCAGCGGATTACGGAATCGATGCTAGAGGGCATTCAAAAGCATCAAGCCAGCCGCATCATCCTCGATATCACCGGCGTGCGGATTGTTGACATTCACGTGGCAGATACCCTGGTGCAGTCGGCGCAGGCGGCACGGCTGTTGGGTGCGCGCGTCATCCTGACCGGCGTCCGGCCCGAAATGGCACAAGCATTTGTTGAGCTGCAGGCCGATATGAGCGAGATTGTGACGCTCAGCACCCTTCAGGAGGGTATCCATTACGCGACCAACTTGAAGCTCCGCGGTCACACCTGTGAGACAAACGGTTCATTGTGTCGGATGGCCCGCTCTGCGCGCTCCGCCGCAAGGTGATGATCGACGCTTCGGGGGGGCAGTTCAACCGCATCGGCATGCCACCCAACCCGCGCGAAATTGAGAGACACGTCTCGCCAACGGTGTGGTTGCCATCGACATAGTGAAAGCCGTAGAACGGCACGCAGAACCATCCCAACGCAGGAAGGCGCAAATGGCCGCCGTGCGTGTGGCCAGAGAGCTGCAACGAGACGTTATATGCCGCAGCGATGTCGGCATAATCAGGAGAATGAGCCAGCAATAGGGTAAAAGCATCGTGGGGAACACCAGCAAGGGCTGTTTCAATATCAGGAAGGCCATACCACATATCATCGACCCCTACCACCCAGCACTCCCCATTGTGCCACGATAGCTGTTTGTGTGTATTGAGCAGAAACTCAATCCCCAATGGTTCAAGATGCGAGCGGACGGCTTCTAGCCCCTCCCAATGGTCGTGATTGCCCGGCACGGCATAGACCCCCAGAGGAGCTTCAAGCCGGTGCAGCAACGCCGGAAGTTCGGGTATCGCGTCTGTGAAGCTCACAAAGTCACCCGTCAGCGCGATGAGGTCGGGGCGTTCTTCCCGCATCCGCTCGACCGCCCACCGCGTATTATTGCGGGTGTAGGGGAAATGGATGTGGAGGTCGGACATATGGCCAATGCGTAGCCCATCCAACGCGGCAGGTAGGGTGGGAAGCGTCAGCGTAAACTTGCGGAGAATGGGGCGGCGCGGCTCAATCAAGAATGCGTAGGAGCCGCCAAGCGCACCAATGGTTCCAAGCGTCGCCAAGAGCGGTAAACGGAGTGGTTTATAGCGGACGGCGAGGGCAGTCAGAAGCCCTAACGCCCCACTCGCCCCCACTCCCGCGGTCAACCATTGCCTCGAACAGCGAAACTGAAACAGTTCGCGCAATTTGACTTGGTTGGGCGAAAATGGGTGACGTTTTGTTGAGGTATGGTATGTCATAGAAAGTAACGATCTTTCTGCTACAGATCAAGTACAGATCAAGGGAAACCTATGCTATAATAGCACGCATATGCATTGAGCTACCAGACTAGGATTACATTAGGGTCACTTTAGGATTATGCCCTTCGGTTGTCATGTTTCAATTAGTGGTGGAGTCGCAACGTCCTTTGCGCGGGGCGAGGGAGTTGGCTGCGAGACGATGCAGATCTTCACCAAAAGCCAACGCCAATGGAAAAGTAAGCCCTACTCTCAAAACGACATCTCATCTTTTTTTGCCGAACAGGAGCGAACGGCTATTCAGCCGGTGGTGGTACACTCATCCTACCTACTCAACCTCGCCTCGCCCAAGGATGACCTGTGGCAGAAATCGATGGCGGGGCTGGCCGATGAACTCCACCGCTGCGCATTGATCGGCGCGCCCTACGTTGTCCTCCATCCAGGGGCGCATACTGACAGTGGCGAAGAGGCAGGCATACGGCGGGTGGCTGAGGCATTGACCCGCGTGTTTGCAGACGACCATGAACAACTGCCGGGCCAAAATGGTAGCCAGCAGCAGGTGATGGTGCTCTTAGAAACGACCGCAGGCCAAGGAACGACCTTGGGGTGGAAGTTTGAGCACCTTGCGCAGATTATGGAGCGTGTCCCCTATCCAGAGCGGTTGGGCGTGTGCATCGATACATGCCATATTTTCGCCGCGGGGTATGATATCCGCACCGCCGACACCTATGAAGTAACCTTCGCAGCATTCGATTCGGTGGTGGGGAATGAACATATTCGCGTCTTTCACCTGAACGACTCGCAGCACGACCTGGGTAGCCGACGAGATCGGCATGAGCATATTGGGAAAGGGTGTCTTGGGGAGGAAGCATTTCGCTTGCTGGTCAATGATCCCCGATTCCTCTCATTCCCCATGATACTCGAAACCCCGAAAGGGGATGATATGGCAGAAGATGTGGAAAACCTCACCTTATTGCGATCTTTGAGGAGTATAGCATGAAGGCAAAAACACTTTTTTGGGTTGGTGCCATTGGCGCGGCTGGATATGCCGCGTGGCGCTGGCAAATGAAACGATTCGCAGAGTTTGACAAGAATATGTTCAGCGGCGAGGAAGGGAAAAAGCTCCTCGGCGCAAACCGTGAACAGCCAAAATCGGGGAACGCACGGCCCGTGGCGACGACAGTTCACCGCGGCGCGCCGCCCAGAAACGACAACCGGCGTCCAGTCGCTACCACCGTCCACAAGGGTGAGCCACCAAAACACGACACCCCACCCCCTCAGCCGCGCATTCACGGCCACGGCCAAGAGGAAGATGAGCAGACGCCGCCTGAAGCCCCCGCAGAGCCAGAAGCTCCTGAGGCTCCAGCCGAGGAGGGCGCGGAGAACGCCGAAGGTCAGCCCATACAGACCGCTAATGGAACGGAGCCAACCACTACGCCAAAAGATATGTCGTAATCGACGTTCTTTCTCTCTCCCTCTCCGTTGAAGGATGTAGCATAGGCGAAAAACACGTACTCTCTGCTGCATCCTTCGCTTTTTTTCCCTTCTTTTTGTTCCTCTTCTCCCCTAATAGGCATTTTCCTGCTTGCCAGAGATAACATCGGCGGCGGTGCGCAGGATAATCTTGATATCGAACAGCAACGACCAATTCTCAATGTAGTAGAGATCGTAGCGCGTCCGCTCTTCAATGCTCGTATCGCCCCGCAGCCCATTGACTTGCGCCCACCCCGTGATGCCTGATTTCTCTTTGTGGCGGCGCATATAGCGGGGGATTTCCTGCCGGAACCGCTCAACCCACTTCGGCTGTTCTGGGCGCGGGCCGACCACACTCATCTCCCCCAACAGCACATTGATAAATTGCGGCAATTCGTCAAGCGAGTAGGTGCGCAAGAACCCCCCAAGCCGGGTGATACGCGGATCGTTGGGGGTTGTCCAGCCCGGGCCTTTGGATTCCGAGTCGGTGCGCATCGTGCGGAACTTAATCATATAGAACGGCTTGCTATCAAGCCCAACCCGCTCTTGCAAGAAGAAGACGGGGCCGGGCGAATCGAGCTTGACGAGGATCGCAAGCAGTAGCAGGATAGGGGAGAGGATGATGAGCATAATCGTCGCAAAGACGATGTCAAGCCCGCGTTTGAGCATCTGGTTGATAGGGCTGTCAAGCGCGGCATTCTTGACGCTCATCAGGGGAAGACCGTTGAGGTCGCCAATGGAGATTTCGTTGTCGGTGATGAGTTGGAAGGTGTCGGGGTAGACCTTGATGGCGATTGATTGGTCTTCAACCAATGACACGACCTCAATCAGCTCACTCTGCGACCGTTTGGAGAGCGCCACCAACACCTCATCCGCCTCCGTAATGCGAACCACGCGACTAAGATGATGGAGACGGCCCAATACCACCAAATCATCCACGATAGAGCCAACAGGATGGACATCGGAGAGGAAGCCTTGCACGTGGTAGCCAAGCTCCGGCGCACGGCGAATCGTCCGCCATACGGCCCGTCCTGGCTCTCGCGCGCCGACAATCACCACGCGGCGGGTGTCGATACCCCGTGAGCGCAGGGTATAGATAAACCCCCGGTGGATAAACCGCAGCGTGATGGTCGATATGATGGCCATAACCCAGATAAGTGCAAGAACAGGCACCATAAATGGCACCCCGTCGTAGCCGAAACGCGGCAAAAGCGTGTTGGCGACAACCGTCAGGACGGTGGCGAGCGAGGTGGCGGTGAAAACCTTGTAAGCTTCATCCACCCGTGATGACCCGCGTTGGAGGTTGTAGAGGCCATTTGTCCCAAATGCGACGCCGAAGATGCTGTTGAGCAGCAATATCGATATCCAGATGTCCAGGGAGCTGGGCAGGAGGAGGCCACTCTCCTGAATATCGCGCAACCGCCAGAGATACGTCCCCACAAATGAGCCATTGATGGCAAACGCATCGCACATCAGGAGGCTACCCATAATCACCACACTCCACAATTGAGCACGTGGCCGCCGCCGCTTGAGGAGCGGGCGTGGGGTACGTGCTGCTTGGCGGTGGAGTTGGCAAGCAAGCGTCTCTTGAGCCTGACAATGAGCTTGACGATGAGACTGACGATTGGGAGCGGGAGTATTATTGGACGCGGCGTTTGGCGGGGGGGAGGAGCAGGTTGTGTCCAAGGGCGATCAACTCCTTCGCGGTAATGCCACATTCAATCAACAGGTTGAGCGGTGCGGGCGTTGTGGCGGCGTAGTGCTTGCGGTGAAAGATGCGCATCGCGTCGTAGAAGGCGCGGATAGATGGAATAGCCCGACGGGTGCTTGCGGCGCGCTTGTAATGCAGCACGTGCACGGCGGGGTAGTAGACAATGCGCCATCCATACTGCTTAATCCGGTAGGCCCAATCAAGATCCTCGCCATACATAAAGAACTGCTCATCTATCAGCCCCACTTCGCGGATAACGCTGCTGCGAAGCAACATACACGCCCCCACCACCGAATCGACATCGGTCTCAACATCGGGATCGAGGTAGGTCATATTGTAGCGGCCAAAGCGGCGACTATGCGGAAATAACCGCGCCAGCCCGATCATGCGGTAGAATGACACGGCGGGGGTCGGGAATGACCGCCGACAGGCCAAATCAAGTGAGCCATCTGGCAGCACGACCTTCGGCCCGACAACTGCCACATCTTCGTGCGCTTCGAGATAGGCTACCAAGCCATCGAACAGCCCAGGCGGCACAATCGTGTCGTTATTGAGCAGCAGCACGTAGTCGGCAGAAGGCAGAACAGATGGGTCACCCGCGTCAGGGGAGATGATCTGCCGGAGGGCAAGGTTGTTCCCGTAGGCAAATCCCCCATTGTGCTCACTCACGATGAGCCGTACATCTGGAAATTGTTCCCGCACTCGGTCTGCGCTCCCGTCGGTCGATGCATTATCGACCACCCACACCTCGCTTGAGCACGTCGTTGGGGCGTCGGCGATGGAGCGGAGGCAGTCAATCAGCAGATCGGCGCGGTTGTAATTGAGTATGACGACAGCAAGAGTAACCATACGGATTTCTTTCCTACCGGCTATTATAGCATGCGATAGACAAAAGGATAAACACGGCTATGCGTATCGCAATCACTGGTGCAAATGGACAGCTTGGACAAGCACTTTGCAGCCAATTTGCCCTCAACCACGAGATTATCCCGCTTATCGAAGGCGATTTTCAGCTTCAACTGCCGCGCGCGGTAGAGCAAATCGTCTCCACCGACGCCGATCTCATCATCCACCCTGCCGCCTACACCAATGTAGATGGCTGCGCCCGTGACCCCGACCTTGCCTACCGCGTCAACGGCTTGGGGACGAAGTATGTCGCGCTGGCGGCACAATACCTTGGCGTCCCGATGGTCTATATTAGCACAAACGAAGTATTTTCCGGTACAGGGGGATTGGCCTATACCGAATATGACCTGACCGGCCCTATCAACGCCTATGGGTGGTCGAAATGGGTGGGAGAACAAGCCGTCCGCGAGCTGCTGACGCAATTCTACATTGTGCGCGTGGCGTGGCTGTTTGGCGGCGAACGCAATTTCGTCCGCACCGTCCTGCGGCTGCTTGAACAGCCTCCAACCAGTGGGCTGCGTATGGTCACCGACGAGGTGGCAAACCCGACCTATGCCTACGACGTGGCCGCGGCGATAGGCCAGTTGGTGCATCACCCCTTCTACGGGACGTATCACTTTGTTAATAGTGGGGCGTGTTCGCGGTATGACTTTGCGAAGGAGATTGCCCGCCAGAGGGGCCACGCCGATGTCCCCATTGAGCCTATCACCCTCGCCGACTACCAGCGCGATAGCACCCCTCCGCCGCAAACATCGCTCGCCAACATCGCCGGAGCGGCATTGGGGATTACACTCCGACCGTGGCAGGACGCCTTGGCAGAGTTTATCCAGGCCGTGCGGCAGGAGTAGGTGGGGGAGGGGAAGGGGAGGTAATTATGGCGCGGTGGTGGTCTGCCCGCGCACTTTGCGGAGGATGGCCTGCGTGAAGAAGCCGAGTGCCTCAATGCGCAGCACCACGCACAGCCCAATATAGACCGCCGCGCCTACGCCCCCCGCCACAATCAGTTGTACTAATGCGCTGCTCCCGCCCAATAGGTGCGCAAGCCACGCCACAATGACTGCCATCGCCCCGCTCGCCACCACGATTTTGAGCATCGCCTCGCCAAGCCGCAGACCGCGTAATGAGAGAGTACGGCCGGTCAGCCACCACATTATCAATGCATGGCCAATCCATTGCGCCGAATTGCCAATAATCAGCGAGAGGAAGCCAAGATTTGTCCACAGCAAGAGCGGAATTGCCGTGATGAGATAGATACCAATCGCTGCTCCTTGTACCAAGTTGGGTGTGAGGGTGTTTTTGCGCGCATAGAAGGAGAAAATCAGGATTTGGTCGATGGCGGCGGCGGGTAAACTCGGCAGGTAGAACGCCAATGCCAGCGCCGTGATGGCGGTATCGGCCGTGGCGAAGGCCCCCCGCTCAAACAGCAACGACGTGATAGGGGTGTTGAGCGCGGCAAGACCGGCAGTCGCTGGCAACACCAGAAAGAGTACCACCTTAATGCCCATCCCCAACGTCCGCCGGAACGATTCGGTGTCTGTGGCGGCGTCTTGGCGGGAGAGGGTAGGTAAGATCGCTAACGACATCGCCGCGGCAACCAGCCCAAGCGGGAATTGGATGAGGGTGGTAGCGTATTGCATCGTGGCGAGAGCCGTTTCAAAACCTGACGCCAGCCATCGATCAATGACCGTCCCGATGATTGAAAAGCCGATGCCCAATGCCACCGGCGCGTAGAGCTTCAGGATGCGCCGCACGACAGGGTGGCGGAGGTTGAGCGTGTGGTGATAACGCAACCCGCGCATGCCGGGGAGTTGCAGCAGGACTTGCCCCACCGCCCCGAGAAACATCCCCACCGCCAAGCTCGCCACATTGAGCTGGTCGTGGAAGACCATCGCCCCGACAATGATCCCCGCATTGAACGTTGCCCCTGCGAAGGCCGGAAAGAGGAACTTTCGGCGGGCATAGAGCACGGCGGTCATCAGGCCAGAAAGCCCCATAAAAATGACGGCAGGCAGCATCATGCGGACAAGGAGGATCGTCTGTGGCCGTAGCTCCACCCGCGTTGACTGCACGAGCAAGTTGACGACCATCGGAGCCTGCCACATCATCAGCAAAATGAGCACACTCAACGCCAACAGCGCGATATTAATCATACTGGAGACGATACGCCAAAATTCGCGCTCATCTCCTTCGGCATACTCGCTGAAAATAGGCACTAATGCGGCACTAATCGCGCCGTTGATGAGCAGGTCATAGACCGTCACGGGGATGGTCAACGCTGCCGTATAGCTATCGACATTGGGGCCGCGGCCAAAGAAGTAGGCAATGACGGACATCCGCCCCAGCCCAAGCACACGGCTCGCAATATTGCCCACTGCAATCAGCAGCGCCGCAACTGCAATACTCGTGGTTTTGGTAGGTTTTGAGTTGGCGAGTTGGGGGGAAGATGGTGGTTGGGTGGTCATTGGGAGGTGTAGGGAGCAATATCTCCGCTGGCAACGATGTGGATGGCCCCGTCTCTATCCCGGACACGCAGCGCCCCTGATGGCTCAACGTCCTCTGCCACGCCGCTCACCTGCGCCTGCCCTGTATTGACGGAGATGGGCTGCCCAATGGTGATGAGCGATGCCCGCCACGCATCGAAAAGCTCATCGCGTTTGCCCTCTTGCAAGGCCAAAAACCAATGGTCAAACCGCCGCAAGATTGCCTTGAGCAGGGGGAGACGAGCCACACGGTGGCCGCTGTGCACCGCAAGCGACGTTGCCGGGTAGATGAGCGATGGGTGCGGCGGGGGCGACTCGTTAACATTCAGCCCGCACCCCAACACCGCCCAATCGATGTGTTGGCGCTTGCTGGCGGCCTCTAGCAAAATACCCGCCACTTTGGCCACCTCCACCGCTTGGGAAGAGGGTTGCGAAGGCTGGTCGGGCTGGTCGGGCTGGTCGGGTTGGTCGGGTTGGTCGGGCTGGTCGGGCTGGTCAGGCTGGTCAGCCTGATTGAGCATCACATCATTGGGCCATTTGAGCATCGGGTGGAGGTTCGTTGTTTCGTGTATGCCCTCGCACAGCGCCACACCCGCCAACCAGACCAGTGTAGGCGCATCGGCGGGGGAGAGCCACGTCGGTCGAAAGCCAATCGAGAAGAGCAGAGAGCCTCCAGCAGAACTGACCCATGGTCGTTTCATCCGACCGCGGCCAGTCGTTTGCTCCTCGGCAATCACCAACATCGGGAGTTCATCGGGAGTTGCGCGCTGCACCCAATCACGGGCGATGTCCATGGTTGAGCCAACCCGGTGGTAGCAAAGCACCATACGCGGTAGCATCGTGGTGTTGAGACCATCTTGGATCGTCTTTGGCATCAAAATGTCAGTGGCCACGTTCTCTATTCCCCTTAAATCCCCAAAAATCCCCCTAATTACCCGTAAAATTGCTATGGAATGTACGCAACGTGTTCAAGACCCCACGTATTGAGCAGCTGTTGCAATGTCCCATCATCCTTGAGGTCTTGCAGCGTCCCGTTGATAGCCGTGCGGAGGCGTTGGTCGTCCGGCCTCATCACAATGCCATATTCGTTCACGGCGAACGGCCCGCCAACCAGCTTGATAGTCTCTGCCCACTGCCGCGTGTACCATGCCACCGCCGCGCCATCTGCCACAACCGCGTCGATTGTCCCTCTGGCAAGCTCCACAAACGCCTCATCAATGCCCGCCACATAGTACATCTGCGCCGAAGCGATACCCGCATTACGGAGCGCATCCTCGCCAACGGTGTTTTGCTGCACTCCTATCAGCCCCAATTGCGAGAGGTCTTCAACGCGGGTGATGGGGATTTGCAAGTCGCGCCGCACCGCCACGCCCTGCCCAATCGCCAGGTAGGGCACCGAATAGACCACGCCTTGCGTTTGCTCCCGCTGAATGGGGATACCCGATATGATGAGGTCAACATGGCCATCAGCAATCGCCGCGGGCAGGGTCTCAAAGGAATAGGTGGTCTCAATGCGGATGGCGGCGTTAAGACGCTCTCCAATCGCCCGCGCCAGGTCGATGTCAAAGCCTTGCACCGTGCCGGACGACTCGTCAACAAACTCAAGCGGCGGGTATGATGGCGAGACATTGGTGCCAACCACAAGTGTCTCTCCTTCAAAGTCATCACGAAGGGGAAGCGGTGTGTGCTCTAGTGTGGGTGTGGGGGTATCAAGGCTGGGAGAAGATATGGTGGTAGGCGATTGGGCGGCGGGGGAGGGTGTGGAAGGTGTTTCGGATGTTTCGGTAGATTGCTCCGCGTCTTGCGGTTCCTCTTCCCCGCCCCCAAACCACCCACACCCCGCCACGGTCATACTCACAAGGAGCAGACAAATGGTACTAGTGACACCAACCACTTTTGCCATTTTTGCCATCCGCATAGTTATCACCCTCATCACGTGGCGGCTCCCACGGCTAAAGCTCGTGGGCTTCAAGGGAGTGCCGCCCCACTCCACAACTAAAAGACCGATTGTCGCTCTTGCCGCTTGGCGTCGAGGGTCTTCTGAATGGTGCTACGTACTTTCTCGCAGACCATAAAGATGACAAGTGGGTCGTCGGCATCTTCCGGGCCGTAGTCATCCAACGTCAGCGGCTCCCCAAAGGTAATGCTCCACTGCGTGGGGAGGGGTATCGCGCCAAGTGGGCCAAGCCACGGGAAGGTAGGCGTGATCGGGAAGTAGGGCAGCCCAAACATCTTCGCAAGCGGTTCGGCGTTGATTAGCATGGGGTGGATTTCCTCCGCCCCCACCACCGATACCGGAATGATGGGTGAGCGGGTGCGCAGGGCCGTTTGGACAAACCCGCCCCGCCCAAAACGCGCCAGTTGATAGCGGTCTTGGAAGAGCTTCCCAACGCCTTTGGTGCCCTCTGGGAAGGTGCATACTAGCTCATCCTCCAAGAGCAGCCGCTCTGCATTTTCCGGCGTGCCCGACACACTCCCAAGGCTAGTCAGCGTCGTGCCCACAAATGGCAATGTGCTGAACCAATGCAGGTAGAGGTTGCGGACAAGCCGCGCGGCAACATGCTCTTCGTAGACGGCTGTGGCAATCATCGCGCCGTCCCACGGGATAACGCCACTGTGGTTGGAGACAAGCAGCGCGCGCCCCGACTCAGGGATGTTATCAACCCCGTGGGTGGTGGTGCGCCACCACGAGCGGTAGAAAAAGGAGAGGAATGGCCGAACCGCCCGCACAAACTCATCATCCATCCCGTAGGGATCGGTGTGGTAATCGCCCTGCAACCGGCGCTCAATAAAGGCGACCTGCTGCTTGACCTGATACTCTACCAGCGACCGCAGTTCTTTCCAGAAGGACTCTTCAAAGAGGTCTTGCGCCTTTAGAGAACGCAACATCGCGACGCTCTCTTGCAGTTGCGCGGGCGTCAGATGTTCCATCGTGTCGGCGACCATCTGCAGCAGCGAAGAGACAAAAGCGGCGACCGGATCCAGGTGCTGATTCTCATCCTCGGCACGCTCGTGTATCTTCACTTGGATTTCATAGACCTCTTCTTCGGCGGTGGTGGCGGGGTTGGGTTCAGGCTCCGCGGGCGCTTGCGGCTTGTGGATCGGGTTCCATTCATGCTCGTAGGGAGAATACATTGTACTACCTCCGCTCGTGCGTTGATTCGGTGTCTTTGTTCAGGAAGGTGTGGAGCGCTACTTCGGCGTGATGGTGTTCCGAGCGCTGATTTTGCTGTTTGCCCTTGCTCTTGCACAATTCCCGCAGCGTATCCTCTGCCGAAAAGGTTGGTTCCCATTCCAGCAAGCGGTGGGCGCGGGCCGAATCAACCACACAGGCATATTTTAAGAAGTCGCGGTCGTAGGGATAGCGGTGCTGTTGCGGGCTAAACCCCATATGTGACGCGACATCGAAGAGTGGTTCGGGGACAGGGGCAGGTTGACTACCAGCAAGCCGAATAGCGCGGGTGAGCGTGAGGCAATCATTGGTGGCAATGTTGAAGGGGCCGGTTGCCTCGCTGAAAATTGCCTGCACAAACGCCCGTGCCGCGTCGTCTAGATGGATAAGCTGGATGCGCGGGTCGAAGCCAAGCAGCGTGAGAGGCGTATGCGCGCTGAGGTAGGAGGTGAGTGGCGATATCACCCCGCCCCCCACCATTGGCGCACACCGAAGCTGTACCATCTCAACAGACGGGTGTTTCTTGGCGAAACTTTCGGCAAACCGCTCAAGCTCACGGTAGTCGCGGAGAATGCCCGGTGACCCAGAACGAACAATCTCCCGCTCTTCACGAATGAACGAGGGGAGACTGGGAAGGAAGCCATAGACGAGACTACTGCTTCTCATCACCACGCGGTGGACGCCAGAGGAAGCACATGCCCCGATCAGCCCCATCGTCTCTAACACGTTGTGTTGCAATGCGGCTTCGCGAGTGGTGGCGGGGGTTTCCTCGCCTATCATATCGAGATGCACCACCACATCGACCCGCTTGGCTTGCAGCAGTTCCGCAATCTGATGGTTGTCTAGGTTGGCGGTCAGGATATCAGCACGTCCGACGGGGGCGATAGGCCGGTTTTTGCCCAGCCCAATGAGCCGTACCTGCCGATGTTCGCTCATAATTTGGGCGATACGTGCGCCTAGCAGGGTGTCTGTCCCATTGATAAGTATTGTGGTCATAACTCAAGACCGTGATCGCAAATGTGGAAAAAGAATAACCTCTCGTATGGTCGGCTGATTGGTGAGGATCATCACCAAGCGGTCTATGCCGATACCTAACCCGCCTGTCGGGGGCATGCCATACATCAGCGCATTCAAGAAGTCGTTATCCATCTGATGCGCTTCTTCATCTCCGGCGTCAAGCGCGCGCCCCTGCTCTAAAAACCGCTGTTCTTGGTCGATGGGGTCGTTGAGTTCGGTAAAGGCGTTGGCAAGCTCCATACCGGCAACAAAGCCTTCAAACCGCTCGGTGTAGTCGGAGGTTGGTGATTTGCGCTTGGCGAGGGGGGATAGCTCAACTGGATAATCAATAATAAAGGTAGGCTGGATGAGGGTTGGTTCAACGTAGGTGCTAAATAGCTCATCCACCTGCTTGCCCCACGTCTCTTTTTGCTCAACCTCTCGAAGCTCCGCCGCACGGATGGCATCAAGGAGGGAAGAGAGGTTGGTATGCTGCATGATATCGATGCCGGTGTGCGTCTGGATGGCTTCCGTGAGCGGGATGCGGGGCCAGTCGGGGGCAAAGTCGATTTGGTGCTCTTGATAGGGTACAACCGTGCCGCCGGTCACCTGCTCGGCAATAAAGCGCACCATCTGCTCGGTAAGCCGCATCATGTCGTTATAGTCGGCGTAGGCTTGATAGCACTCCATCGCCGTAAACTCGGTGTTGTGACTACGATCAACCCCCTCATTGCGGAAGTTTTTACCTATCTCGTAGACTGCACCAAAATCGCCAATAATCAGCCGCTTGAGGTAAAGCTCTGTCGCGATGCGGAGGTAGAGATCTTGATCAAGCTGGTTGTGGTGCGTGACGAAGGGGCGGGCGGCAGCGCCACCATAAATAGGCTGCAAAATCGGTGTTTCGACTTCGACAAACATGCGGTCGTCCAGGAAACGACGCATGGCAGCGATGGTTTGTGCGCGTTTGCGGAAGATATCACGGCGGTCGTCGTTCACGATGAGGTCGAGATAGCGTTGGCGGTGACGCTCCTCAACATCCTTCAAGCCCTCCCACTTTTCAGGGGGCGGGTTGAGCGACTTTGCCAAGACGGTCAGCCGTTGGACATACAACGACCGCTCGCCCTTCTTCGTCAAGCGAAGCACGCCCATCGCCTCAACAATATCGAAGGTGTCGAGTTCGTCGCGGAACCGAAGGAAGGTTTCTTCGCCCACCTCTCCGCGGCTGAGCCAAAGCTGAATGCGCCCACTGCCATCGGTAATATGGCAAAACGCGAGCTTGCCCATCACCCGCCGCGCGCCGACAATCCGCCCGGCCAGCGTGATGGGGGTTTCGGTTTGCGCAAGCGGTTCGAATTGGTCAGTTGCCTCAGCGATGGTATGGGTCTGGGCGCTGCGCGGGGGGAAGGGGTCTATCCCCTCGGCCCGCAACCGTTCGAGTTTGGCAAGACGTTGAGCTTGAAGATCGTTGAATTCCATGCGTCCCTTTACACGCTATCAGAGCAGTCCAACACGGTTTCGGGTGATTAAGCGATCATGCAGATGCTCACCGATGCTCATTCGATGCGGGTGATGGTAATTTTCATGGGTGCGGATGGAGTTTGTACCTCCACCTGGTCGCCGACGGTCTTACCAAGCAAGGCCTCACCGACGGGAGATTCGTTGGAGATTTTGCCCTCGTGGGGGGAGGCTTCGGCACTCCCGACAATCGTCCACGTCTCCTCTTCATCTTCACCATCGAAGCGAACCGTAACGGATGAGCCGATTTGGACATCGACGGTGTGTGGCGACTCGTTCTCTATGATTTGAGCACGCGAGATGAGATTCTTGATTTCCCGAATACGGCCCTCAAGAAGCGCTTGAGACTTCTTGGCGTCTTCATATTCGCCACTCTCGGAGATGTCTCCCAGCTCCTTGGCAGCGGCGATACGCTCTGCCACATCCTTGCGCCCCAACGTTGTCAGTTCCTCAAGCTCTGCTTCTAACTTCGCTAACCCTTCGCGTGTCAAATATGATGGTTTTTCACTCATCCCTCATTGCCCTTGTTGATTGGAACATCCCAGGTCGAGAGCGAGAGAACGTTGAAGTGCCACAATCGAAAGCCCTCGGTGGGAGTGCGAAATAACGAAAGAACTGAGAGTAAATACCCTCAGCTTTACAGATTGCACACCTCTGTGCTATGCGCCTCTTGCACATCATTGTGCTCCCGCAGCAAAATCTCTCTTTTGCCACTCTAGAACACGTAGTGTAGCATATATCTCCGCTTTCTGCAAGCACGAGTATGCCAATGCAGGGCTACGTCAAAGTCCGGTTCATAGAGTATCATTCCAAAAACATCGCCAAATA
>CAZGLO010000016.1:24232-58804 GCA_964526735.1 uncultured Chloroflexaceae bacterium | reverse complement strand
CTCTTCGGCCTCGTCGGTCGGCTCTTCGGCCTCTTCCGTGGGTTCTTCCGTTACCTCTTCCTCAACCTGCTCTTCCGTAGGCTCTTCTGTGGGCGAAACGGGCGTCTGCACGGGTTGTTGCGCGCAGCCAACCACCACGAGCAACAATGCGAGCATTGCTGCGACCACCGTCATAAACCGGATCTTCCCAATCTTCCCAATCTTCACGATATTGCATCCTTTCGTACATGCTGTATCAACATAGCACTCCCTGCATTTAACAGATCAAGCACGATTGCGCCAAGACGCCACGTCGCAAAGACGGCCGTCACCAGCGCAACCGGAAGATGGCTTTGAAACACTGCCAACAAGACGATCTGCGTGATGCCGAAGTCTGATGGCAACCACGAAATCAGTAGTGTCGCGCTTACCAAGAGGCTCCACGCCGCGATGCAGACCGGCAGCAGCGTATATGATACCCCAAGCACCATCTTGGCGAAAAAGAAGATCACCCCGCCGCCAAGCAGCAGAATCGTGATATTCATCGCCACGAGCATCAGCATTGTTTTCCACGTAATGGGCGGGACGGGGACAGGATCTTCCTCTCCCAAGCTCTTCACCCGGATAATCGCGGTAAAGACTGATGGATGCAGCAGCAGTGAGAGCAATGCGCCACTCACCACCACATAGACCATTGAAGCGTGGAAATTGACTGCCACCCCCACCAACGACGATGTTAAGAAGAGCATCACTCCCGACACAATATAGACGATGCTAAAGGCCAACATCGCGAGGCCTGTCGTGCGGTAAGTCGTCCCCGCCTGCTGGTATTTATAGAGCATTGCGCCGAGCGAAAAGTAGGGAATGGGGAAATAGCGGCATGCCGAGGTGTAGGCATAAATCGCATAGTTCTCAAAGAAGGAGTGTTTTTCGCCAAAGAGCCGCAACAGCGTGTGCCAATTCACCACGGCCAGCACAAACCCCAGCCCGTAGCATATGACAATCGGAATGAGGTAGATAGGATTTACGTCAAGCGCTTCAAACAGCACGTGGCGCTGTTGGTAGGTGAGCACGACCATCCACCCCAGCACCAACAGCCCGACGGTCTTCCCCAGCAGCGAGATGATACGGCGGGCGACCGGCGGCAATGGTGGCAATTGCCGTTTGGTGTCAATTATTCGCTGTGATAGGCTAAAAACCCACGTTTCCAGACGTTTTTCTTGTGTTTGCATACGCCCCACTATAACTGAAAAATGAGCGGTTCATCATGGCGGGATAGCACGATAGCTTGTTCGGTTGGGTGGCTCTTGCACGCTACTCCCCGCGCGCGGTACCAGTGTATCACCGACGCGGTGTCAATCTGAATACACGCATCGGCATCATACTCTTCGTATGTTATGTGATTTGGCAAGAGAAATCGGTACGAAAGGTGCTCTCCCCTCCCCCGCCACATCTGCACGAGGCGGGTTGTCCAGATAAACGGCCACCCAAACCACTTTCGGCCCGGCACCGACGCTTTCAGGAGGATATCAGGAAGCGTTTTCTCGCGCCACGGCCCAAGATGGTAGGTTCGCGTCGCCCAATCTGGCACCATCCACGAGGCGCACAAGAAAATCATACCACCTTTTTTGGTGACACGCATCATTTCGCTGAGCATAGCCTCTGGATCTATGACGTGTTCAAGTGTCCAAATGCTCCATACAATGTCAAATGACGCATCTTGGAAGGGGAGGCGGGTCGCAGATGCTGCATAGAAGGGCGCATCGACAAATCTCCCCGCACTCGCGGCGATATCGACCCCGACATAGTCCTCAACCATGTTTTGGAGCTGACCACCACCGCTCCCCACCTCTAAGCCGCGGGGAGATGGCGTGTTGAGCTGTTCAATTGTCCATTGGAGAGCCGCAGCGTAGCGGTGCCAGAGGGGAAAATCGTCGTAGGGCGCTGGTGTCTTGGTTGCATACCACTGTTGATAATAGTCGCGAATGGGAATGCTTTGGTGTTTTGCTGTCATATCGTCTCTGGCTAGAGCGGGTTGGAACACACCGCGAAAAACCCCATACAGCCAGGCAGATAGCCCGGGTAAATGACCACGTCATTGGGATGGAGCGTTTGCTTGTTCCACGGCGGGACGTGCCAATAGAGAAACCGTTCAAGGTTGGCGAGCGGGAAGGGCAAGGCAGGCGCAAGAATATGAGGGAGATAGCGGGCGAGGAATGCTCGTTGGCGGATAACCACACTGAAGATCTCCACGCCTCCGAACTCTCGCCGTAACAGCGCGTCTAACTCAACGAACGTATATTCGATGACGTGATATGGGTTCACAGGGGTATCGCTCTTCGGCGATTGTACGATCCGGTTGGGGGTGGAGAGGAAAAACAACCCCTCTGGCCGCAAAATGCGTTTCACCTCACTTAGCACTTGCGCCGCCGACTCCACATGCTCTATCATCTCAATCGCGCTGATGGCATCAAAGCTCTCGCTGGCAATGCTCAAGTGGTGTGCATCGCATACGGCGACCCGATTTTCAAGGCAAGGGTAGTAGCTTGCTGCAAAATGCACCGCATCGGCGGAGATATCTGTCCCCCACACCTCTCCACCGCCAAGCCGCACAAGGTGATGAGCACCATGGCCCGTGCCGCACCCAATGTCGAGAAGCCGCCGCCCCGCTAGTCGCCGCGCGACGTGCTGGTAGAGCACTGAATGGATGGTGTGGATACCATACTCCAAGATACTTCCGTTGGAGGTGGGAACTACCCGCTCTCCAGTGAATGTTACCCTGGTTAACATATCCTGCTGTGTTTCTGTGTGCAAGGTCTTTAAGTTCATGAGGTATGTGTGACGACTCTATGCGACTGTATGCGACTGTATGCGACTCTACGATGACTTTTTTGCCATCAAACCGGCAATCACCCCATGCCATCCAGCAAGCATACTGCGAAATGCTCCTGCGCGCAACCGCTGAAAACTCAACCACGCTTGATAATGCGCTTCATTTGCCAGAAAGAGGATGACCCATAGCCCGCGTAGGTGTTTGAGAAAGAATTGTACTCTTCCCTTGGTCTCGTAGAAGACTTTCATTGGAGGATGTTGCTGTGTACTACCCGCCCCCTCATGCCAGACGTGGGCGGCGGGGGCCAGTGCCGCGCGATAGCCCGCAGCCCGCGCCCGTATACACAGGTCGATATCTTCGTAGTAGACGAAAAACCGCTCGTCAAATCCTCCGATGTCGTGGAAGACTGCTCTCCGCAACAGCATAGCACATCCGTAGACAAAATCAAGTGGGAAGGTGTCATATTGGCCGTGGTCTTCCTCGCCCGCGCCCAGATTGACCACCCGTATCCCGCGGTACAGCCCGCCAACAGACCATAGCTGAGTGGGGATATCCTGTGCAAAGACCTTCGCACTGACAATGCCAACCGTCGTTTCCTTTTGAGCATCGTGGTGGGCCAGGAATGTATTCAAGGCCGTGAAGAGGGTGGGGGCAATCGTCGCGTCATTATTCAGCAGCAACACCGCCTCTGCCCCACGGTCAAAAGCATAGCGCATCCCGATATTGGCCGCCTTGGCAAAGCCGAGATTGTGCGCTTGCGGCAGCACTATCACATCGGGGTGGGTGGCGCGTATGGTGTCCAACGAGCCATCCCCCGACCCGTTTTCTACCACCACAACCGGCACCGGACGCGGGTAATCACACCGCTTGACCGAGTCGATGCACGTGCATGTCGCCTCAACCTGCTTCCAATTGATGATGATCGTCCAGATAGCTAACTCAGCCAGAATGTGCCTCTTATGCTTCCTCTTCCTCTCCCTTTGGCTGCCGGACAAGCCCCACATACCACGCCAGCCGCGCCGCGACGATCCCCGGCAATGCATGCCAGTATCGCCAAAGCCGCGGGGTGCGTTGGTAGAAGAGCAAACTGTCTATCAGCGCAAGTAGCGGCGATGCGAGATAGGTGATTTGCGGTGCTCGTAGTGAGATATTGTAACGCAACGAGCTACCGATGACATCTTCGTGGCGCTGCTGTATCGCTACATAGCCGCCTCCAAAGGTGCGAAACCGTTCCCACATCAATTCAAAGCTATCACGCGCACTTTCGTGGGTCACGGTGGCGGCAGGTTCAAAGAATAGCTGATAGCCCCGCCTCCGCAACCGCAAACAGAGGTCAACATCCTCTCCCGACGGCACAAAATCCTCATCGAACCCGCCTATCGTCTCGAAGATAGACCGGCGGATACTGAAGTTGAGGCTTGGCAGGAAAGGACGTTCACCCGGCTGCGCAATCGAAAGGAAATCGGCAAAAACCGCTAAGTTGTCGCAGAGATGCCAGTAGGTATGTTGAGGCGGCAGGATAACCCCCCCGCCAACAATCCCCGCCCCGCGCTGGTAACGGGCGATGAGCTTTCGGAGCCATTCGGGCGATGGGAGACAGTCGGAGTCGAGGAAGCAAAGCACCTCCCCCGTCGCCACCGCCGCACCGCGGTTGCGGGCAGCCGGAGCAGAGATTGGGGTGGCTGTTTCAAGGAAGTGTATGCCACTGCGGTCGGCGAGGAGAGCAGGGTCATCGCGCCCCACCACGATAATCTCGTTGGGAGCAGGCAATTGTTCCTTGACGCTCGCAATCACCCGGTTGATGATTGGCGAGTTGAGCGAAGGAATGATTACAGAAGTAGTTATATTCATGGCGATGTCGCTAGTGCTTCTGCCACCCCCCCAATATGAAGCGATTGCTCCACACTATACCGCACTATACCACGGCGATGATCGATCGGCCCAAGGAGGAGGTTGTCGCAGGCAAGTCAACAAGTATTCCCCTCATTGTAACACTTCCTCCTACTACTGAATATCCTAAGCTGATGCTATTCCAGCAGATATTCGATATACGAGCATTGGCAATGCAAGGTGTTGGGAAGGAGGATGAGCGAGATGTTACAGCAAGGCGTCACAGCGAGACGCTATGAAGGAGGACGTTGGTCGATATAGGGCAGCCACAGACGATAGATCTGCTCATCCGGCTCTTCATCCGGCTCCTCATCTGGCTCCTCAGCGTTGGCATGTGGTTCCCACGACCACGCCACGGTATATGGCCCCCATATGCCATCACTATCCTGCGCCCGGATGAGCAAGAGAGTTGGGCTAAGGCTATCGGTCTGCGTAATGCGGAGCGTGGGGGAGAGCGGGGCGAGGGTTGAGAGCGGCAGCGTGACGGTTGCAGTCTCCCGCACCTCGTCATAAAGGCCATCGGTTGCGGTCAGAGCCACGGTCAGATAGGTTGTCACGGGGGATGTCGTAGCGCTATACCACACAGATGATCCAAGAGCCATCTCGCTTGTGGAGATGGTTGTCGTCTTGCTGACCAACGGCGCAGTGATCGTCAAGGCAAGGGTGCTACTCACCACCGTCGGGGTATCGACCATCGGCCCGGCGGGAAGGCGGTAGGGAGCGCGGGCCACCTTCGCAGCATAGAGGAAGGTTGGCAAGTTGCGCGGCCAAAATCCTCCGCCATACGCCTCATCTAAGCAGCTATAGGGCGGCATAAACCCGCCGCACTGCGGATCATCCATCGTCGTGGGGCCAACCTCAAAGGTGTAGGGCGCGATCCCAAGGTTCGCATACGCCCAATCTTCGACCGTGCCGGAGGTGGGATAGAGCGTGACGGCCTGCCCCGGCTCATAGCCGTTCAGTGTCGCGAAGGCTTCTCCCAACCGCATCAACCCCTCGCCGTTGGGGGTTTCGTGGCCGACATAGCCCCATGGCCACAACACCAGGTTCGAGTAGGAGTGGAGCGATATCAGTACACCGCTCGTATCATCAGGAGCGGGCATTTCATCCTTTGGAGCGGGGTGATCAGGGTAGAGCGAGGTGAGGTAGGCTTGGAGCGCTTGCGTCTCTGGCTCCGACGCAGCCTCCGTCCCCGGATAGGTGACCGCACAAGGATCGGTGGCGGGGCTATCAACGGCTCCCCATTGGAAGGAGAAATTGCGGTTGAGATCGACGCCGTAATGGTTATAGTCGTGGGGCGGGATGCTGCACTCGTCACCATTGGTGTTGTTGACGTTTTTGCGCTGTAGGAAGCCTTCTTCGGCGATTTTCCGCCCGTCGGGGTTGACCATAGGAATGACGACAATCTCCCGCTCATTGAGCAGCCACGTGACGGTCGGATCGATATGGTAGTTTGTGAGGAGATAGGAGATAAAGCGCGTTGCCAGCTCGGCGCTTGTCAGCTCACGGGCGTGTATCGCTGCCGCAAGCGTGAAAACGGGTTTTTGGCCCACCTGACCACCGTTATCAGGCGTTGTAGAAGGCGCTGTGTCCTGATTGGTGATACGGATGGCCCATAACTGATAGCCACGCTCTCCACCAGTCGTTTCATATTCCCACGACTCGCCAAACGTTTCCACTCTCGCCAACGTTGGGTAGGTGGCAGCCGTCTCCTGCAAGAAGGTCTCTATTTCCTCAACGGTGGCATAGCGGTCGGCGGCGGGGGAGGGGAGCGGCATGGTGGGCGGCGAGGGGGGAGCAGCAAATACCGGCTCATATACTCCCCCGCACAGCAGCGCGAAGAGCATCACGCCACCCACCAACACGATGATGTGCATAAGGTGGCGTATGTGGCGTATGATGTGGCGGCTCCACAATGTATGCCGCTTATGCGGCTCATATGGCTTCACAGCTACCACCACGTATCAAGGTCGTGAACCATTTCGGCAATCGTCAACAGCAGGTTGCCATCGCCAAGGTACATGAAGACCGGCACTGCCCGCCCAAGCAACTCAAAAGCTGCTTCGCGGTCTCTGATGCTTGAACAGAGGGCATTACCCAGCGCGTTGTAGGAATGACGGATCTCGTGCTGTTTGGCAGTGTTTTTGGCGATAGCAAGGTAGACCTTCGCCCGGTCAAATTCCTGACCTATCTTATGTGCAAGGTGTTCCGCACGGTCTATTTCACCATATTCGGCCAACGATGTCGCAACAGCAACCAGATATTTGGCAAGCTCTGTGCGGTCGAGGGCTGTACTCAATCGTTCATTGTGGGCGGCGCGCTCCGTCTCAAATGTGCTGATGGCTTCGGTGCTGTGGTGCGACTCGATGAGCAGCGGGGCGAGGAATAACAACGCCCGCCCGCGCTCCGACGGGTCGGGGATAGAGCGCGCCAACTGCAACCCGGCCAAAGGCGCTCCAAGCCGCGCCAACGCGATTGACAGATTGGTCAATGTTCGCGCCCGTCCTTTGACATCGCTTATCTCTTGTGCCCGTGCTTGTGCTTCTTGCCACCGTCCGGCATTCGCCAACACGGTCGTCAGCTCGTCGAGTGTCCAATCGCGCTCATCATCGTCTTCAAGTGCCCGCGCAATGGCTAATCCCTCTGCATAATCGCCCGCATAGGCCAATGCCACCGCCACCCGCGACAATGCTCGTACCCGTTCTTCGCCCTCTGGCAAGCGGTTGGCCACTTTGATGGCTTGTTCGCGGTTGTTCAGGAAGGCATATGATGCAGCAAGCATTGCCATAAGCGGCACCCGCTCTTCACGCTTCAGGTCGCCAATCATCTGGCTTGCCTTTTTCAGCGCCACCATCGCGGTGTTGGTATCAACTTCATTGCGCAGGTCAAGTAATGCAGCAATTTGTTCTGCAGGCTCTTGGATTTCCTCAATAACGGCAAGTGCTTTTGCCCCCTTGCCAGCACGCGCCAACGCCTGTGAAAGCCGGGCACGGCCATGGTCACGTTGGTGAGAGCTATCAAGCTGCTCAATGCGTTCTTGCGCCTGCTGTTCATTTGTCGCGGCCATATCGCTCGCAAGCTCTATTTGTGCCCACGAGGTGGCGGTATCGCTCTGTACATCGTCAAGCAGGATCTCCGCCATTCGCAGGTCGCCCGACCTCGCCACGGCAACGGCCACTTCTGCCTGCGCCCACGCCGTGAGGCTTTCGTGGCGGATGTTGCAGGCCACCCGGCGAGCGCGGGTCAGCTCCCCTCGCAAAATGAGATGGCGGACGATATGAGTTTCTGCCATCCCGCGTTGCTCATTAGAATGGATGTATTCGCTGATATCAAGCGCAGCCTCAATGGTGTCGGCAGAGAGTGCTGTTTGTACCATCGTGGAAAGGAGATGATCACGTCCTTCTGTCCAACTGCGGGGGATACGCGGCTCTTCTAAGTCGAGCGCATCGCCCAACAACCGCATCGCAGAGTTGCGCATCCCTTGGTGATAGCACATCTCGCCAAGTTTGCGGTAGATGTTGGCTTTGGGCTTGCCATCGGCGAGGTCACCGACCACGTTGAGCACCAATTTGAGGCTTTGCTCCCGTCCATTGTGCTTCATCACCTCTTCAAGCGCCCCAACAGCATCATTGGGATCCATCGTGCGCGCCAACGACGACAATGTTCCTGCCAATACCGCCGCGCGAACAAGTCGCAGGATACGAGGGATAACCTGCTCGCGTTCGGAGATATGGTGTGCGGCGGCGGTACGCAGTTCCCACGCCAAATCGCGCGCGGTGTGCGCCATATGCCCATTCCGCCGCTCTTGATTATTGATCCACGCCCGTTCTGCGAGCTTCGGCAGGATGGTATGTTTCGTATGGTCGGTGCCAAGCGCCGCATGACGTGCAAAGTGGTTTGTGAGATAGCGGCCACACAGGGTTTGTTCCTTATTTGCGCCACCCTTCTCCAAAAGCTCTGGCTCAGTCTCCATCGCAAGCTCGACAATCGTTTCGTGCATCTTCGTGAGCTTGTCGCCGTGGGTCTGGATGAGATATTCCCGGAGTGTCCAATGCGCAAACGAGGCAGTGTCTTGCGAGTTGGGCAAAAGTATCCCCAACTTCTCCCACGCTGCCAAATGCGTTGACGCATCATCCTCAAGCAATGTCTGGCACACACCAATTGGCAATGGTTCTGCCGTCGCCCCAAGCAACAACGCCAACCGTTGGCCTTGCTCATCAAGGGACGACCACCATGTCTGGTAAAGATGGTTGAGCGGAGAAGGAGGAGAGTATTCTGGTTCTTTCGATGAGAGCGGCGTGAGGGATGAAGAATCGATCATCCCGTGCTGCATCATTTGGCACGCCAACCGCAAGGCTAAGAAATTCCCCCGCGCAAACGCGAACAACGTTGAATGCCATTCAGATGGGCAATCAAGCAGTTGTAGCGTAGCAGTCATAGCTTGCTCAACTTCTTCGCCCGCACTCGGCAGCACAATCTGTACATCTGGCGGCGAGTCGGGAGAGGAATTGGGTGTGCAAGCATAGATAATAAAGGTACGTGGCGGCAGCGTCGCAGGGATGGGGAAAGGATATGCATCACGCGGTTGCGATGAGCAGGTCGGCGGGTCGATGAGGAGGACAATCGGGGGATCATCTGGCTGAGCACCTGGCTGAGCACCTGGCGTGGCAGCACCGTGTTGCGTCTGTTTTGAACGGCGTGCTGCGGCTTCCTCAAGGAGCCGCTCTATTGTCCGGGGATTGGTAGCAGCAGAGGGCGGGATGAGAGGGACATCAAGGTCGTGTAGGGCAATGATCTGGGCACACAACGCCGCGGCTCCCCCGCTGATGTCTTCATCGTAAAACCAGGAGGCATAGGGCTGTGTTGCTGCAAGGTGCGCCAGCAGCGTTGTTGTCCCAGACCCGGGAGGGCCTTCCACCGCAATCAGGCCTTGTTCCAACGTACGCACGGTCTCCATAATCGTTGCCTGAACGCTCTCGCGATTATGGCTTGCCGCAACAAATGATGCGATGCGTGCATGTTGGTGGGCAAGGCTCTGCTCAACTGAAGGATAGAGTAATGGATGTGCTTGCACAGCGGTCAATGTTGGGGGTTGGCCCGCTTGCGGTGATTGCATATGGCCCTCTTTTTACTTCATTTCGACGGTTGCTCCTGCCCCGGTGAGCTTTTCTTTGGCGGCCTCGGCCTCTTCCTTGCTCACACCTTCTTTAATTGGCTTGGGAGCGCCCTCCACGAGATCTTTGGCTTCCTTCAGGCCGAGGCTGGTCAATTCGCGCACAACCTTAATGACTTGGATCTTGTTGCCGCCAATCTCTTTCAGTATAACATCAAATTCGTCCTTTTCCTCAGCCGCCGGTGCGGCCCCACCAGCATCGCCAGCCGGGGCAGCGCCCGGAGCAGCAACGCCCATCGCCACTGGAGCGGCGGCGGTCACGCCCCACTTCTCTTCCATTTCTTTTTTGAGCTCAACCAGCTCAAGGACGTTGAGTTCTTCGATGGACGAAATGATATTGGTTACTTTCTCGCTTGCCATAGGTCTGTATAGCTCCTTAACGTATACTGATACTGATAAAGATAATGCTCTTTGACAACAATGTTACGACTCTGCTTGCTGCAGTTGGTCGATACGGGCCTGAACCACGTAAGCAACGTTGGTGATAGCTGCGTTCAAGACGCTCACCACGCCCGAAACCGGCGCTTGGACACCGCTGACGATCTGAGCCAAAACTTGCTCGCGGGAAGGCATCTTGGCGATATCGGTAACCTGCGTTTCGTTCAACAGGCTGGTGCCAAACACCCCACCACGTACGGATACTTTGCTTGAAGAACGGACGTAATCATCAAGCGCTTTTGCGACTTTCGCGACATCGTCATACCCAAACGTCACTGCCGTGGGGCCTTCCAAAAGCGGATCCATCGCTTCGTGGCCGGTCTCACGGGCAGCAATCCGTATCAGGGTATTCTTGGCAATAACCATGTCGCCGCCACTATCATAGATCTTGCGGCGGAGGTCGGTAATCTCTGCAACGTTCAGCCCACGATAGTCGGCTATCGCTGCAAATTGCATACGCGACATCTTCTCGACAAGGTTTGCCACGGTCGCTTTTTTGCGTTCTGTTGGCATGAACCCTCGATTGCTCCCTTTCCACACTATCAAAACTATCAAACTGGCACAAAAAAAACCACCGTTCCCTAGTCGTGGGCGGTGGCCATTTCTCTCTATCTATTGTAGCCTACCAGAGGCTATCAGAGACGCGAACGGCTATGGTAGCACTTGTGCTACCGCGCTCTCGTCAACAACTCAATAGGAGGGATGGTCGCCACCTCGGTTGGCGCTCCAAAGAGCATTACGTTAATACCAACGGTCTAGGGTAGCTACTCTATGTCTTACTGTATATTATTATGCAGGGGCGGCGATGGCTTGAGCGCTGGTGGGGTTAACGCGCACCCCCGGCCCCATCGTCGTCGTAACTGTGACACTCTTGACGTACGTTCCCTTTGCGCCGCTTGGCTTGGCGATACGCACGGCGTCCATCAAGGCGGCGAAGTTTTCAACCAGTTGCTCTTGGCCAAAACTGACCTTCCCAATGGCAACATGGACGATACCCGTGCGGTCGTTGCGAAACTCGACCCGGCCACCCTTGACCTCTTTGATGGTACGGGGGAGATCTTCAGCGGGAACAACCGTACCGCTCTTGGGGTTGGGCATCAACCCACGCGGGCCAAGCTTGCGCCCGATCCGTCCGACTTTGCCCATCATATCGGGGGTCGCGACGGCGACATCAAAGTCGAAAAAATCTTCTTTATCAATGCGACCAATCAGCTCGTCATTGCCGACAAAATCAGCGCCCGCTTCTTCAGCCGCCCGTTGGGCTTCACCTTGCGCAAAGACCAACACCCGCATTCGCTTGCCTGTCCCGTGGGGGAGGCTGACCGTCGTGCGGATATTTTGGTCGGCGTGGCGGGGGTCAATTCCGAGCCGAACATGCGCCTCGACCGTGGCGTCAAACTTGGTGACAGAGGTGTCCACGGCAAGCTTGATGGCGTCTTGTGGCTCGTACAGCTCTTCGTGGTTGACTTTCTTCGCAGCTTCGAGATATTTCTTCCCGTGCTTTGGCATCGTTTCCTCCTTGTGGTACGTATGGGCGCTTTTTGCCCTCCCACATCATTCAAAAACCAAATCAAAAAACCAAGAGCGCACCGCTGTGTGCATATATGTCCATATGGTACAACGGGTATATGCTCTGTCCTAGTCGAGAATTTTGATACCCATGCTCCGCGCCGTGCCTGCGACAATCTTCTGGGCGGCATCGATGGTAAGCGCATTGAGGTCTGGCATCTTTTGTTGGGCGATATCGCGCAGTTGGTCACGTGTGACCGTTCCCACGATATTGCTCTTCGGTTCGCCAGATCCTTTGCTTGTACCTGCAGCCTTGCGCAGGAGATCGGCGGCGGGAGGAGTGAGGAGACGCACAGTAAAGGAGCGGTCGCTGAAGATATTGATTTCAGCGGGAACGATGCTCCCTGCTTGCTTGGCCGTCTTCTCGTTATACTCCTTGACAAAGGCCATAATATTCACGCCATATTGGCCCAGCGCAGGGCCAACGGGCGGCGCAGGAGTTGCTTTCCCTGCACTCAATTGCAACTTGACAACGCCAATGAGTTTCTTAGCCACAGTCCTTCTGCTACTTTCTATGTGTTGAAATGTACCCGAAGGTGCGCATTTTAACACGTTTATACCTGCTCCAGCGTGCGGCACACCCACTCAACACGCAGTATACAGGCTTGATAGCTCGTTGGGTTCTGGGGAGAACCGTAGTGGGCTTCAGCTATCTTTGCTATCCCCAGCCATCTTTCTTTCAGACACCTGGAGCATCCGCCGAAATGCGCCCCTACTCAACCAACCGCGTCACCTGGAGGAAATCAAGCTCGATGGGAGCTTCCCGCCCAAAGAATGACACCAACACCCGAACGCGACCACGTTCGTGGTCGATGGCGTCGACGATGCCTTCAAAGTCAGTAAATGGCCCATCGGTGATTTTAACCGTCTGACCCACTTGGTAACTGACGCGCACCTTGGGCGCTTCTGCCTCCATTTGTTTCAAAATTGCTTTGACTTCCGAGTCTTCAAGAGGCATTGGACGATTGCCATGACCCACAAAGCTTGTCACCCCTGGGGTATTGCGCACCACATACCACGAATCGTCAGTGAGATGCATCTGTACCAACACGTAGCCGGGGTAGATCTTCTTTTTGACGACCCGGCGTTGACCGTTTCGTATTTCGATCTCTTCCTCGGTCGGCACGATGACACGAAAAATCTGGTCTTGCATCTCCATCGAGTCGATACGGTGTTCCAGATTTTGCCGCACTTTGTTTTCGTAGCCTGAGTACGTATGGATCACATACCAACGCCGCTCACTCTCAAGCTCGTGCTCAGACTCGGTCGTTTTTCCCTGATCAGTCACTGATCGTCCTATCCTCAAACTCACCTATCGTTTGTTGATGCACCGCGAAGTGCGTTGCGAGCAATACAACCACAAGCACGCCATTGACAGCTATTGGTAATGGTGACTGCTGATGGCTGCTGTTATTGCGCCACACTGGTCAACAGACTATAGAGCGAGAGAAAGATGGTATCGCTGATGGACAGAAACACCCCAATGAGTACTGAGATCGTGATGACCACAATCGTTAATCGTACCGTCTCTTGACGGGTGGGCCAGACAACTTTGCGCAATTCTGACCGTACCTCGCGAATAATCTGCATCATAGAGAAGCCAGTACTCTTGTCTTTCTCCTTGTCTTTGGCAACGGCCATCACACATCCTTTTATAAGAATTGTGCCATTCACACCCTCACCATCTCACCTTTTCGATGAGGGATGAGGGATGAATGGCGTTCCATGTTTCCGCACAATATAGGCAAAGCCTGTGATCACTCTGTCAGCTAAAGCAGACAGCTTCTCAGGACACGCTCCCCGCCCATCGGCGCACGTTCTGTCCTGACGGCTCGATCCGAGCCGTAAATGGGAGGGTATTACTCGATGATAGAGGAGACGACGCCTGCGCCGACGGTACGGCCACCCTCACGGATAGCGAACCGCAACCCTTCCTCAATGGCGACCGGCACGATAAGCTCGACATCCATCTCAATGTTATCACCAGGCATGACCATCTCGACCCCTTCGGGGAGGGTAATATCGCCGGTCACGTCGGTGGTACGGATGTAAAACTGCGGGCGGTAACCCGGGAAGAAGGGGGTATGGCGTCCACCCTCATCTTTCTTCAAAATATAGACTTGAGCTTTAAATTTCTTGTGAGGGTTGATGCTGCCAGGAACAGCCAAGACCTGGCCACGTTGCACATCTTTGCGCTCAATACCACGCAGGAGACACCCAACGTTATCGCCGGCAATACCTTCATCAAGCGTCTTCTGGAACATTTCGACACCCGTCACCACCGTGCGGCGCGGTGCATCTTCTTCCATCCCGACAATCTCGATAGTCTCGCCAACTTTGACTTTGCCACGCTCAACCCGGCCTGTCACCACAGTACCGCGGCCCTTGATACCAAACACGTCTTCAATCGGCATCAAGAACGGTCGATCCAGGTTGCGGTCAGGGGTGGGGATATAGTCGTCCACGTGCTTCATCAGCTCAATGATGCTGGCGTAGGCAGGGTCGCTGGGGTCTGCGTTGTTGCATTCCAAAGCCTGCAGCGCGCTCCCGCGGATAATCGGAATATCATCGCCGGGGAACTCGTAGGAGCTCAGCAGCTCACGCACTTCCATCTCGACCAGCTCGAGCAGCTCTTCGTCGTCCATTTGGTCAACCTTGTTGAGGTAGACAACCATTGCCGGGACTTGCACCTGGCGGGCGAGGAGGATGTGCTCACGGGTCTGAGGCTTGGGGCCGTCGGGCGCGGAGACCACCAAAATTGCGCCGTCCATCTGGGCCGCGCCGGTAATCATGTTCTTAATATAGTCCGCGTGGCCGGGGCAGTCCACGTGTGCGTAGTGACGGTTTTCGGTCTGATATTCAACGTGCCGAATGGCGATGGTGATACCACGTTGTCGCTCTTCGGGGGCGTTATCAATCTGATCGTAGTCCATAAACTGAGCCGAGCCACCCATTGACAAAACTTTGGTGATGGCTGCGGTTAGTGTTGTTTTTCCGTGGTCTACGTGGCCAATCGTACCAATATTAATATGCGGCTTGGTACGCTCAAACTTTTGTTTTGCCATGCTACTTCTTTGTCTCCTTGCAAATGAGGCATTCTCACCGTTGCATCTGGAGCCCACGACGGGACTTGAACCCGTGACCTCGTCTTTACCAAAGACGTGCTCTACCAACTGAGCTACGTGGGCGAAGATATCGTAGATACTTGGATATTTGGGCGTTCAAAAGTGTTGGTTAGCGCGTGCTACTCATAAGGAGCTATCGCGCTAACCAATCTGTGTTGTGGTGGGCCGGACTGGATTCGAACCAGTGTAGGCGTCAGCCAGCGGTTTTACAGACCGCCCCCTTTAGCCACTCGGGCACCGACCCATCTCTCATCGTTTTGGAGCCGACGCAGGGACTTGAACCCTGAACCTGCTGATTACAAATCAGCTGCTCTACCAATTAAGCTACGTCGGCAAGCAGTCAAAGCACGCGCTGATTTGCCGTCAACGCCGTGGATTGTACCACAATTTGATACGCTTTGCAAATCCTGCCGTGCCTCCTTCTCTTGACACCCGCAATATCCCCCTTCACAGAGAGCTAAAAAGCAATCTGATCGGCTGGGATATCTTGCAGCCCCGACCACGGCGAGCGCACCGTCCCATCGCGGAGTTTCTTATCAAGCCGGAACATCGCCACAAGGATAAGCGATATCACCAAGAAGCTCAACGACGTGCCATACACAAAAGTATAACCGCTCACCGTATCACTCGTCAAGCGGTAGACAATATCGCGCAGCAACCCGCCACCTATCGTGCCAAACCCTTGCGCCACCGCCTGCATCACGCCCCACAGCCCAAGGAATAACCCCGCATGGCCCACATCAGTCAGCGACATGACCAAGGCGATACTCGCAACGATAAACATACCGCGGCCCATCCCAATCATCCACACGCCTGCGCGGAAAGGGGTAACCAACGTCGCGTTACTGGCGATGCTAATCACCAAAAAGCCAATCATCCCCACCAAACAGCCACCAATAATCAGCAGGATAGCCGATTGTCCTCGCCAGAGCAGCCACCCCGATAGCGTAATGGCCGCAAGCATCGCAATGCCCCATAATGCAGTCAATTGCGTGGTCTCTGCGACAGTCATATGCAAAACTTCGCCGCCGTACGGCTCAAGCAGCACGTCGTGGGTGGCGAAGGCCGTCGTGGCGATGAATAGGATAATAAAAAGCTTACGTAGGGCGTCCTGCTGCAGGAGAAGCTTGATCGATTTCCACAGCGATAGCCGCACGTTTATCTCTTCGCCAACATAAGAAACGACCGTCCCATCGGGGTTGAGCTTTTCCTGCCTTTGCAGCGAGAAAAAGGTCAGGAAGATGAAGACGACCGCCGATCCTTGCATCACTTGGATAAGGCGCACATTAGAATAGTCTTCCAGCAGCCAGCTAATCACCACCGAACTGACCACCGTCCCAAGCACCAGCATCACCCACAAGGTCGCCAACACTTGGCCGCGCTCTTTGGGCGGAGTGAGGTCACTCACCAGCGCCAGGTAGATGGTCTCGACGATGTTTGCACCAACGCCATAGGCAAGGAAAATCAGCGTACAGACGACCATCGCCAGCCAAAAGGGGATAGGCATAATCGCGTCGCCGCTGAGGATAAGAAGCGAAAAAGGGGCACACACCAGGCCGCCGAAGGTCAGCATCGCGCCGAGGATGACGTAGGGAGTACGCCACCGCCCGCTTGACCGCTTTTGGTCGGACTGGAAGCCGATCAAGGCGCGGACAGGCGATACAAAATAGTGGATTGAGATGAGAAAGCCAACCGCCACCGCCGGTATCGTCATCTCGTGGATGAGAACACGGTTGAGCGTGCCGGTGAGCGGGGCGATGGAAAGCCCCATCCCAAACTGAAACAACCCCAGGCGGACTAAATTCAACCAGTGCCGTACTCGCGGGCGTTCATCGAACCATGTGCGTATTGCCTGAAAGAGTGCGGCTACCTGCTTGAACAAAACCAACGCTCGTGCTCCTTTCGCGCAAATCCAAGGCATGTGCGCCTATTATAGCATATGTGCTATACTCTACAAGAGCAACGCAAACAACAAACGCTGTTTGCTACCACGTTTGTACGAAGTTGGGTCACGAATTTATGCCGTTTTACGACGTTTTTGTGAGCTATGCCGACGATGATCGGCATTGGGTTGAGGGCTATCTCCTGCCTCATCTCCACGCCGCCGATTTTCGCATCGCCACCGACGAAACCATCGTCACCTTCAGCGAGCCATATTGGTTTAGCCTCTCCCGCGTGCTGCAGCATTCCCACGCGATGCTCTTGGTGGTCACGGCGAAGTGGGTTGAGGAGGAATGGTCGTCGTATGAGCGATTCTTTCGGCCAACCCGGCCCTCTCACCGCACATCTCATCCTTCCGACGCCGATCCTCCCGACACCACATTGGTGATTGTGCGGGGCGAGGTGGAGATGCCGACGCTGTTGCAATCGCAGCCGCAGCTTGATTGCACCCACGAAGATCATTGGAAGCCGCACATGATGGAGATCATCAAGACGATCACCCATTCGCAGCAAGAGTATGAGGCGCGGCAGGAGGCCAATGAGAAAGAACCCTCGCAGCATGTGGAACAGCGTGCGGAGGAGGAAAATGCCGCTGCCAAGAGCATTGTCGGGTTTTCAATCAAGCGAATCGCGGGAGTATTTCGCCCTCAGAGAGAGAAAAGAGGATAGTTCTTCTTGACACTGCTATTTCCGCTTGGTCTTCTTGCCCTCATCTCGCTTCCTATCATCGTATGGCTGCACCTCCGCCGCGGCAAATTGCGGCGTATGACCGTGCCGTCGTTGCTGCATTGGCACCGCATCCCGCACCATACCAAAGGGCAAAAACGACGGTGGTTGCCGTTCACGCTGCTCCTGGTGATACACCTCATCATCGCGGCGCTGATAAGCCTTGCCTTGGCGCAACCGCAGCTTGAAAACCTCCCGACGGCGGGCGGTCAACACACCGTGGTCATCATTGACAGTTCGGTGAGTATGAGCGCCCCCGGCACGATGACAGATTCTCGGCTTGCGCACGCCCGCGACATCGCCAAAGACTATATACAGGATATGAGTGGGCGCGATACGGTGTCGCTGATTGCCGCCGAATCGTCGCCGCGGCTCCTCACGACGGGCGATATCGGCAACCGCACGACGCTGCTAGCGGCCCTGAAAGCCCTTCAACCCGATGGTATTGGGATGGACGTGGCAGAGGCGATTACCCTTGCGCAGAGCGTGCTGACCAGTAATCGAACCAATTCTTCCCCTTCCGCCAGCGCAACCAGTGGCCAAGCGGGGGCGATGGCAGAGCATATCGTCTTCCTGACCGACCTTGAGCAGCCAGCCGACGTTGCGCCGCTTGGGGAGCAGCTTGAGTGGCGTCAAGTCGGGGCGGAGGTGGAAAATCGGGCCGTGGTGGTATGCACCGCCCGCCCTCGCAGCGGCACTCCCAATGCCGTCTCCGACCTCTACCTACGGCTTGGCAATTACAGCGGCTCTTCGCTGACGACGCATCTGCGGCTGTTTGGCGATGATGAGCAGCTTGACGACCGGCTCGTGACCTTTTCTCCCGACGGCGATGTGGAGCTGACCTGGGAATTGCCCGTCGGCGTGCAGGAGGTGCGGGTCGAGCTTGATGGACAGGATGACTATCCCGAAGATGACACGGCGATTGTCACGATTGGCAAGCGGCGTTTCATCAACACGCTTGTTGTGACGGATGAGCCGGAGCCGCTTGTCCACGCGCTGAGTGTGCTGCCCAATATGCATGTGCGGGCCATCAACCCCGCCCACTACGCTTCGTCGCCAATGGTAGCGCAGGCTGACATTGTTGTATTCAATGGCACGCTCACCCCCACCGATACCTTGCCAAAGGGAAGCGTGTTTATCATCAACCCCGCCAAGACACCCGGCACGGCGTGGTACCCTGTCGCATCCACCCAACCCGTCCCCATTGACGCGGATATCGCCAAGCGACCCTCTCCGCCTTCGCCCCTCGTTGAGGGCATTCACATGGGCGGGACAGAGTTTGGGCCGGTGGCGGTGTTGAGTCAACAACCCACTTGGGCAACGACGATCTTGGAGGCAGAGGTCGAAGCGATTGCCATCCCCGTTATGCTGTATGGCGACACGGGCGAGAGTAGGGTCGTGGCCTGGAATTTTGACCTTGCGCAGACCAATCTTCCCTCAAAATTGGCCTTTCCAATGCTGTTGGCACGGGCGGTGGAAGCACTAGCCCCGCCATCGTTGCCGCGCGCCTTGATGGTCGGCGAAACGGTGAGTTTTTCTGCCCACACCAATGCAGAACATATCGAGGTGCAATCGCCCACTGGTGAAACGCATCAGGTGGCGGTTGATGAGGGTGGGCGGGTGACGTTGGATCTCTTCCAGCAGCCCGGCATCTACACCATAGAGGAGTGGGGGCAGGGCGCGGGGCAAGGCGAGGGCATGTTGAGCCAGCAGCAGATTGCCGTCAATATCGGGTCGCCGCTGGAGTCCAACTTGCGCCCACATCCTGCGCCGGTGCTGGGGGAGATCGCCATTGCGCCGCCGCCTCCCGCCGCGGAAGAGACGGCTGAAGAGACACAAACGCATCAACGCGACCCTATTTGGTCGTGGGTCATTTTGGTGGCCCTGATTGCCCTCGTTGGCGAATGGGCCTATAGCAACCTATAAGCGAAATCGGAAGCATATAGATCGCAATCATGGCAATAGCACTCCGTAACCCGCAAATGGTGATATTCCTACTTGTGCTGCCGCTGCTCTACGTGACGTGGCGCATGCGGGGGAAACGGCTCCCGCGGTTGGTTGTCGGCATTCGGTTGGTCGTCACCACACTTATCATTTTGAGCCTCACCGACCCCATTCTTGGACAAGCTCCCCCCCCCTCAACCCCGCTCGTTGTTTTAGCCGACCAGTCGGATAGCTTGACCGAGGTGGGCAAGGCAACATTACGGGCAAGGAGCGCCCGTCTCGCCACTCCCCCCGAAAAGGCTGATACCGCTTTACAATCGCAACGGCCAGTTGTGACGCTGTGGTTTGGGGAGAATACCGTCGTCCCCGATGAGTGGAGCACGGTGGCGGCTGAATTGCCAGTGCCTGAGTCGCTCCTCCAGCCGATTGAGCCTTCAGCAAGCGATATCGCAGGCGGGATACGGGTGGCACGGGAATTGGTTTCCGGGGCGGGGGGGCAGATTATTCTCCTCTCCGATGGGCTGCAAACCCGTGGCGATGCGCTGCAAGAGGCCAAGAATGCCGCCGCCGCCGGAGTGCGCATTGATGTCTGGCCACTTGCACCGCCGCAGGACGTTGATATCCGCATTGCGGGGGTGTACGTCCCGCCATTTCTGCACGTGGGAGAGGAATATCGCGTCCAGATAGACATCGATATGATGCAAGGGCTGACCACGACCCCTCCTCAACACGCTCCCATTCCTGCCACACTCAAGCTGTGGGAGCGTAGTCCCGATAGCAATGGCGAAAAGCGGCTGCTGGGCGAGGAGCAAATCACGCTCAACCCGGGCCGCAATACCACATTTTTCCGCAGTACTATCAATGCGAGTGGCGTGGTGCGGTTCACGGCGGAGGTGTCAATGGTTCCCGCCTCACCCAACGACACTATTGACATATTTGCTGACAATAACACCGGCGCGGCTGCGAGCGTCGTCACACCGCCGTCACGGGTGCTCTTGGTGGAGGGCCAGGGAGGCAATGCCAGCGAATTGAGTAGTGCGCTCTGGCAGACCGGCATTGAGAGCAACGTGATTGTGGCGCAAGATCTGCCTACCCGCCTCTCCAACCTGCAGGAGTACAATGGCATGGTGCTGGTAGATGTGTCGGCCTACGACCTCTCGCTCGACCAGATGAGCAGTGTCCGCGAGTTTGTGCGCAGCGAAGGGCGAGGGTTGGTTGTGGTTGGCGGGACGCAGTCGTATGGTCTTGGCAGCTACAAAGATACCCCTTTGGATAGCCTTCTGCCCATCTCTGTTGACCCGCCGCCGCACCACCAACGCACGAATGTCGCTCTCCTGCTGATGATCGACCGCTCGGCGAGTATGTCTGTCCCGCAAGACATATCCAAGTTCGATATGGCGAAGGAAGCGGCTATCTTGGCGACGGAATCGCTGCAGAGCGAAGACCGGATCGGTATCCTTGCCTTTGATACCAAGCAGGATTGGACAATTCCATTCCAGGTCATTGGCGAGGGGTTGAGCCAAAAGCAAATACAAGATACGATTGTGATGCTTGAGGTTGGCGGGGGGACAGATATCTACGGCGCGCTGACGACCGGCCTCTCGCAGCTGATGAAGCAGGATGTGGAAGTGCGTCACGCCGTCCTCCTGACCGACGGTCGTTCTTTCACCAACGATTCTGATGCCTACCAACAGCTTATCCAGCAAATACGCGATCAAGGTTCGACCCTCTCTTCAATCGCGATTGGGCTTGATGCCGACCGCGAATTGCTGCAGCAGTTGGCAGATTGGGGGAATGGGCGCTACTACTTTGCCGACGAACCGCAAGATATCCCCCGCCTGACCCTCCAAGAGAGCGAAATCGCCCGCACCAACCCGTCGGTAGAGGGGAATTTCAACGTTGTGCTAGAGAATGCGCACCCACTCCTCCACGGCTTCAACCCGTCCGAGATGCCCGCCTTGACGGGGTACGTGGCTACATCCCGCAAGCCAAGCGCCGAAGTGGTATTGCAATCGCCCAGCGGCGACCCTACCAAAGCCGACCCACTCCTCGCGACGTGGCAGTATGGGCTTGGGCGGGTGGTCGCGTGGACGCCATCGCTTGGCGCGCCGTGGGCGTCGGCGTGGGGGGCGTGGCCAGATTTCGCCCGTTTTTGGTCGCAGGTGGTGCGCTATACCCTGCCGGAAGACCCCAATAGCTCATTGAGCGTGGCCGTTGAGCAGAGTGCGCAAGCGGGTGAGGGAGGGAAAGGGATGCAGTTGGTCGTCGATGCAATCAAGCCCAGTGGTGAGCCGATGAACCTTGCAGATGGCATTGCCCGCGTCATCCTCCCTGACGGCACCTCGCACGATATTCTCTTGCGGCAAACCGCCCCAGGCCGTTACATCCAGGACATTGTGCTGCCGACGCCAGGCCCGTATACCATCATCGTGGTGGTAGACCACGAAGGGCAACGCTACCAGACACGGATAGGCTATATCCATCCCACGCCAGAGGAGTATACCGCTCCGTCGCAGTCGGCAGAGCTACACGGCCAACCACTGCTTGAGCAGATCGCCGCCACGACCGGCGGGAGCATCCTGACAGAGGAGACAATCCCCCCCGATCTGCTGCAATCGGCGGCACAGGAAGATGATACATTTGGCTTTCTGGAGTATCAGATGTGGCCGTGGCTACTTGGCGCGGCGCTTCTCATATGGCTGGTTGAGATTGGGCTAAGACGAACCTAAGCAGCGCATAGCGGAGGATGTTGAACAGTGGAGCTTGATCGGCAGATAGAGCACATCATCACGGCGGCGATCCGGGCGCGTATTTTTCCGGGTGGCGTGGTGCTTGTGGGGCAGAAAGGGCAGATTTGTCATTGCGCCGCCTACGGCACAACGCAGTATGACGACGCGGGGACACAACCCGTCCACGTTGAAACCATCTACGATGTCGCCTCGCTCACCAAAGCGTTCACCGCGACGGTTGCGCTGCGGCTGGTCGAGGAGGGCGAGCTTGATCTTGACCGCCCTGCCGCCGCCTATCTCCCCAAGGCGCGGTTATCGGGAGTATTGGTGCGCCACCTCCTAAGCCATTGCTCTGGGCTTTCATTGCGCCTCTCAACCCTCCGCGAACACACGCCCGCACAGATACACGCTGCGCTCTACGCCCTCGATCCGGCCACCCCGCCCGGCACGCGCGTTGCCTATGTGAACGTGAACAGCCTGCTCTTGGGCGATATCGTGGCGGAGGTGGCGGGTATGTCCCTCAAAGAGGCCATAGAAGAGTGGATTTTGCGGCCACTGGAGATGCACAATACGCAATTTTGCCCGCCACCATCGTTGCGCCCACGTATCGCCCCCACCGAAGTCGATAGCGATTGGCGGGGCGGGTTGGTGCACGGCACGGTGCACGATGAGAGTGCATATGCGCTTGGCGGGGTGGCGGGGCATGCAGGCCTCTTCAGCACGGCACACGATATGTGGCGATTTATCCAGTTGTGGCTCAATGAGGGGGAATTGGATGGCTACCGGCTGCTGCGGCCAGAAACGGTGCAAGAAGCCACGCGGCTGCAGACAGAAGGCCTCCCCCTGCCCACCGAAGTACTCGGCTTCCATTGCGGGCTGGGGTGGATGATGGAACACCCCATCGTGATGCGGCGTACCCCCCGCGACACTTATGGCCACACCGGCTTCACCGGCCCGACCATCGTGATGTTGCCCCAATGTGGATATGCACCTCTTGGCGTCGTCCTGCTCAGCAACCGCGTCTATCCGCAACGGACTGTCCCTGCGGTTCACCACGAAACAACCGCAGCCGTGGTGGAGGCGGCGATGGCTCATCTTGGATGTGGTGCGTAGGGCCGTCGCATGTAGTGACTACTCCCAACCCTTAAGGATTGGGCTTCTCGGGTCGAAACCCAGGCTGTGTAGCCCCACAGCCAGAATGTGACTGCGTATAGCATACTATCACACGCCCGTTCTGTCAACATCGAAAGCGGCTGAAGCGGAGAAAGCCCTTATATCCCAGGGCTAAAGCACCTGGGCTTTACGGGCTACTTCAGTAAATGCGGTTTTCCTGCGAGGACACCTCCTCTTGCGCAAAATCTGCTCCTATGCTACAATACTTCTCGTTGCGGCGCAGAGTAATGTGCATGTAACATGGATCTGAGACGGGGCGTGGCGCAGTCTGGTAGCGCACCGCGTTTGGGACGCGGGGGTCGTGGGTTCAAATCCCTCCGCCCCGACCATCATATCTACCCTCCTACCGCTTTTTTCCTTTCTTTCGCACAACTCACAATATTTCTTCTCCCAATCCACGTACTCCTCACGTCTCTGTAGATTCTACATGGGTATGGTACAATAGGCCGAGAAGCAAGCTAGGGCATTCATCGTTTGGAGGCCTTCTAGGCTATATTTGTGCTCTGGCGAGACTGCATCGCATGTCACACCACACGTTATGATGGGCGTGACCGACGTGGGAGAACCGACGTGGGAGAAATGAGGGCTTGCTATGTCAACGATACTCCTCATTGAAGACAACACAACCCTAGCTGATACCCTGCACTACAACCTTGAGCGGGAAGGGTTTACGGTTCTGTTGGCGACCGATGGCATTCAAGGGCTTGAGCTGGCTCGTCAAAAGTCACCCGACCTTATCGTCCTCGACATTATGCTCCCGCGGCTCGACGGGTTTTCGGTCTGCCGCATCCTCCGCCAAGAAAGCAACATCCCGATCATTATGCTGACTGCCCGTCAAGACGAGGTTGACCGCATTGCGGGGCTTGAGCTAGGGGCAGATGACTACATTAGTAAGCCGTTTAGCCTCGGCGAATTTCTCGCCCGTGTCCGTGCTATCTTGCGTCGCACCGAACGACAACCCAAGGCAGGTCATCGTGAGCTGCTTGAAGCGGGGACGTTGCGGGTAGATACCAAGAGTAGGCGCGCGTGGCGTAGCAACGATGAATTGAGCCTCCCTCAAAAAGAGTTCGATCTCCTCACCTGCCTGATGAGAAACCGTGGTATTGCCCTCTCACGCGATCTGCTTCTCGAACGGGTGTGGGGATATGACTTTGTCGGCGATAGTCGCACCGTAGACGTTCACATTCGGTGGCTACGGGGGAAGATCGAGCCTGATCCCGCTCATCCGACCTACATTCAAACCGTTCGCGGGGTGGGCTATCGGTTCGAGATACCTCCTATGGAGCAGGGAGGGGGCGACTCTCCCGACGCGCGACCAGCCGACGATCCCCAAAACGTACAATGACTTCTTTTGAGCTTTTTCTCCTCGTTCTCATCCTTGTCCTTTTTGGATACCTTGTACGAGCAACATCCATGTTACGTCATACCAAACGGCTCCTACACGATGAGCGTATCAAACGGCACACCGCCCGCCAGCATGAAGCATTGGCGGTTGACCAATCTACGCACTCGCCTCTCTTCCACGCGGTTGCAGCGTCGATAGATGCAGGATTGGTCATTGTCAACGCCGATCACCAAATCCAATTTCTCAACCACCAAGCGGAAAACCTCCTCGGTCGCCAAGCACATATCGTCGAAAACCAAGGCGTGATTACTCTGCTTCGCGACTATCAAGCCGATGCACTCATCGATGAAGTGCTGCTGCACAACGAGCCACGTGAAACCACCGTCCAGCCGCTGCTGAGCGGACGGACGCTGCATCTCCGCTGCACGCCCTTGATGATCAATGGGAGTACGAACGGGGCATTGTTGGTCGTCTATGATATGACGCAAATCAATATGCTTGAGCGCGCCCGCCGCGACCTCGTGGCAAACGTGTCACACGAGCTACGCACCCCACTCTCCTCGCTCAAACTCCTCATAGAGACGATACAATCTGAGCCGCCTCCCGACGTTGCCCGCCACATGGTCTCGCAGATGTCGCAGGAGATAGATGCCGTCACCCAGTTGGTTGATGAGCTACATGAGCTGTCACAGATTGAGTCGGGCCGCGTCACCTTGAAACTGGAGCCGGGAGATATCAAGGCCACAATTGAGTCAACACTCCGGCGCATTCAGCCGCAGGCAGAGCGCAAACAAATCACCATTTCCTCCAATATTCCAGAGGATCATCGGCTCATTTTGATGGATCAGAGCCGGGTAGGGCAGGTGTTGCTCAATCTGCTACACAATGCCATCAAGTTTACCGCTGATCAGGGGACAATCTTGGTTGAGACGCGGGAGATTGTCGTTGAAGAGAAGCAGCCCTACCAATATCTCCATATCACAGCTCCAACACGAGATAACAGCAATATTCCCTATCACGAAAGCAGTTATTCTCTCTCTTCCTACCATCCTTGTGGACGCTGGGTGTTGGTGAGCATTTCCGATACGGGGATCGGCATCCCCTCGCACGACCTCCCCCGTATCTTCGAGCGGTTTTACAAAGTTGACCGTTCTCGCGCCCGCAATACGAGCGGCGGCACGGGCCTTGGCCTCGCGATTGCCAAACACCTGATTGAGGGGCACGGAGGGCGGATATGGGCCGATAGCAAAGAGGGCGAGGGCAGCACCTTCTACCTGACACTCCCCCTCGCATAGCCAACAAGAGCACGTAGGTGGTGCCTATGAAGCAACAAGAGAAGCAATACGGGTGGTATCCCGCCATCCCCGCCGCAAAGCACCGGCTTGGCGATGAGCTTATCTATTGGTTCCTCATCCGGTGGGCGCTCTGGAACCATTTTGACCGTATGTGGGTACAGATGATCGGCGATCTCCCCCGCCCGGAAGAGGGGCCACTCCTCTGCTATGTCAATCACCCGTCGTGGTGGGATGGCTACATCGCCGCGACGATCAACCGCTGTCTGTTTCAGCATCAATTTGAACTCTATATGATGATGGAAGAGAAGCAGCTCTGCTCCTACCGCTTCTTCACGTGGAGCGGCTGCTTTTCTGTCGACCGCGAATCGCCGCGGGAAGCAATGCGCTCGGTGAGTTATATCAGCCGTGTCCTGCAAGAGCAGCAAAACCGCGCACTCTACATCTTCCCGCAAGGCACCATTACCCATTGCGAACACCGCCCCCTGAGCATTTTTCCGGGGGTGGCGCACATCATGAAGCGGGTTGGCGCGCTCACATTATGCCCAATTGCGATTCGGCTTGAGTTTTGTGGCGAACAACGGCCTGAAATCTTTGTACGGTGTGGGCCGACACATCGGTGTGAGGGGGAGGTGGCCGTTGATGAGCTAACCAACCGGCTCCAAGAGCGGCTCACGGCAAACATGGATCAATTACGGGACGCGGTCGTTGCCAAGAAGCACAAAACAGATCACCCAGAGGATTTTCAGGAGCTTTTGCGGGGAAAACAAGGGGTTAATCGGCTCTTTGACGCGGCCAAGACGATGATATCATTGAGACGAACACAAAAGAATCACCAAAAACACTAACGCAAATCGCAAGAAACGAAGAGAAGCGAGGAGAAGCCAAGAGAAATGGCAGAAGAAGAAAAAACACCAGCGTTGCACCTCTGTTGCTGAGCATGTGCGTGGTATTTCATACACTTCTCAGCGACATTGGTGTTCACTGGTGGTAGTGATTGCGTTTCGCGGCTTTTAAGAACATGAGAATCGTTCTATCTACGTACGTACGGCATACCCCGTACCGGGCCACCGCGCCCTCTCCCCATACACACAAGTGCGTTGCCCAGAGCCAGCACCGGGAGCATGGCTCACAGCCAAGACACTCCACACGCGTACTCATTCATCGGCAACGCAGGATTTTCCGCGATACTCTTTGGTGTGGGCCAACCCTCGCATCAATGTACTGAGGGAGTCGAGCCAAAAAAAGCTGTGTCCGACAGCTCTTACAAGCCCTCGGCCTCAAGCCAGGCCTGTACAGCCGCATCGTCGGGTGATGGGTTTCCACCAGGGATGTAGCGAAACCGATCTCCATAGCCTTCCATCACCTTGTCCCGAAGCTGCTGCGTCTCCGGCGCTTCGTCCGTATCGTTCATCCGTATGACTTCGCCGGTCTCCAGGTCAAGGTAATTGCTGTAACTAGGATCAGTCTCTGCAAGCGCGACGCTAATCTGGTCTCGTTTATATTCTGCCACTGCTGCTACCTTCTCATTGTTCAATAGTATGCACAACGACACACACAAACATTGATTTCGCTCGATCTTTCCGACAAGCGAGTCTTTGGAACCTCGGAAAGACTCCCAAAAGATCCCTATCGGTTCCATGGCCCATTCTACCACAGTGCGACAAGTGTTGCAACGGATCGCGCCATCATCGTGCCATCATCGTGCCATCATTGTGCCATCATCGTGCCATCATCGTGCCATCGCCGCGCCATCACCGCCCACTCTTGCGGTGTGGGGGCAAAATCACACGTGTGAGTGTTGAGTTGTGCTACAGATATCCGAGGTGAACGCCAAGTGTCCCTAAGCCAAGCAGGATCACAATCCCCGCAGCATTGGTCACGGTTTGGACGAACACTGATGAGAGGCGGGTGGGGTTGAGGTGGAGGGATTTTAAGCAGAAGGGGATGGCGACACCGACCACTGGGGCAACAACCAAGTAGCCCATCGTAGCCAAGCCGATCACACTCCCCAACGCAATACTCCCTTGCCAGGTTGCTCCAAGAATACCAACAAGTGTCCCGATGGCCGCGCCATTAATCAGCCCAATCACCGCCTCCCGATTGAAGATACGGCGGAAGTCATCGGTATTGAGCTGCCCCAAGGTGAGCGACCGGGAGATGAATGTAACGGTCTGTGCGCCAGCGCTGTGACACAAACCGGCTACCAGCGGAAGAAATACAGCAATCATCGCGGCGTGAGCGATAGTCTCTACAAAGAGGCTCGCAATCCACGCGATAAAAAAGCCGCCTAGAACACTGACGAGTAGCCACAAAAAGCGGTCGCGGACGGCTTGCGGCAAAGGGCGATCAATGTGCTCTTGCTTGCACACGCCAGCGAGTTGATACATCTGCTCAGTGGCCTCATCTTTAATCGCCGTGATGAGGTCTTTGGTGTCCATCGCGCCAACCAACCGGCCATTCTCATCCACGACCGGCAACGCCACCAAGTCGGTCTCTGACATAAGGTGGGCTTGCTCCTCAAGGCTTGCATCGTAGGGGAGCGTAATAATGCGGCGGTCGGTTAGCTCAATGAGTTCGGTGTTGGGCGAGGCGACTATCAGTTGCCAGAGGCTGACTACGCCAACCAAATGGCCCTCGTAGTCGGTCACAAAGAGGTAGTAGATGGTGGTTTCTTCGGGGTCAAGCTGGCGGAGCGCATCGATGGCTTGATGTACCTTGGCATATTGCGGGAGGCTCAAGGCAGGCTCATATGCCGGATGCTCTTCTACCGAAGATGCGTTGAGCTTGTGGATACGGATCAAGGATGGACGAATGGTGGTCGGGCGGAGAATTTCCATCCCAGCGGTGCGAGTAGCGAGCATATCTTCCCTCCATCGTTGTTTTGCAGTGTATGGCCAGAATCAGGTATAGCTTATAAATAAGCGAGCGAAAATCGGGCCACAATACGAAGAAGGGTAAAGAAAACCCCCACTGTCTAGGCAGACCGGGGATCTAGGAGGGAGCGGATGCGGATGCAGCGGATACTATCGTTGCAGGGGAGGAAAAACTCACCATACGCATATCCATACCCATGCCCCGGCCACAATCAGGTTGCCTGGTAGGCTCCCCGGCGTATCGTGACCCAGACTACGGTGACTATGGTTACTATTACTACTACTGTCCATATATCAATATGTGGCTATTCACCTTCAACCCGGACAAAAGCGCGTATCCTAACTGTTTTCTATGCGTTCTGCCGCCAATCGGCATATGTCTTGCGCGTTGTCGTGAAAATGGGGTGCATTACTACTAATCGTTAGCAATTCGTTAGCAATGCGTTGTGTGACTGCCGTCACTCGAATACCCTTTTCGTTGAAGGTGATGACATTATTCCTACCTCCAATCATACCACAGCTAGGTTATTTACGCAAATGTTCATTTGAATAATAGGGAGTATAACGAGGACGATTTTACACCCCAAACAGCCAAATATGTCTATAAGAAAGAGCATCCATGTTCACCAATACCGCCCACTATGGACGATTGTTGGTGGCAGCGAGGTGAGAGCTTACGTTTGCTATCCAACAGACTCTCTGCTATCATCACCGCAGTATCATGTTTGGTTGGTTGTGGGACGTTGGCACGATAGGGGGATCCTATTGCATAAACCACGTATTTTTTCTCATTATGATGGGCAAACTACGCACGTCTACCACGTCACAGATCTTGCGCTCACGCTGTTCGACCATGTCTGGCAGGTATACAAAATGCCTGAATATGCACGTGATGTCCTCGAAATTGGTTCATTCCTGCACGATGTGGGCATAATGATCGACGAAAATGCACACCACACGGTTGGCCGCGACATCGTGCTTGATGCTGATATTCCGGGGATGGATGCCAAACGCCGGGCGATGGCCGCCTTGCTTGTGGCGTTTCACCGCAAGAAAGTGCGCCCCGAGCGAGAGCCAACCTACCTCTTCCTCTCCGAAAAGAGACGGCATGTGGCATTGCAACTTGCGGCTATCCTTCGGGTGGCCGACGGGCTTGACTACTGCCATACCCAGAGCACGCGCATTGAGACGTGCGAGGTGGGCAAGAAACGCATCACCCTCTTCCTGTCGGGGACGCACCTTGATGAACACCGCGAACGCGCGCAAAAGAAAGCCGACCTCTGGCGGGATGTCTTCGATCACGAGATTGAGATACGCGACCACGATGGCAGTGAAACAGAACCGTCACCCATCCGCGATATGGAGGTCGTCGCAGAGCGGTGGCAGGCCATCCAACACCAGACGACCGATGATAGTCTGAGCTACATCACCCGCAAAATGCTGCGGCGGTGGTTCAGAGAGATGGTGGCGGAAGAAAAAGATGTTCGCGAGGACAAAGATATTGAAGCGGTACACGATATGCGGGTTGCAACGCGCCGAATGCGCGCGCTCATTCCCGTTCTAGAGACTGTCGCCCCCGCAAAGCAAATCGCTTCATTCAACCAAGGCCTCCGCAAAGTGGCCCGCGCGCTTGGCAAGGTGCGCGATAACGATGTCTTCCTTGAGCAGATCCGCAATTACACCGAGTCGGCGGAGGAGAAAGACCGCGATCTCTCCCCGCTCGTGAATGCCATCACCCGCGACCGCGATAAAGCCCGCGAGCGGTTGCTTGAAGAGCTTGATTCGCAGCGCTATGAGGATTTTAAGCGGGCGTTTGCGGCATTTATGGTTGATGAGCCGACCGGCTGGAATACCACGCTCCGAATGCGCGATTTTGTGGGGAGTACGGTGTGGCGGCGCTATGAAGTGCTCCGCGCCTATGAGCTGCATTTCGACCTCAGCGACCTGACCGAGCGCGATGCCGAAACCCTCCACGAAGCGCGTATCGCTGGGAAATACCTCCGTTATGTGCTTGAGCTGTGTACTGAGTGGCTTGGTTCGCGGGTCGACTCCGCATTGAAGCCGCTGATGCGCTTGCAGGAGTGTTTGGGCGATTTGCAGGACATCGAGGTTGAGGCGGGGTATATCAATGCGCTGAAGATACCCAAGGAACAGCGCGCGCCTGTCAAGACCTACCTGGCACGCCGCGAAGAAGAACGAAAGAATCTGCTTTACAAAGAGTTTCCGCACCATTGGGAAGCGATTGCCGGGTCGAGCTATCAGCAGGACTTGGCAGATCTTATCCTCTCACTCTAACTAAACAACCACACATTGCCAACACCTCATAATCATCCCAAATATGACACAATATAGCCTATGTCTACCTTTGTCGGCTGCCTATTACTGCTTTTGATGGGATATGTACCAGGGTGGCTCTTCAGCCGCGCCATCGCTGGTACGCTTTCTCCCGACCCCCTCGAACGCCACTACGAACGGGTAATCAGCAGCGTCCTCCTCAATGGGTGGATTGCGTTTGTGCTGGCCGAAATCGGTGTTTTTTCGCTCTGGCTGCATGTGGTGCTTCTACTGGCGGTGAGCAGCATCTTGCTGGCGATTGCCATCCCGCGGAGCCGCCACACCTGCCCCTTAAACGTCACCTCCCACCGCCTGCATTGGGGGGAATGGGCGGGCTATCTCATCATTGGGGTCATTGCACTGGTGCTGGTGTTGCCGCCATTTCAGACGGTGCTTGGCGTGCGGGACGCGGGAGTGTATGCAAATACGGGCTTTTCCATCGCTCGGGCGGGGGGGATTGTGCAGCACGACGCCCTCCTCGCCGACCTTGGGCAGGCGGCGCAATCGGCTGACCCGAACATACACGGCCCGGCCCAACAAGCTCTCTCCAACTTTCTTGGCGTGCAGCATCCAGAGCGGTTTATCGCCACCCGTATGCGGGCAGCAGGGTTTTTCATCAATGAGGGAGAGGCCCCGCAAGGGCGCGTCGTCCCGCAAGGGTTTCACCTTCTGCCGACGTGGATAGCGCTCCTGACGAGCGTTTTTGGCTTTGGGGGAGGATTGGCGGCACCCGGCTTGATGGCGGTGCTTGGCGCGTGGAGCGTGGGGATGGTCGGACGGCGGTTGGCGGGGCGATGGGTTGGTCTCTTGGCGATGCTTTTCTTGGTGCTCAATAGTGTCCAAGTGTGGTTTGCGCGCTACTCCACCTCCGAAACGACCGCCCAATTTCTGACATTCGCCGGTCTGTATGGCTTTGTCGTGTTTCAGCAGCTTGAATGGGCAAAATCGAGGCAAGAGAGCCAAAAAACTACTGATTTCCCTTCACAATCACCCTCTTTCGCCCCCTCTTTGCAATCACCCGTCTTCTATGCGACGGTAGCAGGGGTTGCTTTTGGCCAGTTGATGCTCACACGGATAGATTTTTTCTTGGTGGTAGGGCCACTCCTGCTGTATATACTCTTCAGTTGGGTCTCGCATCGATGGTCATTGGCACATACCGCGCTCACGGCTGCATTGGGCATCTTGATGGTGCATGCGGGGCTGCATATCATCTTCATTGCCCGCGCCTACTTCTTTGATACGGCATTTGCGCGCTTGCAGGACTATGCAATCACCTCCTACGCCGCGCAGCCATTCATCACGCCGCTGCTCCAAGAGGTCTATCACACCACCAACCGTAGTCCCTTCAAAGACCCGTGGCAGCTTTGGCGCGAGATAGCTGCTATCACCGCGGGGGTAGGTGTTCTCATCGCGTTATGGCGCTTCCCGCAGCCTATCAACGCCATCAGCCGGTGGGTGTATCGTTCTCGTCGGTGGCTGGCGGGAGCGGGGGCAATGGGGATTATCGTGTTGGCGGGCTATGGCTATCTTATCCGTCCGCATATCCTCACTCCTGACCTGCTAATAGCTCTCCCTTCCTGCCTCACACCGGAGCAGATTAGCCAGCCCAAAGCCGAATGCCTCACCTTGCAAGGGTATATCGGCGCGCCGATAGAGATTCCCCCCCCTCCGCCCGGCCTTGACGAAAAATATGTCATCCCCCTCGCCAATCTGGTGCGTGTGGGGTGGTATCTCTCGCCCATCGGCATCGTGCTGAGCGTGGTGGGGATTGCATGGTGGTGGTGGCGCGGCCTCAATCGCGCTTCGTGGCTGTTGTTGGTCGTCGGGTTGGTGGGGACATTCTTCTTTGTGCGGCAAACCTATGGTACCAGCGATCAGACATATATCTACATCCTGCGGCGGTTCGTGCCGGTCAGTTACCCCTTCCTGAGCTTGGGTATCGGCTATGCGATTGTTGCGCTGGCCCGCCTCCCCTTGCACTATTGGCCGCGTTGGCCAGCATGGGGGGCATGGGCGTGGCGGGGGAGCGTGTGGGGCGTTGGGGCGGTATTGGTGGCGTTTTTTGTATGGACAGGGCAACCTATCTACCGCCACGTGGAGTATGCAGGCGCGTTGGAGCAGCTTCGTTCGCTTGCAGAGCGGTTCGATGAGGATGACGTGGTGTTGTTGCGGGGTGGTGCGCCCACTGCCGCCCAATTCCGCGATATCCCCGACCTGATTATGACGCCATTGCACTTTGCATTTGGGGTCGATGCGTTGACCATTAAGAGTAGCGACCCTTCCCGCTATGCGGATGCTCTCGATCAGCAATTACAGCATTGGAATAAGAAAGAGCGTGATATCTATCTGCTGTTGAGTGCGAGTGGGGGCGATATGGTGTTTCCATCGTTTGGGCTTGACCCGCTTGGCCACGTGACTTACGTGACTGTCGATTTGCCCGAATTTGAGCAGCTGACCGACCAAAAGCCGCATAACGTGGCGAGGTTGCGGCTGCCGATGGCACTCTATCGCCTTGTCCCGCATTCGGAAGCGCAGTCGGCGCACTATCAAGGCACGGTGCCGCTTCCCATTGGGCCGTATGACATGGCGGCGCAGGTGAAAGGGTTTTACCTCGCCGAAGATGAGCCTACTCCCTATGCGTGGACAAATGGGCACGCTATCATACGGCTTCCCTGGCCGCAGGCGGGCGAACCCCATCCAGAAACGTTGGTGATTGAGGCGGCGGGAGGAGATCGTCCGGCCCACCTTGGCAATGCGACCCTTTGCCCCACGCTGTCGTGGCAGGAAGATGGCACGCGGCAAGAGGCGGCGTTGGAATGCATTGAGCTTGGGGAGGAGATGGCACGTCATCAGGTGGCGGTGCCGTATGAAGGGCAGGCGGGCGGCGAGGTGTTGCTGCACCTGGAGAGCGGGGTGTGGGTGCCTGCACGGGAAGACCCCCATCAACACGATAAACGCGCTGTGGGGGTCCAGTTTGGCGGGGTGGATGTAAAGTAGTACCTACATAGCCATTCTCATACCTCTACCACGTTCCTCCACCTGTTTCCAAACACGCTACGCTATTCTTCATCCTCATCGGCTTCAGCCGTGGGAGTCGCATCGTCTTCGTCAGCCTCATCGGCGTCAGCCGTGGGGGTGGTGTCTTCCTCATCCTCATCGGCGTCGGCATCCTCGTCAGCGTCAGCCGTAGGAGTGGTGTCTTCCT
>CAZGLO010000016.1:23163-24132 GCA_964526735.1 uncultured Chloroflexaceae bacterium | reverse complement strand
CCTCGTCAGCGTCAGCCGTAGGAGTGGTGTCTTCCTCTTCCTCATCGGCGTCGGCATCCTCGTCAGCGTCAGCCGTAGGAGTGGTGTCTTCCTCTTCCTCATCGGCGTCGGCCTCTTCGGCCTCTTCCTCATCGGCGTCGGCGTCTTCAGCCTCTTCCTCATCGGCGTCGGCATCCTCGTCGGCGTCGTCAGCCTCGTCGGCTTCTTCGGCCTCATCCTCGTCAGCGTCAGCCGTAGGAGTGGTGTCTTCCTCTTCCTCGTCGGCGTCGGCCTCTTCGGCCTCTTCCTCATCGGCGTCGGCATCCTCTTCGGCGTCAGCCTCTTCGGACTCTTCGGCGTCGGCATCCTCTTCGGTGTCAGCCTCTTCTTCATCAATAAATTCAACAGAAGCCACGGCATCATCGAAGAAGTCTTGATCCCACTCGCCTGCGGCAGAGACACCAATCATCGTGAAGGCGCGCTCGTCATCGACCACCGCGGCAATCACCTGACCCTCAAGCTCTTGCTCGCCCTGGGTCATAGAGATGTCGGCGGAGACGGCGTCAAGGCCAGCAACCTCGATCTCGGTGAACTCTTCGCTCATCTCAGGAGCGCCTTGCTCTGCGGACATGGCCTCAAGGATGCTCTCGGCGGTGACATCGTCGGGATCCTCAACCGGAATATCCTCGACCATGCCAACGCTCAGGGCAATCATGGTGGTTTGGCCTTGCTCTGGGTCAGCCGGGCTCATAGTGATGCCACCGCCCATGTCGTCGCCAAAGCTCATAGCATTCCACCCAGCCGGAACCATCACAGCGACGCCAGCTTCTTCGTTGATCTCCAACATGGGTTCGGCATCGGAGGTTTCGGCCTCTTCCTCGTCCATGTCCTCATCAGCGTCGGCCTCTTCATCGGCGTCGGCGTCTTCGTCCATGTCCTCATCAGCGTCGGCCTCTTCATCGGCGTCGGCTTCTTCGTCCATGTCCTCTT
>CAZGLO010000016.1:0-23063 GCA_964526735.1 uncultured Chloroflexaceae bacterium | reverse complement strand
CAGCGTCGGCATCCTCAGCGTCGGCATCCTCAGCGTCGGCATCCTCAGCGTCGGCATCCTCAGCGTCGGCCTCTTCAGCGTCGGCATCCTCAGCGTCGGCGTCCTCAGCGTCGGCGTCCTCAGCTTCAGCGTCCTCAGCCTCTTGATCTGTTGTCTCTGCCTCTTGGGCTTGCTCTGCCTCACCACCTTGCGGGGTTGTTGCTGTTCGCGGGCTACAAGCAACCAACCCAAGCGAGAGGATGATCATCAGCACCAACGCGATATACGAGGTACTGCTCAGACGATGTGTTTTCCGCATCGTATTCATATCCTTTCACACGATAACTATCGTATCCGTTATACTGCGCTTTGTGGTGGCTATGTAGGTTTCGAGGTATGAGAACTCAACAAGGGTTTTGCGCCTTGAAACGTTACTTATGATAGCATACGGATGAGAACTATGCAATTCAATCCCCCAAAGCAGCCATGCACGGCTCCCCTTCCATACACAGAGAAATGGGGAAATAGGGTGTTATCCAGTTCGGTCATCCCTGCAAGAATTCCTCTTGTTCTTGCTCTCTGAATATGGTATACTCGATTGAAAGGGATAGACACCGAGAACGAGCGAGGAGCGCATAAATGCGTTTTCCCCCATGCTCTGTTATATAGGTGTTTGACGGTATTTGCGGTCTTTATACAAGTCCGTAGCGGCCATCATTCTTCCCCCTATTTCCCATTGAGAAGATGGGTCGGAATTGCCACATTCGTCGCACCCTCAGTTTGAGACGAAATGGTCGGTGCTTAACCACGCTGTTGAGTGCGAAAATATCATAGAATCATGAGGGCGCGGCTCCTCCCTTGCCACAGGGGGGAGCCGCGCTTGTCTTCCAGGTATTGATACGATGATTGCATTGCGGCAACCGTTTAATAGAGAAACGCATCCCCTTTTGGAAACCCGACAAGTCCGTAGGTATCAACCGGAGAAAATACGCATGCAGGAGATTGATGATCTGGTTGTAGAGAATCACGAAGAGGATGATGATATCGGGCTTGATTCCGATCTCGATGCCTTGTGCGAGCCGCCCATCCTTGATGCTGTCCAACATTACCTCCAAGAGATTGGGCGTGTGCCATTGCTCAAAGCAAGTGAGGAGATTGAGCTTGCTGAGCATATGGAGCGTGGGGAAGCCGCCAAAGCTCGCTTGGCTTCGGACGAACCGGTGAGCCTGCAATTACGGCAGGCGTTGGAGCTAGATATGGAGATGGGAAACACTGCTCGTCGGCACCTTATCCAGGCCAATTTGCGCCTTGTCGTCAGCATTGCCAAGAAGTACGTCGGGCGGGGATTGACCCTCTTGGATCTCATTCAAGAAGGAAATATTGGCCTGATGCGCGCGGTAGAAAAATTCGACTACCACAAGGGCAATCGCTTTTCCACCTACGCGACGTGGTGGATACGTCAAGCCGTGACCCGTGCCACCGCCGAACAGGGCCGTACTATTCGGCTGCCAGTCCATATGAGCGAGTCGGTTGGCCAAGTCAAGCGTATCGCAGAACGTCTTTCCCAGACCTTGGAACGCCAACCAACCGCCGAAGAAATTGCGCTCGCGATGGGCAAAACCCCTGAGCGGGTGCAGCGCGTACTCGATGCCGCCCGGCGGCCTGTCTCTCTCGAAACGCCCGTGGGCGACGAAGGGGAGCACACCCTGGGCGATTTCTTGCCAGACGAGGAATTTCCTACCCCGAACGAAAGCGCAACCCAACAGATGCTGCAATATGACCTCGCTCGGGCGTTGGGACACCTCAACGAGCGCGAACGACGTATTATCGACCTGCGTTATGGCCTCGCCGATGGCCAACGCCGTACGTTGGAGGAAGTTGGCCGAGTACTTGGCATGACCCGCGAACGCGCCCGCCAGATCGAGGTGGAAGCGCTTCGGCGGCTGCGGCAGCCCGAGATTGGGCTTCATCTTCGTGATTATCTTGAGTAGGCTGTGTAGCCTCTGAGACGTATTGAACGTGTCTCTATGAAGGCTATACAACGACGAAGAGCACGGGGCATATACCCCGTGCTTCTTCCTTATCAGAGACCCTCTTCGCCTTCGCTCGTTCTTATTTGGCCTTCACTTGGCCTTTACTGGCCTTCGTCTTCACTACCCTTAGCCTTCGCTAACCGATACCAACGCTCGTGTCCCATTCTTGTAGTTCTCTTTGAGGGAAAGCGATTGGTTGTCTCCTGATGACTGCCGTTGGTTTACCTCTAATGAGGTGGAGGAGGAGTCTTCATAATGGTCACGAAAGTAGGCCAATGATGAGCGCACAAAGCCGTTGAACAGCGGATGTGGGCGGTTGGGGCGCGAGAGAAATTCAGGGTGAAATTGGCTCGCCACATACCACGGGTGATCACGCAGCTCGATAATTTCGACCAACCGGCCATCTGGCGACTGCCCACTGACCACAAACCCTGCCTTCTCCAAGGTCTCGCGGTAGTCATTGTTGAACTCAAAGCGGTGGCGGTGGCGCTCGACCGCTTCCGATGTGCCATAGGCGTGCGCGGCACGGGTATCGGGGGTGAGCACACAAGGGTAGTCTCCCAACCGCATCGTCCCGCCTTTCTCGGTCACATCGCGTTGGTCGTTCATCAGGTGAATGACCGGATGCTCCACGTCGGAGTCAAACTCAGTGCTATTGACGTTCTCGGTGCCCAACGCCCAGCGAGCAAATGAGATAGTTGCACATTGCATCCCCAAGCAAAGCCCCAAATAGGGGATGTTGTGGCGTCGTGCATAGTCAGCGGCGGCGATCTTCCCCTCGATACCACGGTCGCCAAACCCTCCTGGTACAATGATGCCGCAAACGTCCTGGAGCAGGGCATCAGCCCCCACTTCCTCAAGCTCTTCGGCAGAGACCCACCGAATATCAACATCGACCCCTTCGTGGAGACCAGAATGGCGCAACGACTCCACAACGCTCATATAGGCATCGCGCAGTTCGACGTACTTCCCAACCAGCGCGACGGGAACTGTCTGCTTTTGGCGTCGTATCAGTTCAACCAAATCACGCCATTCGCCCAAGTCGGGCGGCGGGGTATCGAGGTCAAGCTTCTCTGACAAATATTCTCCTAACCCATGCTCCTCAAGTAGCAGCGGTATTTCATAGATAGACCCAACCGTTGGTACAGGGATCACCGCTCGGATATCAACGTCCGTAAAGAAGGCAATCTTCTCCAACGTCTCTTGGGGAATGGCAAAGTCTGCACGGCAGAGGATGACATGAGCGTTGATACCTACCCCACGGAGAGCCATCACTGAATGCTGCGTTGGTTTGGTCTTGAGTTCGTTCGTGGTGCCAATATGGGGCAGCAGCGTCACGTGGATATAGACCACGTTGTCTTTGCCCACATCTTTGCGCATCTGGCGGATGGCTTCCATAAAAGGGAGGCTTTCGATATCGCCAACCGTCCCCCCCACCTCCACAATCACGACATCGGCGTTGGTATCCTCGGCCACTGCCGTGATTCGCCGCTTAATCTCGTTGGTAATGTGCGGGATCACCTGGATGGTGCCACCGAGATAATCACCACGGCGCTCTTTTTGAATGACGGAAGAATAGATCTGCCCAGTCGTGACACTGCAGAGTTGGGTGAGGTGTTCGTCGATAAACCGTTCGTAGTGGCCCAGATCGAGGTCGGTCTCGGCCCCGTCGCTGGTCACAAACACTTCCCCGTGTTGATAGGGAGACATCGTCCCAGGATCGACGTTCAGGTAGGGGTCGAGCTTTTGGATGGATACTCGCAGCCCGCGGCTTTTGAGCAGTCGTCCTATCGAAGCGACACTGATACCTTTCCCAACGGAAGAGACGACACCACCAGTCACGAAGATATACTTAGCCATGCTCATACCTCTCTTTTGCTCGAATGTAAAGTGAGTAGTGCTCTGAAACGAGCGCACGGTATCTGGTTTTCAGCGAATTGAGTGCCCATTGATAAACTCGACAAAACGTGGAAAACCTGGCATACGCTTGTATGCCGCCACATGTCATAACACATGCACGTTGAGCTGTGACAGCGACCAATCTGAACCGAATACATTGCGAAAAGGGTGCTTCAGAGCAACAGACAACGCTGAATGCAGTATAGTACAAAACGATTCGTTCTGTATCGAGTGTAGATTACTGATTGATTAAGATTATCATCAGGATGAATGACCGAAAATGAAGAATGGGTCAACGAACCGAGAGGTTACGCCGACCCACCTGGTACAGAGTTTCTTGTATTGCAGCTTATCGTCAGATTCCTCATACTGTTCCTAGTCTCCGGACGTATGCTCCCCCATACAAACGAGAGGTGATCTCGCTTTTGCACACACACGTGGAGCATCTCGTTGTACAATAGACGGTTCTTCCCCGAAACGTTCCCTCTGAAGTGGGCCTGTCATGAAGAAGAACGACAGTATGAGGTTCTTTTACCAAACACATTGCTGGTGTTGGTGTGTCGAAGAAAGATATTAGCCATGCGTTGGCTGCATAACCACAATGCGTGTTTCATCGTTTTCAGACGGAAGAGAAGAAGAAGTGATGGTCACTCGCTCCTGGGCCGTGTATTCCTTCAGACCCACCTCATGAGCAAAGGCGGTAATTGGGGCGAGGGAGTGGGAGTCTTCCTGCTGCGATGTCTCTGGTGCATCTCGAGTCTCTGGTGTATCCAAGGCATAATGCATTGGAATAACCATGCGCGGCTCGAGCTGGCCTATCACCCCCACCGCTTCGGCGGGAGTAATCGACCGCCCACCCCCAACTGGGATAAACAGCACATCGACATTGCCAATCGCTTCCAGTTGGGTTTGGGTGAGTTCGTGTCCGACATCGCCAAGATGGCAAAAGAGAATGTCATCCAACCGAATGAGATAGACGGTGTTAAACCCGTGGGAATTTCCTTTATCTTTGTCGTGGTAGGTGCGGATACCGTCGATCAGCACCCCTTTGACTTCATACTCGCCCGGGCCGTCTATCACAAACAGCTCTTCATCGCGCATGGGGCCAACAGCGGCGATATTGTTATGCCCGGGGTGGTCGTGGCTTACGGTGACAATATGTGCAGTGGGGCGTCCGATAGACTGTCCAGGCTGTCCAGGCTGTCCAACCGTGTGGGAATAGGGGTCACAGAGCACGGTGCCATCTCGCCCGCGGAGACGAAAGCAAGCGTGCCCAAGATACTGAATGTCAGCCAATGAGAACCTCTGAGAACCTCTTGTATGTGGACCAACAAACGATGTAAGCGGCACGGGCGTATAGCATCTGCATGTCCATCTGCATGTCCATCTGCTCGTCCGCCCCGCCTTTCCAATAAGTGTAGCATAGCTATGCACACTCTTCAACCGAAGAATAAGCAAGAAAACGAGCGTTTGAGTGGAGAAATGCCCGTACCATTGTCCTATTCTCTCGTTCTATTCTCTCGTTCTATTCTCTCGTCCTATTCATCCGCCACTAATCCTCTGCTTCGCCTTTCCCCGTCTCATCATACATACCGTCATCATAGGAGTCATCATCGCCGTTAAATGCTTCGCCAGTGGTCTCATCATCGTCGGTGTAGGGGCGGGTGGGGATATCAAACGCCACCTTGCGGATGCGTTCGTCGATATCTTTGGAGATGTCGGGGTGTTCGCGCAAAAAGGTCTTTACATTCTCTTTCCCTTGGCCGATCTGCTCATCTCCAAAGTAGAACCACGACCCGCTCTTGCGCAAGATCTCGTAGCGCAGCCCAATATCGAGCAGCCCGCTCTCGTGCGATATTCCCTCATTCGCCATAATGTCAAACTCTGCTTGGCGGAAGGGCGGCGCGACCTTGTTCTTGACCACCTTCACCCGCGAGCGCATGCCAATCGTCTCATCGCCGCGCCGTATCACTTCTATCCGCCGGATATCCATGCGGACAGAAGAGTAGAACTTCAATGCTTGGCCGCCGGTGGTGGTCTCTGGCGAGCCGAACATCACCCCGATCTTCATACGCAGTTGGTTGAGGAAAACGACCGACGTGTGGCTCTTATTGATAGCGCCGGAGAGCTTGCGGAGGGCTTGGCTCATCAATCGGGCTTGCGCCCCCGGCAACGAATCGCCCATCTCCCCCTCGATCTCGGCGCGGGGCACGAGGGCGGCGACTGAGTCTATCACCACCACGTCAACCGCATTGGAGTGGACGAGGATGTTGCAGATCTCCAATGCCTGTTCGCCCGTGTCGGGCTGCGACATCAGGAGGTCGCTGGTCTTGACACCACACCGCGCAGCATAGACAGGGTCAAAGGCATGCTCAGCATCGATAAAGGCGGCGGTTCCGCCCATCTTCTGCGCTTCGGCGATGATGTGTTGGGCAAGGGTCGTTTTCCCGCTGCTCTCCGGCCCGTAGACCTCAATCACCCGTCCACGCGGGACACCGCCCACTCCAAGCGCGATATCAAGCGAGATAGACCCGGTCGGGATAGACGCAATCGCCAAACGGGTGCTATCTTCGCCCATCCGCATAATTGACCCCTTGCCAAACTTGCGGTCGATTTGGCTAATGGCCGTGGCCAATGCCTTATCCTTCTCCTTGGTGGATGATGCCGATGCTGCTGACGCCGCCGATGAAGTGGTTGTTGCTGCCATATAGTACCTCTCAGGAAAGTAGTTTTTATACCCGCTCTGTAGAAACGTCTCGCATCGCGCGCAGCTCCTCAAACAGCTCCCGCTCTCGCGGCGAGAGGCGCGTGGGGAGTTGGACATGAACCGACACATAGAGGTCGCCGCGCTTGGAAGTGTTGCCGATATGCGGCATCCCTTGGCCGTGCAACCGGAAAACCTTCTTATTGGGCGTCCCTTCCGGTATCTTCAGCGTGATATTCTTGCCGTCAATCGTCCTGATGCGCGTTTCGCCGCCAAGCAGGAGCGTATAGAGGCTCACCTCGGCCTCCATCGTGAGGTCATCACCGTCCCGCTTGAAGGTTAGGTGGTCTAAGACCCGCACAATCAGGTAGAGATCGCCGCGTTTGCCGCTGCCCATACCGGGTGCGCCCTCACCAGCCACCCGCACCCGCGTCCCGTTATCGACCCCCGCCGGTATCTTGACCGTGAGCGTGCGCGGGCCGTTGGGGCCGGAAAGCTGCATCCGCCGTTGCGTGCCATTGAAGGCCTCTTCCAGGGTAACATCCACCGACTGCTCGATATCTTGGCCGGGCATTGCGCCATAGCCGCCCATACCGCCCATACCGCCCATACCGCCCGGATATTGCGAGGTATATCGGAAGCCGCCGCCTTGCCCCATTGAGCCAAAAAGCGACTCAAAGAAGTCGGAGAAGTCTTGATTGCCGAAGCCGCCCTCAACGCCGCCGCCGTAGGGGTAGCTGCCCCAGTCGAAGCCGCTGCCTGATGCACCACCTCCGCCGCCGCCCTGCTGATAATATTGGCCAAATTGGTCATATTTGCGGCGCTTGGCCGGATCGGACAGCACTTGGTAGGCCTCATTGATCTCTTTGAATTTCGATTCGGCGTTGGCATCGCCCGGGTTCATATCGGGGTGATATTGGCGGGCGAGCTTGCGGTAGGCTTTCTTGATTTCTTCTTCGCTGGCGCTTTGGTCAATGCCGAGCGCTTTGTAATAGTCTTTATATTCCATAGAAAAGGTGGCATCGTCTCTCTCCCCATAGCAGCAATCAACACAAAGTGCTTGCCAAGGGGATGTAGCCACCATCCTCCTTTCTATTGCCATCACTTGACCACATCTTCGCTGATTATCTTTTGGCGATTATCTTTGTCGACTATCTTTGAAAGATGTTCTTTAATGATATCTCTCAAAGGCGGTTCTTTGCAACCCCAAACCTATGCGCAATCATGTGTGGTCTTATGCGGTCTTATGCGGTCTTGCAACCCGTGCTAGCTCTATGGTAACGCTGCTGTGTTAGACGGGTATAGGAAAACTCCTAGCGTTGTGTTATGACGGTTGTATGGCGTATCTCCCCTCTTATTATTGACGACCGCCCCCGCCAAAATGTGGCACGCGGCGATCATACCTGTGGCATACCTGCAATGCCTACGACATACCACGATCACCGATTTGTCATGACACCAGCCTAAAATGGTCGTATCATGTTGTATCATGGAGAGAGAATACCGAAAGGGGGAAATGATGCGAGTAACAATGCGATTATCGAGATTATCTATCCTGTATAGCATACTTGTTGGGCTTCTGCTGCTGCTTCTCCTGGCTCCTCGGCCAACGCAGGCTCAGGAGGCCTCGCTCACGCCGTTGCAATCATCGGTGGGGGCAGGCCAGCATATCAAGTTTGAGGGGGCGGGGTTTAAGCGGCGGGAGCGCATTGCCATATGGGCCACCGACCCGCAGGGCGGGGTGGTGAACGATGACTACGCCCACGCTGATGGCGATGGCGAGATACGGTTTGAGTTTGAGGTGCCTGATAACGCGCTTGGCGGTACGTGGACAATCACCGCGCGCGGCGATCAGAGCAAGCGGTTGGCTGATACGACCTTCTACGTCTATGGCCGTGCGGCACAGCCAGAGAAGGATGATGACGATGATGAGGATGAAGAGCATTTCCAGGCCAAAGTCGCCCCACTCGCAGGCCCTCCTGGCACCACCTTCGCCTTTGCCGCGCAGGGGTTCTGGGATGAGCGGGTGAGCTATTGGGTGACTGACCCCAATGGCGAGGTGTATGAGTCGCACCACCGCGCTCGCCATACGACCGATGGTGGCCGGGTAGATTTTACGTGGACAGCGCCATTCGATGCGCAACTGGGCAGGTGGGTGATGACGATACAGGGGTATAAGAGTGCTGTCGCGAGGGGCGTGGCGTTTGAAATTATCCCTCACCAAGGGCAGCTACAACCACCCGCGCCTCCAACAGAGGAAGAACTGCCAAGCTCACCAGACACCACTCCCGCCCGCTCATCAGAGCCGTTCTCGCCATTGGGAGATCCGGTGGTTGAGAGTGGTTCATTCCTCGCTGATGTGCTTGGCAACTGAGCGTGGCTAGAAAAACCCAAGTTCGTCGCGGGCCTCTTCCGTCATCATAGAGGGGTTCCAGAAGGGTGTCCAGACCAGGTTGACGGTCACGTCCTCTAGGTCGGAGTCTTCCTCTTTGAGGGCCAAGACCGAGTCTCGTGCCTGCTGGACGATCTGCGGCCCAATGGGGCAAGAAGGGGTGGTTAATGTCATATCGATATCCACCAGCTTGCCCTCATTCATCACATCGATGCGGTAGACTAACCCCAGATTGACGATATCAAGCCCCAATTCGGGGTCGTATACCTCTGCAAGTGCCTTGCGCACACGATCTTCAGTTAGCAACGGTTCTCACTCCTTGTCGTTTATGCTGTTTTCAATCCCTATGCTTGTGCTATGCTCCCGCTATTCTACATCAATCTACATGAACCCACGTCAATCTATCGTCAATCTATCGTCAATCTATCGTCAACCCACGTCAACCCACGAGTCACCGTGACGACTCGATTGGGAGATGGCATCAATGACTTTTTGCGTATGCAAGCCGTCAACGAAGGTCGCGGCGGGGGTCAATGCGAGTCGGTCGCCCTCCAACGCCGCCCGCAGCGCATAGCCCATATAGACCGTCGCCTCGGCAAAATCGGGGTAGAGGCGGGTCATATCTTCGGAAATGACGATGTTGCTGGCAGGAGTGCGGTCGTGCAAGACTTCATCCGGGCGTGCATAGAGTATTTTGCCGTCTATGAAGCGGAGTGTGCCCTCATCGCCGTAGAGCGTGAAGCTTTGCGACTCGTTGATGCGGGCGACCATACTTGCGGTTACTGTTGCCACCCCGCCCCGCGCAAACTTCAGGTGGAACACCACAAAGTCATCGGAGGTGACATTGCCCATACCTTGCTCTGGCTCTGGCAGGGGGCGCTCCTTGACGAAGGTCTGCAGCATGCCACTTGCCGCCTCGACCTGGTCATTCAGCATATAGCATAGGGTGTCTATCTGGTGCGAGCCGATTGCCCCCAAAATGCCTCCACCTTGATCGGCATCGCTCCACCAATTCCATAACCGTTTGAGGTTGGCGCGGGAGCTATTGATGAACCGTACTTCGGCGTGGCGGAGGTTGCCGATTGCGCCTTCTACCACCAACTTGCGGGCTTCCTGCATGGCGGGCAGAAAGCGCAATTCGTGGTCGATGAGCGCAAACTGTTTGGGGTAAGCTTCCGCCACCTCAACCATCTGCTGTGCTTCGGTGGCGTTGAGGGCGGTTGGCTTCTCGCAAATGACGTGTTTGCCCGCCTCAAGCGCGGCAACCGCCATTTCGGCGTGGAAGGAGGGCGGAGTGGCGATGCTGATAATAGAGACCTCTTCCCGGTCGAGGATGGTGCGCCAATCACCCGTCGCATAGGGGATTTCGAGGTCGGTGGCGATGCGGTGGGTTTTGCGGGCCTGGCTCCCGGCAATCGCGACGACGTGCAATCCCGCCGCGCGCAATGCAGGAACCTGTACCCGTGATCCCCACCCCGTTCCAATGATACCTATTCCTGGTTCTGCCATACATAGTCCTCCCTACTATCTGCTCAATTGCACGCTCTTTCCGCTCTACCACTCTACAAAGAGTTTCCCGTCGGTTTCGTGCACGGGGTAGGCCTTGACTGGCTCGTAGGCAGGCAATGTCTTTGCCGCCCCGCTGACGAGGTCAAATTTGGCTCCGTGGAGCGGACATAACACACACCGCTCCTCCGCCTCGACCTCGCCCGACCCCAGCGATGCATCTGCGTGGGTGCAGGCGTCATCAATGGCGTAAAAATCGTTGCCAATGCGGAAGACGGCGATAGCGTGCCCATCAACGTGAATCGTCTTGCCTTGTCCATCGGGTATATCTGCTGCTGCGGCAATCTCTCGTGCTGGCATAACACCTCCCTTTCTTATCGTGCCGTTTATATCGCTTTATGTCGTTCGTGCCTAACCCACGTACTTATCCGCTGCCTACCCGATTGAGCCTTCCATCTCAAGGTGGATGAGGCGGTTGAGTTCAATGGCATATTCCATTGGCAGCTCCCGCGTGAACGGCTCCATAAAGCCAAGCACAATCATCGACAAGGCTTCGCTCTCTGAGATGCCGCGGCTCATCAGGTAGAAAAGCTGTTCTTCGCCAATGCGGCCAACGGTGGCTTCGTGTGCCAAGGTCGTATGGTCTTCCTGCACCTCTATGAAGGGGATCGTATCGCTGATAGAGTGCTCATCCAGGATAAGCGCATCGCAGTTGACGTTGACCTTAGAGTTGGTTGCGCCTTTCGCCACCTTCGCCAGCCCGCGATAGGTGGTTTTACCGCCGCCCTTGCTGACCGACTTATTCGTGATGCGGCTGGTCGTGTCGGGGGCAAGGTGAACCATCTTGGCACCGGCGTCCTGATGCTGCCCTCTACCCGCGTAGGCCACACTAAGCACCTCGCCACGCGCCCCGCGCCCCATCAGGTAGACTGACGGATATTTCATCGTGAGGCGGCTGCCAATGTTCCCGTCAACCCACTCCATCGAAGCATCTTCGTGTGCGACGGCGCGCTTGGTGACGAGGTTGTAGATGTTGTTGGCCCAATTTTGGATGGTCGTGTAGCGGAATTTGCCGCCCTTCTTTATGATAATCTCCACCACGGCAGAGTGGAGCGAGTTGGAGGTGTAGATGGGCGCGGTACAGCCCTCAATGTAGTGGGCTTCGGCCCCCTCATCAATGATAATCAGCGTGCGCTCAAACTGCCCCATACGCTCTGCGTTGATGCGGAAGTAGGCCTGCAATGGGATTTCAACATTCACCCCGGGCGGCACGTAGATGAACGATCCACCCGACCACACCGCCGTATTCAGCGCGGCATACTTGTTGTCGCCCGCCGGTACGATGGTGCCGAAGTACTCTTTGAAGATGTCCGGGTGTTCGCGCAGGCCGGAGTCGGTGTCAAGGAAGATGACTCCCTGCTTTGACCACTCTTCGCGCAGCGAATGGTAGACGACTTCGGACTCATACTGCGCCCCCACCCCCGCCAAAAACTTGCGCTCTGCTTCGGGGATGCCAAGCTTCTCAAAGGTGTCTTTGATTTCTTGGGGGACGGCATCCCAATCGCTTTGCGGCTTATCGTCGGCGCGGACAAAGTAGTGGATCTCGTCGTGGTTGAGGTGGATGAGGTCGGGGTTGGCCCAATCGCCCTCAATGGGGAGCGGCTTCTTCCGGAAGATTTCCAACGCCTTCAGCCGCCGTTGGAGCATCCACTCTGGCTCTTCTTTCATCCCCGAAATTTCGCGGACAATCTGTTCAGTCAGCCCTTGCGGAGACTTGTAGAGGTAGCGCTCTTCGTTCCGAAAGCCGTATTTCCCGTAATCGAATTCAAGATTGACAGCTTCTTGCGACATACTGGCATTCCTTATAGGCCTTAGAGGTCGTTGGGCGGGGAGTCGGTCGTCTCGCCAAGCGAACCAACGCCATACAACCCCGCCTTGAGTGTCTTCAATGAGAGCAATGCGCACTTCAGCCGCATCGGGTTCTTATCCAGCGGCAACCCGATCAGTTCTAGCAAGGTCTCTTTGCCAAACGCTTTGGCCTCTTCTACCGACATGCCTTTGATTTCTTCGGTCAGCATAGAGGCAGAAGCAACGCTGATAGCGCATCCTTGCCCAGAAAAACGAATATCCTTAATCTGATCATCTTCGATCAGCAGATCGATGCGTATTCTATCGCCGCACAACCGGTTGGTTTCTTCGTGCGAAACCGTCGCGCCTTCGATGGAGCCGTGGTTGCTTGGGTAGCGGTAGTGTTCAAGGATATGCTCACGATAGAGATCATCCATAATGATGTATCACCCTAGTAATCGTTTTGCTTTTTGCAGTCCAGCCACCAAGCGGTCTATCTCTTCCGGGATATTGTAGATGTAGAAGCTTGCCCGGGTGGTCGCTGGCACATTGAGGATACGATGCAACGGTTGCGTACAGTGGTGCCCCGCCCGCACCGCTATGCCTTCATTATCAAGGATAGACGCAATATCGTGCGGGTGAACGTTTTCGAGGGAGAAGGAGAGTATCCCGCCCCGGCTCTGCAGCGTTGGCGGGCCGTGGAGCGTCAACCCTTCGACTTCCTTGAACCGTTCAAGCGCATAGCTGGTGAGTTCGTGCTCCAACGATGCAATTGTGTCCATCCCGATGGCGGAGAGGTAGTCTATCGCCTCGCCAAGCGCAATCGCTTCGGCAATGGCGGGCGTACCGGCCTCAAACCGCACAGGGATTTCGGCGTAGGTCGTTTTGTCCAGCTCGACCAGCTCGATCATCGACCCCCCGCCCAAGAATGGCGGCATGGCGTCGAGGACATCGTAGCGCGCCCACAGCGCCCCCGCGCCGGTCGGGCCGCACATCTTGTGCCCGCTGAAGACGAGGAAGTCTGCCCCCAACGCCTGCACATCAACCGGCATATGCGGCACACTCTGCGCGCCGTCAACCAGCATCAGCGCGCCAACTGCATGCGCCCGGTCGGCGATGGTGCGGATTGGGTTAATCGTCCCCAGCACGTTTGATTGCTCGACCACGGAGACGATTTTGGTGCGTTCGGTCAGGAGCGTGTCAAGGTCTTCAAGCACCAACCGCCCCTCGCCATCAATGCGGATGTAGTCTATCGTCGCGCCCACGCGCTCGGCCAACATCTGCCACGGCACGATGTTTGAGTGGTGCTCCATCATCGTGAGCAGGATGCGGTCGCCCGCCTTGACGTTGGCCGTTCCCCACGCATATGCGACCAGGTTAATTGACTCGGTGGCGTTGCGGGTAAAGACGATTTCATCTGCATTCGTGGTACCCACAAACTTGGCGACCTTGTGGCGGGCATTTTCGTAGGCCGCCGTCGCCTCCTCGCTGAGCTTGTAGACCCCACGGTGAACGTTGGCGTGGCAACATTCATAATACTTCTCCAGCCGCTTGATGACCTGACGCGGTCGCTGCGAGGACGCCGCCGAATCTAAGAAGGCAAGCGGGAGGCCCTTGACCTCTTGGTGGAGGATGGGGAAATCGTTGCGGATAGCCGCGACGGTATCGTGTGGAAACCTATCTGTCGTTTTCAAATCTTTGCCTCAATCGCTGCTATGACTTCGTCCCGCATCTCTTCGACCGGCAAGGCGTCGATCACCGGCTCAAAGATGCCCATCACAATCATGCGAATTGCCTCCGACCGGCTGATACCGCGGGACATCATGTAGAAGAGTTGGTCATCATCTACCTGCCCACTTGTGGCGGCGTGGCCTGCACTCGCAACATCGTTGGTGTCTATCTTCAGGCCGGGGATAGAGTCACTGCGTGCGGTTTGCGAGAGGTGGATCGCGTGCTCCTCCAACCGCGTGGTGGTGGCGCGCGAGCCGCGGTCAATCTTGACCAGCCCGTCGAATATGCTATAGCCGCGGTCAGTCACCACGCTCTTGAAGTCAAGGTTGCTCTCGGTATGCGCACCGATATGGCGCAAAATGGGGGCGATGAGCAGGTTTTGCTCGTGGTTGGCAAATGTCCCACCCAACCACTTCACCGCGCTCCCCTCACCCAAGAGCTTCGCTTCTGCCTCAATATGCTGCGTTTGGCCGCCAAGCGAAAGCGATACCCACGTGCTGCGCGCTTGACTGTGGATGAGCTGCGCTTGCCCGCCGATGTGGTAGACATTGGCTCCAAGCTGCTGCACGCTCGCAAAGGTACATTCACTCCCCTCGCCAAGGAAAATCTCTGTCGTTGGCGCGACGAGGGCCGATTCGGTGGAGTCGTGCGAGCTAAACTCCTCCACCAACGTCACCTTTGCGCCCGGCTCAACGATGATGATGGAGTAGGGGAACAGCGCGCGGCTGCTGTCGGGGAGGGTGAAGCACACCCGCAACGGTCGCTCAACCGACACGTTCTTTGGCACGTAGAGAAAGGCTCCATCTTGCCAGAGCGCCGCCCGCAATGCGCTAAACTTATGCGCAAGCGGGTCAACCGCCGTCCCAAACCGCTCCTTGACCAACGCCCCGTAGGTTTGCAGCGCCGCGGCAAGGGTGGTAAAGATCACGCCCTGCTCACGTGACGACTCGTCCCATTGAATGGCAGTGCCCTGCGGCGCGGCTGTGGGCTGAATACCTTCGGGGGCGAGTTTTGTGAGCTTGGTGCGTTTCCAGATGGGGGGGAGGGCTTGGGCGAAGTGTTCCCACGCAGCGACCCGTTGCTCAACCATCCAATCGGGTTCGCTGGAGGCCCGTGCACAGTCGGCGATGTGGGTGCTCGTGAGGTCTGCTAAGAGCGGTAATGCTGTGCTACTCAACCGCACCCTCCTTGATCCAGTCGTAGCCTTTGTCTTCCAGCTCAAGCGCAAGCTCTGGGCCGCCTTCCCGCACAATCCGGCCACCCATCATCACCGAAACAACATCGGGCTTGATGTAGTTGAGCAGCCGCTGGTAGTGGGTAATGACCAATGCGCCCATTTCCGGGTTCATCAGCGAATTGACGCCGCTGGAGACAACTTTCATCGCATCGATGTCAAGGCCGGAGTCGGTTTCGTCCAAGATGGCCATCGACGGCTTAAGCATGCTCATTTGGAGGACTTCCAGACGCTTTTTCTCGCCGCCGCTAAACCCCTCGTTGAGGTACCGCCGCGCAAAAGTATCCTTCATTTCCAACTGTTTCATCCCATCGCGGAGTTGCTTGCGGAAATCGCCCATTGGGATGGCGGTCTCTTTGGGGTCTTTGTCTGGCTCAGCACGGTGGGCGTTGATAGCCGCACGCAGGAAGTTGGCGACGGTGACGCCCTGCACCGCGACCGGGTATTGAAACGCCAAAAACAGCCCCAATCGGCTGCGTTCATCCGCCTCTAGCTCAAGGATGTTTTGGCCTTTGTACCAAATCTCCCCGCGGGTGACGGTATAGCCCGGGTGCCCGGCGATGGTGTACGACATGGTGCTTTTGCCGCTGCCGTTTGGCCCCATAATCGCGTGGATGGTGCCATGTTGTACGGTCAGGTTGACGCCTTTGAGTATCTCTTGTCCTGCAACTTCCACATGGAGATCGTGAATGATGAGATCATTGCTCATGCTTATGTATTCCTCGTCGTTTGCTCTGAATCATCCGAGAGAGAAGGAGAAGGTTGTTGTTCTGCCTGCTGCCGAATGTAAAAGCAACAGTGGTAATGTTGCCCTTCGCGGATAGAGTATGCTTGCGTGACCTTCTCTCCCACCACCTGCTCAAACATTTGGCGTTCCATCGCACACACGGCATTGTGTTTTTGCGCCACATCGAAGTAGGGGCACGAAAAAATCTTGATACTCGACCCCGAGGCGTGTATTTCAGCGTCGATCCCCCGGTCTTCAAGCGTTGCGCGAAGCTCAGACAGCCGGTCGGCAATGTCCTCACTACTGATGCGATCTTGATATTCTGTTGCAAGGCGCGTACCAACGCGCGTCAGCAACCGCTCGACCTTGTCCACGCCATCTTCGGCAGAAATTTCTTGCAAGAGAAGATTGATGAGGAGATCATACTGCTTGGGAAAGAGGCGGTGAGCCTTTTCCGTCAGATGAAAGACTAAGCGTGGACGGCCGGGGCCATATCGGACGGTGCTGGTGGAAACGAACCCTTGTGATTGGAGATGAATGAGGTGCTCGCGGACGGCGGTGGTGCTGACGCCAAGCACCTCCTCCAACTCCTTGATGGTAGCCTGCCCCTCCCGTCGCAAGTGCTGCAATGCGATGCTTGCAGGGCTTTTGGGAGGAAACCCTAACACTTCCATGCCAACCCTGCTCTTTCGTGATATTCAATAGCGGGGAACAATGTTGCAACGCTGCATGCCGTTGGAGAGCAGTCCCCGCTTCAATGATGTTCGTCCATATTCAATTGTCGCCGCAGTGTTGAACAGCGCCCTCTGCTCTAGACAAACCCAATACCCACTATAATACTACCAGTGAGCTTGTTGGCCAACACTGAGGGAACATGGAAGCAGTATAACAGGAAATGATGGTTTTGTCAATATTTATAATAAAAATAGAAAGAACTGTTTTATGTGCCCAAGACGTATGACAAAAATGATGGCAGACGCTTGAGGGAGCAGGATCATCTCCCCCTCCCACCACGCCCTTACCGATTATCTGGCCGCCGCGGCGGCAAAAGCGGCCCGCGTCCGCCCAACGGCGAGGATGATGAGGTATTTGCTGTGTGTTCTATCCCTCCTCCGCGGTCATGGCTCAGGCTCAGACTTGGCATTTGTGGGTCTTGGTCTTGCTTCTTATCCTTTCCTACTTCTTCTGCCCGCAATGCTTCTGCCTGTTGCAAAAGTTCTGGCGCAGGCTGGTAGAAGAACTCAAGCTCTTTGCCATAGGAATCGATGCCCGTCGCGCTCACAGTAATGTGGCTGCCCATTGGGATGCCGCCCGACGCCAGTAAGTCGGCGAGTGGTGCGTCTAAGTGCTTGAGCAGGCATTGCCGCAGTGGCCGGGCACCAAAGCGTGGATTGAACCCCTTGTGCAGGAAGAATTCTCTCGCCTCTGGCGTGATTTCCACCTGTATCCCGTGGCGAATATACTGCTCATTGCTCTCTTGGATCATCCGATCCAGCACTTGCCGCAGCATATCGCTTGACAGCGGGCGGAAGGCGATGATCTCGTCAAGGCGGTTGACCCACTCTGGCGAAAAGACCCGTTGCAGGGCCTCAAAACCGATCTGGTAGATCTGTTGGCCGGTCGCCTCCACGTCCTGTTGCGAGGTTCGGAAGCCAATCGTCCGCTGATCGAGAAAATCGACCATTTCCTTTGCGCCGACGTTGGTGGTCAGGATGATAAAGGAGTTGTGGAAGGAGACGCGCTTGCCGCCATTGAGCAGCAAAATCTCGCCATCCTCCATAATCTGGAGGAGGAGATTCCACAGCTCAAGTTGCCCCTTCTCAATCTCATCAAAGAGAATGACACTGTCTTTGCTCTCAATGACATCAGGGTTGAGGAGGGGTTTTTGGTCGCGCCCAACGTAGGACGGCGGCGCGCCGACCAGCGCAGAGACTTCGTGTCCCTGGCTAAACATCGAACAGTCTATCTTCAAGAAGCCATCGCCTTCGGGCTGCAAGAGATCAGACAAACGGCGGGCGGTTTCGGTTTTCCCCACCCCCGTGGGGCCAAGAAAGAGGAGGACGGCTTGTGGACGACGGGGGTTGCCAGAAGAAAAGCCAAAGCGGGCGCGGTTGAGCGAGCGGATCAAGCTCTCAATGGCGCGCTCTTGGCCAAAGATGTGTTCCCGGAGTTTTCTTTCGATTTCATCAAGTGGGTTTTGTGTGCCACGAACTGCTCGTATCATATGTATGCGTTAAGAGTGCACGATCACGCCCGGTAAAAGGGCAGAGCGGCACTCTCCTCCTTTCCAGATAGCTATCAGGGGACTTGATGTTGTCGCTGAACAATATTCAATGCATGTTCAACACACTTGTTCAATGCACTTGTTCAACGCAACTGATTGACTGCGGTGACGATGGCAAGAATGAAAAAAAGGAGCAGCGGCAGCGATAGGGTGAGGAGGAGGAGTGGTGCTGCGCCGACCCCAAGGCCCGCACCAACTGCAATCTGCATCGCTCTGCCACGCTTGGCATGGGTAAGTCGGTCGAGGAGACGAACCAAGACATTCGATGCCGCTGGGGCAAGGAAGAGGGCAAGAATAAGAAACAGAAACCCACGGAAAAAGACCACGACGAGATAACTCACTGGCAAGGCGACCGCGAATGAAACCGCCGCCGCCAACGCAATCGTCCCCACCGACACCTGGTAGTTGGGAGGACGACGTTCACGAGCGCAATCGGGGCAAAGCTGCCCCACCAACGCCGGACGAGTACATTCGGTACAGATAGGGTTCCCGCATTGGGTGCATCGTAGGCCGGTTTCGCGGTCGGGATGCCGATAGCACACTTCTATCGTGGCATTCTCTTGTAGCGAAACTGGTTCTGTATTGCCCAAAATATCCTTCGTGATCGGGGGAGCTAAGATCTTCCCGTCCGCGATCTCTTCTTCAACGGTCTGCAGCTTTTCGCGGATGTTTGTGTTATCAGGTTCCAATGAGAGCGCACGGGAGAGGTAGTCGTGCTTGTCTTTGTATGGCAAGACCGAGTCGGCTAGCCCAACCCACGCCGCGGCAAGGGAGGGGTCTTGCTCGGTGGCTTGGCGAAATAAGGTGCGTGCTTCATAGGCGTTGCCAAGCTGCAGTGCTTCTTGCCCTTGTTGAACGTATTGGATAGCTTCTTCTTTTGTGATTGTTTCCGACATAGCGACATTCCTCGTCCATATAATGTGCTCTATAGCGTGCTCAAAGACCGCCGTCAGGTGTGCTCATTGTCAACGTGCTCCCCACCTTCCCCCAAACCTGCGTTGTTGGGAGTTTGGATAGTGCATGATAGCATATTCTTGTGGTGCTTGATACCACTTGATGCCACATTGCTTGTTTTGCCCTACCACATACAACGACAGATGGATGCGATATGGTGCAATGCGACCATCTTAAATATTGACCATTATGATGACCGCCGCCGTTGCAGTAGTTCTTCAAAAAGCGCTTCATATTGTGTCGCGGTTTGCTCTGTGCCGAACCGTGCTTCTATCTCCTTGCGCGGGCGGACGTATTGGTCGCGGTTGGCCAGCACGCGCAAGATAGCATTGGCCAGTGCCTCGCTATCGCCAATCGGGAAGATAAGCCCCATACCGGTTTGCATCACCGGCTGGCGCACACCCGGCAAATCACTCGTCACACACGGTGTGCCGCAGAGCATCGCCTCTGCCTGCACCAGGCCAAATGCTTCGGTTGAGTTGAGGCTCGGCACCGCCAGCACGTCGCAACTGGAGAAGAAATTGGCCATATCGATGTTGCTCAGCTTGCCCAAGAACGTCCAGTGTTTGCGGTACTTCTCGAAGAGCGGGGCGAGGCGCAAAGCATAAGCCTCTTCGCCCAGGACGTTCTCATATGGGCCAACGTAGAGCACCCGCGCATTGGGGTAGACCTCCAGGATACGCGGCAGCGCATTGAGCAACACCTCCACGCCCTTCTCTGTTGCCAGCCGCGCGGCCATCCCGATAATAGGCCCTTGCACATTCCAGCGTTGGCGGAAGATCTCTTGCTCTTCCTCCGTCACGCTCTCCACCTCCACCGGCATGGTAATCACCCGAAGCTTATGCTGGAATCGTTGCAGGAAAGATGAATTGTCTGCATAATCCTGCGATGAGACGACCATCACATCAGAGAGGTAGGACGCCGCCAGATTGCTCGCATGCACCGCTACATTTGCCACGCGGTTGAGAATACCCGGGGGGAGGATAAGATCGCATTGGTAGGTCAGCACCACGGGTTTCTTCAGCAACCGCCCCCGCAAGGCAATCCCACTGGCGTCGAACTGCGGCAGGTGGAGGCTCATCACATCGTGGTTGACGGCGAGTGCGCTTGCCAACCAGCCAATCGTCGGCATAATCACGCCCTTGCTGACACGCGCCACAACCGGAGCACGAATAATCCGTACCCCATCAACCGTCTCCCGCCGCGGCAAGCTTGGGTCATATTGGGAGGTAAGGATGGTGACCGTGTGGCCACGACGCGCAAGCGCCGTCGCCATTCGTTGGGTATAGATGGTCAATCCACTAATATGCGGTCGGTAGTAGGTGAGCGCCACAAGGATACGCATGGGGAGCTGATTCCTCTATACTACAGATACGGCTGCCAGTGGCTCAACAATGTGTGGCCCATAACACGCTCCGGCGGGTGGTATTCGCACTACTACAATTGTATCACAGCCACGTCTCGTTGGGAAGGCAGGGCATCCACGCCCTCTCCCCCCCTTTTCACGGCTGAAAGTAGAGAATCACCCCGCCGCCGATACCCAGCACAACTGCGAGGATGATCAACCCCACCATACACTTTAAGACACGCTTGACGATTGCCAGGGCAACCACGCCGATGATAACGAACAGAATACTTCCGATAATAATATCCATGGCGACAATGGATGATTCCATGAGAAATCCTCTCTATGATGATATGCGCACAGGGTGTGGAGGAGCATCAATTGTATTGCGCACAAGAGCTAGGGTTTTCGAGTACAATATCCAGCGTGGAGATGAAAAGGATGAAAAGAGAGATGCTAGAAAGGACGTTTGGATATCTTATGACATCCATCAACACCCCTCCTGACGACCACCCCGCCACTTCTTCTCCCGCGTCCGGTTCTCCATTGCGGCGATGGGTGATGTGGTCGATAGTGAGCATTGTCGGCGTTGGGTTGGGGTTATATATTGGCATTGCGGCCTTTGTTGCCCATGTGCTGACCATCCCCCCGCGTGAGCCGATCACTGGCACGCCCAAGGACGATGAAAATCTTGATTACGAGTCGGTTCGGTTCCCTGCCCGTACCGATGGTCTATCGGTTGCGGGGTGGTTTCTTCCCAACCCTGAGAGCGAAAAAGCCGTGATCTTTGTCCATGGAGCGGGTCAATGCCGGACGCTTGAATTTCACGGTCGGGGGCTTGAATTTGCTGCCGCCCTCCAACGGCACGGCTACAATATCCTGATGATTGACCTCCGCGGCCACGGCGAGAGTGCAGATAGTCGCTTTACCTACGGTATCCTCGAACGCCGCGATGTTCTCGGAGCCGTCGATTGGTTGCGAGAGCGAGGATTTGAGCCAGGGACAATCGGGGTGATTGGGGTTTCGATGGGAGCGGCGAGTAGTATTGGTGCGGCGGCGCAAGAACCAGCTATCGGCGCGGTCGTCTCAGATAGTACATATGCCGAATTTGAAGAAACCTTGCGCTCAGAATTCCCTAAGAAGAGCAATCTCCCCAATCTCTTCCTGCCTCCTGTCGTCTTGACGGTTCAGATCCTGACAGGAGTTGATATTACCACGTCTCGCCCAATAGAGGAAGTAGCGAAGATTGCCCCCCGGCCAATGCTCTTCATCCACGCCAATGGAGATGAGACTATACCCGTTGAGCACGCCGAACGGCTTGCCGCCGCCGCTCCAAGCAAAGAGGATCTCTGGATTATCGAGGCCGATGAGCATGCCAAGACGTTCAATGCGGAGCCAGAGCGCTATGTTGAACGTGTTGCAGAGTTCTTCAGCATGGCCCTGCACCCTGCTGAGACATCGTCGCAATCACCAGATTCGGCCATACTCCACCACTGAAACACAACACAAACACAACAGAGACACACTACTCGCGGCGGAGACGATGAATAAGGCTTGCGTAAAACTGCTTTTGAGGATGGATACGAACAAAAGTACACGTATCATCGCATACGCGGGCACTTATCGTGTCGCCCTCATAGAGCGGAAGATTTTGCCGCCCATCTACCGAGAGCGTGGCATGGCGGCAACTCCGAATGAATAGAGTGATGATTGAGTCTTCGTGCAGCACCATGGAGGGGACGGCGGTCAGATGCGCCGCAACCGGCACCAAAACCAGCGCGCGGGAGCGCGGATCGAGGATGGGGCCGCCCGCAGAAAGGGCGTAGGCGGTAGAGCCGGTAGCCGTCGCGACAAGCACCCCATCAGCGCGGTAGGTGGTGAGGGGCATCTCATCAACCAGCACGTCAACCGTGATAATGCGGCTGATATCCCCCCGCGACACGACGATTTCATTGAGGGCGGTGAAGGTAGCCTGCGTACGTCCTTGGCGGTGCAGCGAGACCTCGATCAGCGTGCGTTGGTCAAGCCACCCGCCGCCGTCGAGCAGGGTTTCGAGGCCGTGGTAGAGGTCAGTGGGGAGCATCTCCGCCAAGAAGTTGAGCCGCCCAAGCGCCACAGTCAGCACAGGGATACGGTGGGGGACGGCAATCCGTGCAGCGCGCAATGCCGTCCCGTCGCCGCCAAGCGCAATCATAATATCAAGCAGGGCAATCTCGTCGGCGGCAGTGCACTGGTCGTGCGAGGTGCCGCGCCACACGTGCAGCCCCCGCTCTTCCAGGTAGGTGCTCAGCTCAACGGACAATTGAACCGATGCGTTTGAGAGTGGGTTGTAGAGGACGCCGATACGCTGTGGTTTGGGCAGATTCCGTGTGTTCACCGACTCTTACGCGGTGGAAGCCACGCCGTTTGAACGGCAGTGGAGGAAAC
>CAZGLO010000015.1:53550-59301 GCA_964526735.1 uncultured Chloroflexaceae bacterium | reverse complement strand
TCTTACGCGGTGGAAGCCACGCCGTTTGAACGGCAGTGGAGGAAACCGCGCTTCTTCTTCCTTTCTTGCAATAATCGAAAATCTGTATTATCATCCAATGTGCATCTTTTGTGCATCTTCGCATCGCCCCCTACAATATCTGCTTGCCCAACTCTTCTGCCTGCGACTCTTCTAGCCCCTCAAACACCGCCACGCCCATTGCGCCCGGGCCAAGGTGAAGCGCTGTGCTGCAGCTAAATTGCACCACCCGAACGCGGTCACGGGGGAAGACTGGCTCTACCTTATCGAGCAGCTTCTCCACGTCTTCGGGGGTGGTGGAGTAGAGGACGGTGACTTCTTGTACCTGTGGGAAGTCCTCAATAAAGGTATACAGCCCTTCGATGGCTTTCGCACGGGTACGGGTGCGCTCGTAGGGGACGATCTCCCCATCATCCAAAATCATCAGCGGCTTGATGCGCTGCATCGACCCGATCACCTGTGGAGCCAATGAGAGTTGCCCACTCATCTCAAGATACTCCATCGTATCAACGAAAAAGACGACGTGGGTGTGCTGCAACATCGCGTTGATGAGACGGCGTACCTCCGAAGGCGTGGCCCCATTCTTTACCGCCCGCGCCGCGGCAGTGACGACTGTCCCCAGCCCCATCGAGGCCGACTTGCTATCAACCAGCTCAATGCGGGTCAGAGAGGCGGGGAGGTTGGCGCACGCTTGCGACGCCGATTGAAACACCCCTCCCAAGCGACTACTCAGATGAATAGAGTAGATATAGTCATATTCAAAGGCAAGACGACGGTAAAGTTGTTCAAATACAATGGGAGAAGGGGAAGAAGCGGAGAATGTGTGGTCGCCATCAAGCAGCTTGAGGTAGAAATCTTCATTGGTGATATCGATATCGGCGCGGTGAACGTGTTCATCTACATGAATGAAGAGCGGAATCACTTCTATTCCAAGCTCTTCAGCGAGTTGCGGTGGAATGTCGGCTGTACTGTCGGTGATAATCTTAATGCTACTCATTCTTCATCCATACTACCTACGACTTACCCAGGGCAATTGTTTTGCCCATTCCATATTGTTGATAGGTTTAGAGGCCTCCCGCTCCCACACCCAAACACCGACTCCCAGGGAATGTTTCGGTATTGTGGGTGATACCATTGCCCTGACACCATGGTCTGTTTGCGAAAGCAAGACAGACATGGTAGACTATTCTCGACCCTCGCGGGACGGGCTTCTAGGGGCAAAACATAAGGTTGTATCGCCCCGCAGCCATCATCTGTCAGGATATCATAGTACACGTATCCTGGCAACATCTCAAGCAACTCAACCCAATCAGAGAGCTTCTTTCTGGCTCTTGAAACGTGTCCAGAAGTGTGGTTTGCGTGTAAGCCCTTCGCTTGAGAAGGCCGTGCAGGTCGAAGCAGGAATTTCGGAAATGGACAAAACGTACTTTTGAGTACATTTGAATACCTAGAAAGTAGCAGGCAACCAAAGTGGCTCGTTGTCAGATGACTGGAAAAAAACCTTCGTTTGGAAATAATGTTAGTCACTCAAAGCGACGCACTCGCCGCATTTGGCGACCAAATATCCAAAAAGTGACGATCACCGATGAGCATGGCAACCGTCAGCAGGTCAAGATCTGCACAAGCCATCTCCGCACCCTCTACAAAGTTCGCTAACGCATCGCACCCTCTCTCAATGGGGTCTCACGAGGTCAGAGTTCAAAAGGACTCTGGCCTCGCGGTTGTTTTGGGGGGACGGGGAGCTTTTCCTTCGATACAGAGACAAAGGGTAGAGATCCGCTCCCCCTTATACGTATTCCATCCAGTGGTAGGGATCGTCCCGCTTCCCTTCCACCAAGCTGAAAAACGCCTCTTGGATGTTGGAAGTAATCGGGCCACGCTTGCCATCGCCAACCGGAATACCGTCCACTGACCGGATAGGGGTGATTTCGGCGGCGGTGCCAGTGAAAAATGCCTCATCTGCCACGTAGAGCAACTCACGGGGGATCATCTCCTCCCGCACTTCAATATTGCGCTCGCGGAGAAACTGGATCACCGTATCGCGCGTGATGCCCTCTAGGATAGAGTTGGCGAGCGGTGGGGTTAGGACGGTGCCCTTGCGCACAATAAAGATATTTTCGCCACTCCCCTCGCTGACATAGCCGTTTGGATCGAGCACCACCCCTTCGCTGTAGCCGTGGCGGAGCGCTTCAAGCTTGATCAGCTGCGAATTGAGGTAATTTCCGCCTGCTTTCGACATGGAGGGCATGGTGTTGGGCGCAAAGCGGTTCCACGAAGAAACACACACATCCACGCCGTGCTCCATCGCCTCTGCGCCAAGATATTTGCCCCATTCAATCGCCGCAATCGCCACCTCAACTGGGCAGGGCGTGGGGTCAAGGCCAATCGCCCCATAGCCGCGGTAGACGACTGGCCGAATGTAGCCCGATTGGAGGCTGTTTGCCCGCACGGTCTCCTTCACCGCTTCGACAAGCTCTTCCTCTGAATAGGGGATTTCTGTGCGATAGATCTTGGTCGATTCAAATAGCCGCTTGATATGGGGGGTTAGGCGGAAAACAGCCGTGCCGCGCGGGGTCTCGTAACATCGGATGCCTTCAAAGAAGCTTGAACCGTAATGGACGACGTGCGACATCACGTGGATGGTTGCGCTGTCCCACTCCACGAGTTGGCCATTGAGCCAGATGTAGGGCGATTTTTTGATAGACATAGAACATTCAACTCCTGAGCAACATAACACATATCAACAAGGTGCGTCTGCAAGCCAACGTGCGAGAATAGGACGGGCGGCGCGCGCGGCGGCAGAGCGGTGGCTGATCGCGTTTTTCTCTTCGAGCGACAGCTCAGCCAAGGTCTTATTGTAGTCTACAGAGAAGAAAATTGGGTCGTAGCCAAACCCGCCACTCCCACGAGGCTCTGTCTCAATAACCCCGTGCAACGTCCCTTCGACAAACTCTGTTTCTGCATTGGGGCGGGCAAGCGCAATCACACAGACAAAGCGGGCGAGCCGCTCGTGGAACGGGACACCCTCAAGTTTGGAGAGCAGATAGTCAAGCTGCGGCCTGCCTGATAAGCCGCCGTAGCGGGCAGAGTAGACGCCAGGCTCTCCCCCAAGGATGGCTATCTCAAGCCCGCTGTCGTCGGCGAGGGTGGGGAGACCACTCATCTGCATATAGCCCTCTGCTTTGAGGCGGGCGTTTTCTTCAAAGGTCGTGCCGGTTTCTTCTACTTCGGTGGTGATACCCGCATCATCAAGGGTAATGAGCTTGACATCAAGGCCGTCGAACATCGCGGCATATTCTTGTCGTTTTCCGGGGTTGTGGGTTGCCAGCAAGATTTCTATCATAACCAGGTTTGTCCTAAGAACCAGCCTAGCCACGCCACCCCCACAAAACGGAGGGTTTTTCCGGCCAGGCACGCAAGCAGATAGTCTCGGAAACGCATTCGGAGGGTGCCAGCGGCAATCCCTGCCAGGTCTATCAGCGGGAGCGGCAGCGCGGCAAGGAGAAAGACCGTAAGCTTTCCCCACCGCTTGACCCACCCCTCTATGCGGGGATAAAACCGCGATTGGCGTGCGAGCGTACTCCCGCCATAGCCCGCAATATACCCTGTGGTCTCGCCAAGGCCAGCCGCCACCCCTCCAAGCACCCCAACAAGCCACGGATTAAGCGTTTTGCCTGCCAACAACGCGGCACCAAGAGCGGGAGAAGGCATCAAGATGGTAGCGCTGGCCAGTAGGGTCAATACAAACACCCCAATGTAGCCATACGCCCCGATCTGGTCAACCACATCCCGCGGCACCAAGGCCAAGAGGATGGTCACCAAGATCGTGCCAATCATCATTAGTATGAGATGCCACGGTCGTTCTTCTGAAAGTGGAGGCGGATCGATGGGATCGATGGGATCGATGGGATCGATGGGATCGATGGGATCGATGGGATCGATGCAGGACGGCGGTTGGGAATCGTGTTGCATATCTTGCATACTCGTAGGCGCTCGCTTGTGCATAATGCAGGGCCACCGGCGGCTTTCCCCATTGCCAAAGAATGATAGCACAGAGATACAGGCAAGGCAACCACCATGATTACCTTCATTGTCGCCTTGCGTTGCTCTCTGACGTGGGGCGCGGGGCGGGGCGAGGCACGAACAATCATCCGCGTCATCACCGCGCCATCCCTACTCTCCCATATTCCGTTATAATTGAGTTGCCAATAATGGCTTTGCTTCCCTCATATCAAGAAAGGAGTGAAGGTGCAGCACTCTGCCGCATGAGCTGTGAGAGTGCGCGCGCCGATACATATGGCACGTTATCTGATTACTGGTGGGGCGGGGTTTCTGGGGATAAACCTGGTGCGCTACCTGCTCGACAAAGGCCACGATGTCGTTTCGCTTGACTTCGCTGACTTCACCTACGAAGACGTGAAAGACAACGTCACGATCATCAAGGGCGATATCCGCGACCGGCAAGCGGTTGACGGCGCGATGGAGGGGGTGGATATTGTCGTCCACACCGCCGCCGCCCTGCCGCTCTACAGCGAGGAAGATATCTTCTCCACCGACATTGACGGCACCCGTAATGTCATCGAATCCGCCCATCAGCGCAACGTGGAACGGTTCATCCACATCTCCTCCACCGCCGTCTACGGCATCCCAGACCATCACCCGCTGCTTGAAGACGATAAGCTAGACGGCGTCGGCCCCTACGGCAAAGCCAAAATACAGGCCGAAGAGATATGCTTTGCCTATCAGAAAAAGGGGATGTGTGTGCCGGTGTTGCGGCCAAAATCGTTCATTGGGCCAGAGCGGCTGGGCGTGTTTGCGCTGTTCTACGACTGGGCGCGGGAAGGACGCGGCTTTCCGGTGATTGGCAGCGGCAATAACCTCTACCAATACCTCGACGTGGAAGACCTCTGCGATGCCATTTACCTCGTCGCGACGGGCGATAAAGAGAAAGTCAACGATGTGTTCAATATCGGCGCAAAGGAATATGGCACCGTGAAGGAAGATTTTCAGGCGGTGCTAGACTACGCGGGCTTTGGCAAGAAGGTCAAGCCCTTCCCCGCCGCCCCAATGATTTGGACACTCCGTTTTCTCGACTTCTTCCGCCTCTCCCCGCTCTACAAGTGGGTCTATGAGACCGTCTCCAAAGACTCCTTCGTCTCCATCGAGAAGGCCGAACGCATACTTGGCTTTGCGCCCACATATTCCAACAAAGACGCCCTCATCCGCAACTACCAGTGGTACCTTGACAATATCGACGCCATCCAAACCTCCTCCGGCGTCTCCCACCGCGTCCCCTGGAAACAAGGCGTCCTGCGCTTCGCTAAGGTCTTCTTCTAATCACCCACGCCCCGCAGCGGGGGGTGCCCTACCCCCCCGCCTCCGCCACGCTCGGATGCTCCGGCAGCCCCGGGCACGTCTTTTCGTACGGCCTACTGCTGCCCATATACGTCCGCCATTCGGTCATCGTGAGGTTGCGGTTGACCTTGCGGCAGAGTGCTTTTCTCCATTCCTTAAAACGCAGATCCCACAGTTTGATGGTTTGATAAGAAGCGGAGGCGAGCGTCCTCCCATCTGGGCGAAATGCCACACTATTGACCCAACCTGAGTGGCCGCTCAGCGTCGCCACTTCAGCGGGGGGGTCGCTCGTCACATCCCACAGTTTGATGGTCTCGTCGGAGGAAGCGGAGGCGAGCGTCCTCCCATCTGGGCGAAATGCCACACTATTGACCCAAC
>CAZGLO010000015.1:45581-53450 GCA_964526735.1 uncultured Chloroflexaceae bacterium | reverse complement strand
TCTCGTCGGAGGAAGCGGAGGCGAGCGTCCTCCCATCTGGGCGAAATGCCACACTCCTAACCCAGTCTGAGTGGCCGCTCAGCGTCGCCACTTCAGCGGGGGGGTCGCTCGTCACATCCCACAGTTTGATGGTATTGTCGTCGGAAGCGGAGGCGAGCGTCCTCCCATCTGGGCTAAATGCCACACTCCAGACAGAGGAAGAGTGGCCGTGGAGGGTGGTGCTGAGATAACGCGAAGTTTGCAATCTGTCTGATATCGCACGTTGGCTCTGTACCACATCCGCCTGATTGTTCGATTGCAGGGCGAGGAGCATTGAAAGATCTAGGTCTCGCTTCTCCACATTCCCTGACTCGCTAGCAAGGTAGTTGGCGAGAGCTTCTTCAGCCCGCTGCTCGGCCTCAGCCTCGGCAGTGGCGCGGGCGTGGGCTTCTTCTTGAGCTTCTTCAGCCCGCTGCTCCGCGACGGTTTCAGCCTCCCGCGCGTGTTCTGCCTCTTGCGTTGCCCACCAGGCTGCGATTGCGGCGACCACGACTAGTATAGACAGAGCAGCAATCACCATTCGTGCTTTCTTCAAACGTTGCTGCTGCTCTGCTTCGCGCTTATCTTTGCTTCGCTTCAGGAACTCTTGCGCCTCTTGCCTGCGCAGCGCCACATCGCCCACCTCATCGAGGGCTTCGGCCTCCGACAGCCGCACGCCCACCAAGAGGTATTGTTCATCCTTGCCTTCCTTTTGCCACTCTGCGCAGGCAAGCTCAAAGCGTGCCCGTTGCTGCAGTTGGCTGCGCCGCTCATCAATCGCCTCTCGCAGCCGTTGCCAGTTGTTGATGAGGCTCTCGTGGATGATATCGACGACTTCGGTTTGTTGGTCGCCGTGGTGCTCAAGCCCTTTGCTGAGGAGGCGGGCGGTCGCCAGCTCATCGATGGTCTGTTCCCATTCAGGGCGGTTGTGGGTAAGTTCGGCGGTGGTGCGGCGGCGGCGGACATCGCGGCGGGTATCGCTATCGAGCGACACCTCGACGAGGCCGAGGAACATCGCCATCAGGGCATCCTGCTCATCGGGAGTGCGGGGGCGGCTGTCAAGCGAGGCGGCATAGACTTCCTCGGCGCGGCGGCGGATGGCATTGGTCAGGTTATGGTAGGCACCGAGTTTGAGCGAGCCGCGTGTCCAGAGGTCTTCCAGCGTGACTTGGAGCAGGGGCAGGTAGGTGCTTTCGGCGGCGGCATCGGCGACCAGCTTGTCAAGCAGCTCCGGCTCAAATTTCTTCCTGCCGCCGTAGGTATGCTGGAGCGGGCGGAGGATGGCCGTGCGCAGTTCATCCTCGTTCATCATCCGCAGGTCAATGCCTTGTTTCGCCTCATCGTAGAGGTCTTGGTGCGCAAATAGCTCTGGCAGGTAGTCGGAGCGGATGGTGGCGATGAGGTGGGTTTGGATGTTGGCGAAGGGCGGGAGTGTGGTCAGGATGGTGATGAAGTTTTGGCGTTGCCCTTCCTCCGATTGGGTGAATAGCTCCTCAAACTGGTCAATGATGATGACGTTGACCTGATCATTGGTAGTGTGGGCCTGGAGGTGGCGGGCGAAGGTCTCCTCCAAGGGGCTGGTGGGGATGTTAAGCTGCATCAAGCCGTCGATGAGCATATCGATAGGCTTTTTGGAAGGACGGAAGACTGCCCACCGCACGGTTCGATGGCGTCGGTCGTAGTAGGTTTCGAGGGCGGGGATGATACCCGCCTGCGCGAAGGACGACTTGCCGCTGCCGCTCGCCCCGGTGATGAAGAGCAGGACGCGCTGCTCGCCGGGGGTGGTGAGCTTAGTGACGGCCTCTTTGACTTGCTTCTTGCGGCCTGCGTAGATGTGGCGATGTTCATAGGTGAATGATTGCAGGCCGAGGTAGGGGTTGGGAAGGCTGTTGGTATCATACGGGTTTTCGATGGCCTGCGCGTCGATGAGGAGGGTTTCCAGCCGCTGGAGCGTCTCCTGCACCCCCGAAATGCCCTCTATCACCTCGGAATGCTGGCCTTGCATCTGCCGCAGCAGCACCACAAAGCTTGTGTTCTGCCGATCCTTGATGCGCCCTACTTCTTGTACTAGCGTGGCGAGGTTGTTGTTCCAATCCCTGTTCGTGTCCGAGCCTCCGGGGAGAGCGAGGAGGGCATGAAGGCGGTCAAGTATCTCCTGCTGGGTCTGTTGGATGTTGTACTGCGACTGCTGGATTTCCTGCTGTCCCCCCTTCAATACCTCAACCCCATCCCGCAAGCCTTCAAGCAGCAGCCGGTTGAAGGCACGCCATGATGCCGTATACTCATCTGACTTGAGCAGCTCGCCAAATTGGATGAGGGTGCGGTCGAGCAGGTGGCGACGCAGGTGGTCGCGGACATATGCGGCTTCATTGGTCTGCGACAGGAGTGGTGCAAGACCAGCATTGCCCTGCTCACGTGCCTTTTGTAGGGCTGAGAGGAGATATTCAAAGAAATCGTTGGAGAGTTGTTCGGGGGTAGTCGTCGCAATATAGCGGTAGGTATCATCTTGACCAGTGTTTTGGCCAGCAATAGGCTCAACCTGCCGCGTCCGGGGTTGTAAATAGTAGTAGACGCTGGCAGGGAGCGACTGCTCATCAAGCGGCGGGGCGAGGGGGAAGAGCGTTTCATCCTTAACCGCCCGCCCAACCGCCCACAATGCCCGGCATAGTTGTCGTTCTAAGGTAGTTTCAGAAACATTGGTCAGTACATTGTTGTCCTGTGGGGAGATATTATCTTGGGTTAGCCACCCAATGACTTCCTCAGGAGGAATATCGCGTGCTGTTCGCCATTCGGTGGGGAAGCACGGCTTACCCCCAACATCGTAGATGGCTTTGCAGATCGCATCGCGGAAGGCCCGTTGCAGATCGTGATTAATCTGCTGCTTCTTTTTCGGTGCAAAGCCAGTGATGGCACTCCGAATACCCTGCCGCGTGCCATCACTCAGCGTGCTGCAAATAAATTCGGAAGAAACATCCCCAACGTTCACTCCTAACGGCTCCAAAAGGGCATTCACAGCTCCCGCGAAAGTCGTCACCGCCATGATACTCATCGGTTCCATACACGATCCTCCTGCGCACATTCCTCCACATGCCGACGTTGGCCCATTATAGCACGCCGCATGCTATAATAGCCACGGTATTGCCATACTACAAGGACATGCTCATGCCCCCATCCCCGCCCACCGCGTCCAGCATTCATGCCCGTGCTCTTGCCCTCATCCTGGTGGTGGGTGTGGGTGTGGGGTGGGCGATACACCGTGCCCCGCGCGCCGCCCATTTCCCCATTGACACTATGCCGGTACTGCTGCCATTGGAAGGCTTTCACGAGGAGGAGTGGCTAGATGGATGGCCTGCGCCTTTTCGGTGGACAGAAGGCGATGCGAGGCTATCGCTCACCAATCCAGGCGGCATGCTCACCGTGCGTATGGTGTTGGGCGGCGGGATAAATCATACTGTTCGCACTGTCCCTCTCACCCTGACCGCGGCAGGCTCCACAACCTATACTTTTCCTCTCCCCCCTGACCTCCGCACCTATCATCTTTTGTTCCCGCCGCAGCAACGTGCCCGTTTCTCTATCGTGCTTGATAGCCCAACGGTGCAGGAGCCGCACGGACGCACATTAGGCATTATGGTGAGCAGGGTGGCGGTGTCAGGAGGGGGAAATGTGCCATTGGAGGTTGTCATTGTGCTCCTCATCGGCTCGGCAAGTGGGTATATGCTTCTGCAACAAGCCCGTTTCCCGCCTTGGCACAGCGTTGGTATCATCGTGGTGCTGCAAGTGGTCACCATGCTATGGCATCACGGTGGTGGGTGGCAATATGCGCTCTTGACGCCGTTGGTGGCGGTGGGGAGTGTTGCAAGCATCGCGGCGGTTGCTATCGAACGGTGGATACTCCCCCGTCTCCCCCGCAGATAGACGAGAGTAGGGCAATTTTCCCCCTTGACAAGCTCTACTCTATTTTGTATACTTAAACACGTTGAAAGTTTTGAATTGACGGTATCGTTTTCCCTATCAACGTCTGGCTCTCAGAGAGGGGGTATCAATGATCTATGTGGATCGGCAACGACGAATGACCACTGCAACGCCCGAAGAGATCTTCAGCCTGTTTGAGGATCCAGCCGACTTTCTGTCGCTCATCCCGCGGGTGCGCAAGACCCATATCACGCATACGACCGGCCACGATTTGTCGCTGCAGATGTGGTTAGCTCTTGGCGGTGTTTTTGGTACCGCCCACGTCAAAGGGGCATTACATTGGGCCGCTCCACATGAGGTCGTGTTTCATGCCCACACCTCCTTAGAGGGCACCATCCATTGGACGCTTTCTCCTGCACATTACCACGAAGGAACCGATCTACGTATCACCGCACAGCTTGATATTGCGCCGATGCTTGGCCCAATGGCCTTCTTTGTGCCCGAGACGTCGGTCGAGCGCAAGATCGGCAATGCGTTGGAAGAGGCATTTGACTCTCTGTCTGCACTGGTCGAGCACCATACCCCCCCACTGTGCCCAGTGCTGCTCCCCTCTCTGACCGCCGCTTCTTCTGCATAGGGAGCGGCGACGGCAAAAGATTCTGCTATTCTGATATAATGGCGCGAGGGTACGGTGTCGTACCCTCGTTTCTTTTTGCTCTAGGGAAGTACAGAGGTATAACAGAGGTACATATGACGATCAATGTCACTCGCATTGCACTCGCCCTGATACTAAGTATTGCCGTTGGTGGTGCGGCCTATGCACGGGGGTCGTTGACCAAGAGTGGATGGCTTGGGGCGGTTATCGTTGGCACACTGACGCTTGGCTTTGGCGGGTGGAGTTGGGGGCTAACCCTCATCGGCTTTTTTATCAGCAGCAGCGCCCTCTCCCACTACAAGCAGCAGGTCAAGGAGCAGCGGACAGGCGAAATCTTTGCCAAGGGAGCACAACGTGACCTCGCCCAAGCGCTTGCCAATGGCGGGTTTGGCTCAGTCATCGCGGTATTCTATGCGTTGACCGGCGAACCGACCATTCTGATGGCGCTCTTTGTTGGGGTGATGGCCACCGTGACCGCCGATACGTGGGCGACGGAGTTGGGAGTACTCAGCAGCGAACAACCTCGCCTCGTCACCACCTTCCAACACGTCCAGCCGGGCACCTCTGGCGCTATCACGATGATGGGGACGGGGGCATCTGCATTGGGCGGGCTGCTCATGGGCATCTTGATGTTTCTCTTTGCAGGCTTAGAACACGCATTCTACCCCCAAGGGATGACCTTTGCCGCATTGATATGGTGTATACCAGCCGGCCTGCTGGGTGGGTTGGTTGGCTCCCTCTCCGACAGCCTCATGGCCGCGACGATCCAGGCCCGCTACCGTACGCCCGATGGCAAAGAGACAGAGAAGCCTGTCGGCAAGGATGGCACCCCACACACCTTTTCCAACGGACTGCCGTGGCTCAACAACGATATGGTAAATCTATTGAGCACTTTTGCGGGGGGCGTCGTTGCGGTATTGTGCTACGTCTTCTTTGGGTAGCTGATTTGGCTGCTAGCGTTGGGGCGTAAATGTGGCAGGCGGCGGGTGAAGATGCAACCGCCCGTGCATTAACACATACTCCCAATAGCCCACACTCGCCTGGACGACGGTTTGTATATTCATATCCTTGATCGGGGCGGGCGAGCCATACGCATCTACCCCATAGTCGTGCGCTATCTTCAGCAGCCGCAACAATGCAGTGGGGGTGTCTACGATCAACATGCGTGGCCCCCCCTGCTGATATGCCACCTGTACCCCCTGCTCCACGTCCGCATACCATTCTCCCGCAGCCTGCACCACTACAACCGCCTCCTGCGGGATACCGCCCTCCACGAGCCACTCTTGAAACACAGATGGCTCTGGGGCCACCGCAACAAATTTCTTCGTATATCCCTCTTGGTAGAGCGAAATCGCGTGCTGGACATGCGCTTGTGTAGGGGTCTGCGCGGCGAAAATAAGCGCGACATCGGCAGAACGTGTCTCATCTCGTGTTGCCTGCAAAACGGTTGCTCCCACCACCACCGCAAAGAGAAGCAAGCATGTTGCCCCACCCGCCACAAGCACACGCACCACCCATTGCTTGATACTGGTGATATGCGTGATATGCGTGTGTGCCCAACTGTGCTGGTTGTGCTGCCCTGTGGCGGGGAGAGGGGGAATCTGTCTTTTCAATATGAGTTCCTCACGTTTCTCATTTACATCCGCTCATTGAAGTGCCTGTATGATATAATACCAACGATATGGGTGCTGTGCACCCACAGCCAATGCTATTCAACACGATTCAGAATACCAAACAGTGTAGGAGTAATCTACCTTGATGAGAAATTTGCGAGCCATAATGATGAGCATCACGTTGGTTGCGCTGGTCATTACGTGCTCTGGCTACCTACTTTTGCGAGAAATCCGTTCGTCAGGCACCACCACCGCTGCAGATGAAGAGAGCGTTCCAACTGAGGTGGAAATCATCATTGAGCCGGGCGATACGACCACACAAGTGGCGAGAAAACTGGACGCCGCGGGGCTTATTCGCCAGCCATTTCTCTTCACGGCTCTTGTGCAGCTACAAGGGCTTGATGGACAACTTCAGGCGGGCCAATATATGCTCAGGTCTGACATGACCATGAGCGAGATCATCACGGCGCTGCAATATAGCCGCGTTGAGGAAGAACAATTCACCATTCCCGAAGGCTTCCGGCTTGAACAAATCGCCGCTCGCATCGCAGAGACGGGCGTGGTGGAGGAAGCAGCCTTTTTACGGTCGGCCCGCAACGGCGATGCTTTCAAGCAAGACCACTTTTTGCTCAACAGCCTGCCAAAAGGCGCATCATTAGAGGGCTATCTCTTCCCAGACACCTACCGCATCTCGGCGACGGCCACCGTGACCGATATCATCTCCATGATGCTCGACCGCTTTGATGAGCAGTATGGCAAGGTCGAGAATGAGGTGCATATTGAGAACGCAAGCGTGCACCAGATTGTCACGATGGCTTCCATCGTGCAGCGCGAAGCGACGTTGGTTGAGGAGATGCCCAAGATTTCGGCAGTCTTCTGGAACCGCACCAAGCCAGAGTTTATCTCTGAGACGGGCAATGGGCGGCTTGAGGCCGACCCCACCGTGCAATATGCGCTTGGCTACAGCGAAGTGGAGCAGACATGGTGGCGCAAAGATTTGACGTTGGAAGATTTGCAAATCGATAGCCCCTACAACACGCGCAAGAACCCAGGTCTGCCGCCAGGCCCTATTGCCAGCCCAGGTCTTGCTGCTCTCCAGGCCGCCGCGCAACCAGATGAGAGCGCCGACTACCTCTACTTCGTGGCGAGCTGTCAGCAAGATGGCACGCACAACTTTGCGACCAATTTTGCCGACTTTCAGCAGTTCGAGGCCGAGTATCTTGAGTGTAGTAGGTAGGGAGTGCGGGTATGTTTGAACGATTCGCAGTGCTCATTGGCGACCCGGTGGTGCATAGCCGGTCGCCTGTATTACACAACGCCGCCTTTCAGCACCTTGGGATCACCGCCACCTACGACTTATGGCACACCCCCGCGCCAGAGCTTCCATCGCGGATTGCTGCGTTGCGCACTCCCAAGCTTTTGGGCGCAAATGTAACATTGCCCCATAAGTCGGCAGTTATCCCGCTGCTCGATGCACTAGAGCCAGAAGCTGCTCAAATCGGCGCGGTCAACACCATCTACAAGCGCTCTGACGACTTTCTCGTTGGGGCGAATACCGACGCCCCCGCCTTCCTAGAAGATATCCGCACGGTGGGTGAGTTTGAGCCTGCTGGCAAGCATGCAGTCATTTTGGGGGCAAGCGGTGCGGCACGAGCCGCCGCCTACGCCCTG
>CAZGLO010000015.1:0-45571 GCA_964526735.1 uncultured Chloroflexaceae bacterium | reverse complement strand
ATTCAGGGCCCGCTACGAAGACCTCGACAGCGCCGCCTACGCCCTGGTCAATGCTGAAGTAGGGCGGCTGACGATTGTCAACCGTACGCTGCAGCGGGCGGAGTCTCTTGCAGACAACCTCCGCCACAACAGCCCGTCGGCGGATATATACGGGATTGCGCTTGATGACCGCCGCGCGGCAGAGGCCATCGCCGATTGTGCGCTGTTGGTCAATGCGACATCGCTTGGGTGGCACGCCAACGAAACGCCCTACCCCGACCCGCCGGTCTCATCGCACACCTTTGTATACGACATGGTCTACCGCCCAACGCAACTGCTGCACGACGCCGAAGCACGCGGAGCGCGTACGCTCCACGGCCTTGGGATGCTTGTGCGTCAGGGGGCTTTGGCCTTCACCCGTTGGACTGGTCTTGCTGCCCCGCTTGACGTGATGTTTCAAGCGGTACAACCCTGATAAACGATACACAATGATACACAACGACACACAACGATATACGATACATTCTGATAAACGCTGATAAACGCTGATAAGAAGCATCCCTATGAGTCTGCTTATCTTTTGTTGCGGCTTGTTGCTGGGGGGGGTCTTGAATATTATCATTATTCGGCTCCCCCGCGAACAACGCTTGCTTGGCCGTCCCCGTTGCACCCGCACCGGCAAACCACTTGCCCTCTGGCAGCTATTGCCGGTGATTGGGTGGGTGATGCAGCGGGGTCGTGCTCATGATGGCCATGACGGCCATGATAGCCGCCCGCTCCACTGGATTCATCCGGTGGTTGAACTGCTTACCGCCACTGTTTTGACAACACTCTTTGTCGCCTACGGATGGTCAGCGACGTTCTTCTATCTGAGCTTTGTCGCGGCTGTGCTGATTGTGACCGGGGCGATTGACTGGACACACCGCTACATCTACACGCTCTTTATCTTTGGCGCAACGGCCATTGTCCTGATCGCGAATGCGGTCATCGGCCCGACCGCCCACCTCCACCTCGTCGACTCAATGATTGGTGGGATCACCGCCGGTATTGCGTTTACGATGTTGTTCTTTTTCGCTCAACTGCTGTTCCCAGGGAAGTCCGTCCCGTTTGGGCTTGGCGACGTGTATCTCAGTATCTTCATTGGCGTATCGTGTGGTGTTTCGCGGCTGATGCCGTGCCTTTCCTATGGAATTTTCCTGGCGGGGGCGGTTGCCGCGGTGATGGTCATTGCCAAACGGGGCTTTGGCCGCCACGATATCCCAGAGTACATGCCGTACGGTACTTATCTCTGTCTTGGTGTTTTGCTCTACTTCCTATTTCAACCATGGTAAAACGAAACAGTTCCATTCTCACGCTCTTCTGCTGTGTTGTGCTCGCGGCGTGTTCGTTTCTCACCCCCGCAGAGCCAACCACCGCCGTCTCCCAACAACCAACCGAAAGCCCGTGGCGTCTCGGCACGCCGGAGCCACTTCTTGCCCCTATCTCCAACGAGTGTTTGGGGCAAGGAACGTTCCCCCCGAAGCTCCACGGCATTCGCTATGGGCTGAATGTCTTTCTCTTCAACACCGACCAAGAACGGGTGCTTGCCCTGACCGACATTGCCGGTTTCAACTGGATACGCCAGCAAGTCCATTGGCGCGACCTGGAAGGCGAGCGGATGCAATATGTATGGCCGCCGCTTGACCATATTGTCACCACCGCCCGCTCACACAACAAACAGATCATGTTGAGCATCGTGCGGTCGCCGCCGTGGGCCACCCAGACGGGGCATGACGGTCTTCCCGACAACATTGAAGGGTTTGCGAGCTTCCTGAGCCAAGTGGCCACGCGCTACAAAGGGCGGGTTGCGGCCTACGAGATCTGGAATGAGCCGAACCTCTCGCATGAGAGCGGCGGGGTGCCGGGCGATCCCGCCACCTACCTCACCATGCTTGAGACCGCCTACCAGACAATCAAGCAGGCAGACCCATGTGCATTGGTGTTGGCCGCCCCAATGGCCGCTACCAACAACCCCGATCCCAAGCAGGCGGTCGGCGATTTGCCCTTCTACGAAGCCCTCTACACGCTCAACGATGGGTCATTTTTGCGCTCTGCCGACGTGATAGCGGTACATCCGGGCGCAGGCCCCTATCCGCCATCGGCGCGGTGGCCAGATGATCAGCCCGACACCTCGCATTACTACTTCCGTCATATTGAGCGCATTCACGAGATGATGCAGCACTATGGCGACCAGCGGCAAGTGTGGATCACCGAAGTTGGGTGGAATGTGGAGCGGGCTGAAGGGCGACCTGAACCCGTCACACAGCAGCAGCAGGCAAGCTATCTCGTCGAGGTGTTGTGGTATATCCGGCAGCACTATCCGTGGGTGGCGGGGGTGTTTGTGTGGAACCTCAATTTTAGCGTCATTGCGCCGCAGGGCGATGAAAAAGCAACATTCAGCATTCTCGACCCCGATTGGACAACCCGCCCCGCGTTTGACTCCTTGCAGCACAACGTTCGCCCACTCCGCGATGCAAACCACCGTCCTCTCTTCTCGCACGGCTCTCCCTACCAATTTTGGTGGTCATTTCCGGGGCGGGGGCCAATCCGCGTGCAGCCGCTTCGCACCCACTCAAACACACTCTATCTGGTTAGTCATCCAGGGACGATCTATGCGATCAATGGCGGAGGAACCTTCCGGTGGGCATACCACGCGCCGGGGGTCATCAAACACGCGCCTGCCCTTGCCCCCGATGGGACGTTGTTCGTTGGCCATAGTGGTGCGCTCTTGACCGCCATACAGCCCAATGGCACGGTATCGTGGAATGTGCGGCTGCGTAGCCCTGTGCGGGGCAGCCCTGTCTACCACGATGGGCTTATCTACCTGGTGACGGAGATAGGGGAAATCCAGTGTTACAATACGTTCGGGCAACTTCAATGGGAACACCATCTGCAGGCCGAAACGACCCCGCTCACGCTCAGCAGCGATGGCCAATTGCTTGTTGGGACGGCCTATGGCGAAATGCTAAAATTGCAGAACGATGGCCAGATTGTATGGGGAACGTTTACGGGTCAGGAGTTGTGGGCACCTCCTGTCGCCACCAACGATGGAGGGGCGATTCTTGTCAGTGCAATGGGGCATATTTTTGCCTTTGACACGCTCGGCTTGGTGAAATGGCAAGCGACTACAGGCGTGCCAGTGATTGCCAAACCACTTGTCGACAGCAATGGGCTATTATATGTTGCTGGCAGAGATGGTATCCTTCGGACATTCTCGCTTGCGAGCGGGGAATTCTTGCGACAACTCGACACGCGCAGCGATTTGGTTGCGGCTCCCATTCAGGGGGATGATGGGATGGTCTACTTCGGCACCACCAACGGGCGATTTTTGGCGCTTGGCTCCGATGGTGCGGTACAATGGGACACGCAGCTTCATGGGAGTATTCAAGCATCGCCGCTCCTCTCTCCCGATGGGACGCTCTATGTCGGTACAGATGGGGGGTTGCTCTATGCGCTGCAGCGGTATGAACAAGAGTAGTAGGCACAAAAAGCCGACAGAGGATAGAGGATAACACTAGGCAGACAGAAAGAAGAAACACGTATGACCCCAGAACGAACACTCCAAGAGGAAGTGGAAGCCCTTCGGAAACGAGTAGCCGAGCTTGAGGAAGAACGCGACGAGACAAATGCCAGATGCCTCCAATTACAAGAGGATTTATGGGTTCGCACCAAGGCAATGGATGCAGCGGTCACCGGCATCACGATTTCTGACCCGTCGCAGGAAGACAACCCGCTCATCTACATCAATGACGCCTTTGAGAAGATTACCGGCTACCCCGTAAGCGAGGTGCTTGGCCACAATTGCCGCTTTTTGCAGGGGGACGATACCGATCCCGACGCCCCGCGCATTATGCGGGAAGCCATTGAGAAGGGCGAACCATGCAATATTACCCTCCTCAACTACCGCAAAGATGGCACCCCGTTCTGGAATGAACTCTATATTTCGCCTGTCCGCGACTCCGATGGCAATATCACGAACTACGTCGGTATTCAGATGGATGTCACCGAGCGCAAGGAGACCGAAATCGCCCTCCGCGAGAGCGAGGCGCGGATGGCAGGTATCATCTCCTCGGCGATGGATGGCATTGTGACGGTGGATGAGCAGCAAAACATTGTGCTATTTAACCCCACCGCCGAGCAGATCTTCGGTTATCAGGCCGACGAGGTGATAGGCAAGCCGTTGGATATGCTCATTCCTGAAGAATACCGCGAGCAACATCATCAACATGTGCACGATTTTGGCGATACCGATACCATCAACCGCTTTATGGCGCATCAGCGGACAGTGTGGGCACTGCGCTCCAACGGCGAACGCTTCCCCATTGAGGCCTCAATCTCGCAGGTGGAGGCAAAAGGCCACATCCTATTCACCGCCATCGTCCGCGATGTGACCGAGCGCAAACGCGCCGAAGAGGAGCAACGGATGCTGCAAGAAGAGGTTATGCGGATGCAGCAAGCGCTCCTGCAAGAGCTATCCACGCCCCTCATCCCCATCAGCGACGAAGTGGTTGTTATGCCGCTCATCGGCTCAGTCGACACATTGCGCGCCCAAAACGTGATGGGAACGCTCTTGCACGGTGTTGAGAAGTCCCGCGCGCGCACTGCCATCCTGGATATCACTGGTGTGCCGGTGGTTGATACGCAGGTCGCCAATACGCTGATACAGTCGGCGCAGGCGGTGCAATTGCTTGGGGCAGAGGTGGTGCTGACGGGCATTGGCCCGGAGATTGCCCAAACGTTGGTGGGGTTGGGGGTGGAGTTGCCGGGCGTGGTCACGCGCAGCACGTTGCAAGATGGTATTGCCTACGCGATGAGGAACAGCCGTCGTCAGAAGAAAGATGGGTAGAGTGGCTTGATGGCCTTGGTGAGCTAATCAGCCTGATGAGCGGTGGGCGATGCGAATGGCGTATATAGTCAGCCACCCGCCAACGCCCACTCCACATATAAAGCGGGCGGCACTGGCCACGACCCACGTCTCGCCGCCAAGCGAGAAGGGCCATACTAGCAAGTTACTGGCCTGAGCCGCGGCAATGGCACTCAACACCACGATGATCTCTCTTATCCCTCTTGTTTGTCGGAGAGAGAGGGCGAAGGCGGGGGAAGGGGAAAGACGGGATGCAGACGTAGATGTAGACATAGATGTAGACATAGATGTAGACATAGATGTACGCACAATCGTGAAGGCGGCTAAGAATGCCGCACTGATAGCAACGAAGTATTGTGGGCTAAAGACGCGGTTGAGCAGCAGAAACCACGCTGGTGCCAGCGCGGCCAACATGAGAGTACGCTCTATGCTCAATGGGCGGGATGGGCGGGATGGGCGGGATGGGCGGTAGAGGGCAATGCCGCCAAGCAATGCCAATACCCCGATTTGCCCTGCCATCATCAGCCAGAGCGGCAGCCCTGATGCCCGTAATGGCCCCCACGGCGCGTCGAGGTGTGCAAGCAATGACGGGTCTTGCAGCATCGCCACCAAAAACCACACACTTTCGCCATTCACCCCGCGCCCGCCTTGTATCTGGTAGGGCAGGAGGAACGTCTCCCACGACGTGAGCGCGAACGGTAGTGAACAGAGCGCAAGCACCCCAACATGCCCTCCCACAAGCCGCAACATGCCTTTCCACTCGTGCCGCCGGAGCAGGAAGAGTACGAGAAAGGGGAGTGATAGCAGTGGTGTCCATTTGATGGTGGCCCCGAAGGCAAGCGCGGCTCCCGCCGTGCCGACTCTGCCGGTAGCGAACAGTGCCAATGCCCCAATTGCCAGTGCCGCGGGAAGTGGGTCATACTTGCCGAAGACGAAGACCTCTAGCAACGGCGAGAAGGCATAGAAGGCCGCCGGTGCGAAAAGAAGCAGCGACGGCGAGGGAGAGGTTGAGGCGGAGCGCGGTTGGAATGCATATTTTCCCCGCCACGCCAGCACACCCAACGATGCGACAATCACCCCATCACACGCGATATTGGTCATTGCGAGGAGGATGGCGAAGAGTTCACGACTATCCCCGCTCACCCAGCTCATCGCTGCCCACACCAGCAAGCTCCCCGTTGGATACTCTACCTCTGGCAGCCCTATTTCCCGCAGTGCCATCCCATAGGAGTAGAATAACTCAACATCGGCATCAAGCCACGAATGGCCAGAAATCAGCCGCACAAGTAGTATCACCCCGCGCAGCAGGACAGCGCTTGTGATGAGGGGGAGCAGGATGCTCCGCAGCGATGTGGTGGGAGATGTCGTTGGTGGGTGAGAGGCGGGGCGCTGCCACGGGAGCCGGTACCACGATATCGCAGCCAAAACGCTTATGATGCCGCATACAACCACCCCCACAATATTCCCCCACGCCGGTACATCCCACACGATCAGCGGTAGATATGCCACCGCAAGTAGCCCTGCCCACACGAGCGGCGGGCCGCACCATGATGACTGAGAGGCACGCCGACAGAGGATCGCCGCCCCTCCCCCCGCCGCCGCCATCCACGGGAAGTAGGCAAGGAGCGGGGTAGAGGCCAGCAAAACGAGGAGCGTCCCAACAACCACAATTCCCCATAGGAGTGCTTTGTTTGGGGGTAAGAGGGCAAGCGAGAGAAGTATCGCCGCCCACCCAAGGGTGAGGAGCAGCGGCGGGAAGCGGTACCCTTCGGGTATCAATGCGGACGCGCCCTGAAATACAAGCCCAAAAGATCGAGAGGTGGGATTTGGTTGCCACGTCTCACTGGCCACCTGTATCTTGGCCACATCGCCAATGAGTGGCCGCGGCGGCAGGAGGAAGAAATAATGCCGGTCGGTGGCGGGAATCGTCTCCTCAAACAGCACCCGCCCATTCACCCCAACCCGCGCAGGGACAGGCTCACTACCGGCAGGGCGGCCACTTCGTAGCCGCAGCATCGCTGCCGGATACGCCCCATACCCAAGGCCAAATAAGTGTATCTCGGCATAATCGTCGCTCCATCGGAATGAGTATCCAGGCGCGCGTTCGCGGGTCTCAAAGCCGCGCGCGCACGCCAGATCGCCGCCGTCGCCGATGGGACAGTTGGGGGGCGGCGTGGCGTGCCACGCCGCCCCAAAAAAAACGACAGTTCCGATTACAATCACCGCCATCAACGAGCGGATGAACGCGCTACGATTGTGTGAGAGCAAGACGGATGGCCTCAACGATGATGTCGTGTTCGTGCTCGTGAACGCGATCTTCAAAGCGCTCAAGCGTATCATCCGGCTTGATCGCCACTTCGGAGGTAATAATCACCGGCCCGGCGTCGACCTCTGGGATGGCGTAATGCACCATACAACCAGAATGCGTAATTTCGCCGCGCTGGAATGCCTCAAATGCGCGCTCAATGGCGTGTGTGCCCGCAAACATACCAGGAAGAGCGGGGTGCAGGTTGATGACGCGGTTGGGGAAATGCTCCAAAAACGCTTTGCTGAAGATGTGCATCCACCCCGCCAGCACAACCAAGTTGGGGCGATACTCTTTCACCTTCAGGGCGAGGTCGCGGTCATACTCTTCACGATATTTCCCCGCCTCGCTATACGGCTTCTTGGGGAAATAGAGCGTCTCTATACCCGCCTCCTGCGCGCGCACAAGCCCATAAGCCTCTTTGCGGTTCGATGCGACAAGCACCACCTCGGCATTGAGTTTCCCCTCGCTGATGGCGTCGAGGATGGCTTGGAGATTACTGCCGGAGCCGGACACAAATACCACTAAACGCGGCGGGGTGCCAGAGGAATCAGCGTCAGGATGGTGATCTTGGTGATCTTGGTGAGCATAATGAGCATGATCAACATAATCTGTCATAACGCGACTGAAACCCCCTCCCCCGCCACGATCTCGCCCACAATCGTCACTTCTATCTCCTCTTCGCGAAGCGCATGCTGTGCCGCGGAAACATTCTCCGGTGACACGACCACAATCATCCCCAGCCCCATGTTGAAGACGTGGTACATCTCCTGATCCTCAATATCGCCCACCGACTGAATCATCTCAAAGATGGGCGGGATAGTCCACGTCCCCGGCTGCACCACCGCGCCCACGCCCTCTGGCAGGATGCGCGGGAGATTATCGATCACGCCGCCGCCGGTGATGTGCGCCAACCCCCGGATATCAACATCAGCCTGCCACCACCGCTGCACCAGGGGGAGGTAGGAACGGTGGATGGCAAGGAGTGCGTCGCCAACCGACTCGCCAAGCGCTTCCTGCGGCGTTTCCCAATCGAACGACGCAAGCACCCGTCGTGCCAGTGAGTAGCCATTGGTGTGGAGGCCAGTTGACGGCAGGTTGAGCAGGATATCGCCCGCCTTGATGCGCGACCCATCAATCACGCGCTGCTTCTCGACCACGCCCACAATCGTACCCGCCAAATCAACCGCCCCGTCCTCATACACGCCTGGCATCTCTGCCGTTTCTCCGCCAAGCAATGCGCACGACGCGGCACGGCATGCGGTAGCCACCCCTGTCACCACAGAGGCTATCTGCTGAGGCTCAAGGCGGGATGAGGCCACATAATCAAGGAAGAAGAGCGGTGTCGCCCCTTGCACCAAAATATCGTTGATGCAGTGGTTGACCAAGTCTTGCCCAATCGTCTCCCACCGCCCCATGCGCTCTGCCACCTTCGTTTTGGTGCCCACACCGTCGGTTGAGGAGACGAGGATAGGGTGATCCATCGTCTTGAGGTGGGAGATATCGAATAGCCCGCCAAATGCCCCTATTCCGGTGATGACTTCCGGGCCGTAGGTGGAGCGCACCGCCTCTACCATCAACGTGGCGGCCTCTTGCCCCGCGGCGATGTTCACCCCTGCCTGGCTATAGGTCTGTTTTTTGGCTTCCTGGTGGGTATGTTCGGCGTCGTTCTTGGGTGGCGTCTCGTCGCTCATCGTTTCCCCCCAATATCACGGCGGTAGTGCATTCCCTCAAACGAAATCTGCGATACCCCGTGATATGCTCGATCAAGCGCCTCCGTAAGCGATGCTCCGACAGCGCTCACCGCCAACACCCGCCCCCCTGCCGTGACCAGCCGTCCATCTTCGCAGCGCTCGGTGCCAGCATGGAAGATCATCACGTCATCTTGCGGGGGGAAGTCGTCAACGCCGGAGATCATCAGCCCCTTGGGATAGCTCCCCGGGTAGCCGGGCGAAGAAAGCACAATCGTCGCGCCCACGCCCATCCGCCACTGCACGGGAGTTTCGGCGAGTTTCCCTGCCACACACGCCCTGACCACATCAAGCAAGTCGCTGTCGAGCAGGGGGAGAACGGCTTGCACTTCGGGGTCGCCAAAGCGGCAGTTAAATTCAAGCACTTTGGGGCCATCTTCCGTCAGCATCACGCCCGCATAGAGCACCCCCACATAGGGAACACCCCGTGCGGCCATCCCGTGGATCGTCGGTAGCAGGATGGTCTTCTCTATCTGCGAGAGGAGCTTCTCATCAACGTCGGGCGGATGAGTATATGCGCCCATACCGCCAGTGTTCGGCCCTTGATCGCCCTCAAACACCGGCTTGTGATCGCGGGATGGCGGCATCCGCATAATCGTTTGGCCATCGGAGAAGGCAAGCACCGAGACTTCCTTGCCCCGCAACCGCTCCTCAATCAGGACGATATCGCCCGCCGCACCAAACTCGCGGTCTACCATAATCCGCTTCAGCGCATCTTCGGCCTGCTCCCGCGTATCGCAGACGATAACGCCCTTGCCCGCCGCCAAGCCATCTGCCTTGACCACGACAGAACATGTGTCACCACGGGTGCAATGCGTGTCAAGGTAGGAGCGTGCCGCATTGTAGTTGGTAAAGGTCTCGCAGGCGGCAGTTGGGATGGCGTGCTCTTGCAAAAACTGCTTGGAGAATTGCTTTGAGGCTTCCAGTTGGGCAGCTTCTCTGGTGGGGCCAAAGATGAGGAGGCCAGCGTCTTGAAATGCATCGACAATGCCGCTCACGAGCGGTGCCTCTGGCCCAACCACCGTCATCCCAACCGCCTCATCGCGGGCAAACGCAATAAGGCTTTCAAAGTCGTCCGCCGCGATTGAGACGTTCGTTGACGGGGCAAAGGTATCTGACCCTTCCCACACCGTCCCCGCGTTGCCGGGGGCCACATAGACCTGATCGACCCGCGAAGAACGGGCGAATGCCCATGCCAGCACATGCTCACGTCCGCCCGCGCCGACAATCAATATTCGTGTCATCCCCATACCCCCTCAAAGACATTTTTGTCTCGCTCATTGCTGAAGAGCCAGTCAGGTATAACAATCGGGTAGCAGCCAGAGAAACACGCATTACAATGGCGGATGGTCGCTGGATTGTTCGTACGCTTCGACCCAACCACGTTCAACATCCCGTCAAGGCTCAAATAGGCAAGCGAATCTGCGCCAATAAAGTCACAAATCTCCTGAACGCTCATCCGGTGGGCAATCAGCTCGCTATAGGTCGCCATATCGACGCCCATAAAGCAAGGATTGCGGACGGGTGGCGAAGATACACGAATATGCACTTCTGTTGCCCCCGCGTCGCGCAACAACTGCACCATCGGGCCAGCAGTATTACCGCGCACAATCGAATCATCGATCAGGACAACGCGCTTGCCACTCAAATTGGCGGTCAAGGGGTTATACTTCAGCCGCACCCCCACCTGCCGCAAATGGTCGTCAGGCTGAATGAACGTCCGCCCAATATAGCGGTTTTTGGTGAGCCCCTCGGTGAAGGCCAAACCCGACTCAAGACTATAGCCGATGGCGGCGGGCGTTGCCGAGTCGGGCACCCCCACCACCACATCGGCGTCGGCGGGCGCTTCGCGGGCAAGCTGTCGCCCCAACCGCTGGCGAACATCGTGTATCACCTGCCCTTCCATCACCGAGTCCGGGCGGGCAAAATAGACATACTCAAAGATACACAATGCTTGCTTTTGCGTGGGAACACCTTGAATGGATGTGATACCGTTCTTATCAAGGCGGACAATCTCGCCCGGCTTGACCTCACGAATGTACGTTGCCCCCACAGTCAGCAGCGCACACGACTCAGAAGCAACCACATAACCGCCATTGACTTGCCCCAAACAGAGTGGCCGCAGTCCAAGCGGGTCGCGGGCGGCATAGATCGCATCGCGGGTGAGGATAGAGAGCGAATAGGCCCCTTCCGCGAAGGTCATAAATGCGCGGATACGCTGCTCCCAATGCTCTTCATCAGAGAGAGTATCTTTCGTGTTGGCGTTGGCAGGGGGAGGAGGCGGTGTTTGGGTGGCTGTCCCGTTCTGGCTAATCTGCTCAATCCCCGCATTGGCCCACACGTCGGGCGGGGCAGAGAGCATCTGGATAATCACTTCGCTGTCGGTGGACGTAAATAGCCCCACCCCGCGCTCCAGCAAGGCTTGGCGGAGGTAGAAGGCGTTGGTCAGGTTGCCGTTGAATGAGACCCCAAGCGGGCCGTAGAAGGTCTCTATCAGGTAGGGTTGCGCATTGCGGATTTGCGACGTACCCGTGGTGGAATAGCGGTTTTGGCCAATCGCGATGTGGCCGATCAGGGGGCGGAGGTTCGTTTCGTTGAAGACTTGTGATACCAACCCCATTCCCTTGTGTAGATAGGTATATTTGCCATCGCAGGTGGCGATGCCGCTACTTTCTTGCCCGCGGTGCTGGAGGGCATAGAGGGCAAAGAAGGTCAACCGTGCTACGTCAAGGCCTGGGGCATAGATCCCAAAGATCCCGCATTCTTCGTGAGGATTATCTTCAGAGATCAGGGGGTCATCGTGATATTGAAGATCGCACATTTGAACATGCTCCACGTATGTATGTTGAGGTTGATTGCAACGTTCCGTTTCGGTGTTCTGGATCGAGTGTGTAGGCGTTGGAAAGACACAAAACAGGACACAAGAAGACGCGAACAAGGCGCGAACAACGCGACAGCACTCCTCATGGCAAGTATAGCATAGGCTGGGTTATCTGGTACAATAAACCGTGGTGAGGTTGCGTCAAGATTTAGTGAGAATTGTACATGTTAGGTGGATACTGGTTTGGATAAGCTATTTTGGGTTGGGGCTGGTGGGTTTCTCGGCTCGGTCGGGCGCTATCTCGTCAGCGGATATGTGCAAGATCTCTCACGCAGCGTCGTGTTTCCGTTTGGAACGCTTGCGGTGAACATCTTGGGGTGCTTTTTGATCGGGTTTCTCTCGCAACTCGCCGAAACCCGCGGTGTCTTTTCGGTTGAGGCGCGCATGATGCTCATCACCGGCATGCTCGGAGGCTTTACCACCTTTTCTACCTTCGGCAATGAGACATTTTATCTCTTCCGCAGTGGCGAATCGCTCTTCGGGCTGCTCAATCTTGGGATGCACATCGCATTTGGGTTATTCGCTGTATGGCTTGGTCAATCGCTTGTCTATGTTATTTGGAGGTAATGCATGGGAGTTCCGCAGGAAGGGTGTCTGCTCCGTATTTTTATTGGCGAGAGCGATAAATACGAAGGAAAACCGCTCTACGAATGGATCGTCCTGGAAGCGCACACCAAAGGGCTTGCTGGCGCGACGGTCTTGCGCGGCGCGATGGGCTTTGGGGCACACAGCCGCATCCATACGTTCAAGATCCAGCGCCTCTCCGAAGATTTGCCCGTCGTGGTCGAGGTGGTGGACACCCGCGACAAACTGGAACACTTCTTGGAGCACATCGACGACGCTATCAAGGAAGGGCTAGCCACGCTCGAAAAGGCAGAGGTGCGTTTCTATAGGAGCCGTCGGCATGAGTCGTGATCGCCGACCCTATGCCTCTGACGATAGTCAGGCTGACCCACTCCCAACACCGTTCCCGCGCTCATACTGGGTTATCCCCAAGGTCTTCCTGGCGGGCTTCAACCCGGGCCGTGGCGGCGAGGAGGATGTGCGGCGGCAGTTGCAAGGGCTGCTTGACACGGGTATTCGGTGCTTCGTCAACCTGCTGGAGGAGGATGAGCCACATCGGACGCCATCGCTCCCCTACACCCGCATACTACAGGATATGGCGCAACAGCAGGAGATCGGGATAACGTATGCGCGGTTCCCTATTCGTGATATGGGCGTTCCCCCCTTTGAGATGATGCGCTCTATCCTCGACCTCATAGACAGCGCCATTCGGAACAATATGCCTGTATATGTGCACTGTTGGGGTGGGTTTGGGCGAACAGGAACAGCCGTTGGTTGCTACCTCAGCCGCCACGGCATTGCGCAGGGAGAGGGCGTGATAGACCATATCAAAGACCTCCGCGCCAATGAGGCACGGCGGGATATGCCCTCTCCGCAGACCGAACTGCAACGGATGATGATACGGGCGTGGCGGGTTGGGCGGTGAAGGCCAACAGTAGCCCTGTCTATGCCTGCCCCCGCCACTCCTCAAACCACGCCTTGATACGCTGTTGAGCAGGCTGTGAACCAGGCTCAAACCCTGTGCCGGTCATATGCTCATAAGCCGCGATATAGCGCGATGCGACGGTAGCGATGAACGACGACGGCATGGTTGGCGGGTCGCCATCGCCACGATAGCCTTGTTCGGCATACCAGAGGCGTAAATATTCCTTATCAAAGCTCTCTGGCGGGGCGGGCGGCGCATAGGAGTCCCGCGTCCAGTAGCGGCTGGAGTCGGGCGTGTGGATCTCATCAATGAGCACCAACTGCTCGCCAATCAGCCCAAACTCATATTTCGTATCGACGAGGATGAGACCCGCCTGCGCGGCGACCTCCTGCCCGCGCCGAAAGAGCGCCAACGCCACGCGCTCAACCTCTTCCCACAGTGCAGGCGCGACAAACCCCCGCTCCAACAGCTCTTCCCGCGTCAACCGCTCATCGTGGCCGCCGTCCATTGCTTTGGTGGTTGGCGTGATGATGGGCGATGGGAGCGGGTCGTTCTTCTGCAAGCCGTCGGGGAGGGGAATGCCGTAAGGGGTTCGCTCTCCCTGCTCGTAGAGGTACCACAGCGAGGTTTTGGTCACGCCAGTGATGTAGCCGCGCACAACCACCTCTACCGGCAGCACGCTCGCCTCACGGACTATCATCACGTTGGGGTCGGGGACGGCAATGACGTGGTTTTGGACGATATCGCTCACATGCTCAAACCACCACGCGCTCAACTGATTGAGCACTTGGCCCTTGAACGGGATCGTCCCCAACACCCGGTCGAAAGCTGAAACGCGGTCGGTGGTGATGAGGAGGCGTTCTGCTGGCCGGTGCGGCGGGCAGTAGATATCGCGCACTTTGCCGGTTTGTTTCGCCCCGCCATCTGGCAAATCGACTGGCAAATCGACCGTATCGAGGGTATGCGGTATGGCTGCAGTCAGCTCTTCGATGGTTAGCATGCGCGCACCCCATTCTCAAACAGCTTCAAGCCTGCAAACCCCGTCTCGCCGCGCCGCCATCGTGGGTGCTGCCACGGGAAGACGTGGTCTTCCGGGTGCGGCATCAGCCCAAACACATTACCGGCAGGATTACAAAGCCCCGCAATCCCCGCCACAGAGCCGTTCGGGTTACCTGGATAGGTCACCGGCTCACCATAGCGGTCGGCGTAGGTGAGCGCGTCAAGGCTATTTGCCTGCAGCTCGGCCAATTCGGCGTCGTTCTTGGTGGCGACCCGGCCTTCGGCGTGCGCAACCGGACAGTAGATGAGCGTCTCTATGCCCTTGGTGAAGAGGCAGGGGCTGGTGGCGTTGGGGCGGAGGTAGACCCACCGACACTCAAACCGCCGCGAGTGGTTGGGGGCGAGCGTCACGCGCCGATCTTCGTTGCTTTGGTGCGTGCCGGGGAGTAATCCCGACTTCACCAGCGTCTGAAAGCCGTTGCAGATGCCAAGGACAGGCCGTCCTTCGGCCACAAACGTCGTGACTTGCTCCCGGAGCCGGTGCTGAATATCAAACGCCCACAGCGTCCCTGCGCCCAAATCATCGCCATAGGAAAAGCCGCCCGGCACAACCAACATCTGGTAGTCAAGCAGCGCCCGCTCTCCAGACAGTAGCTGGTTGATGTGGACAACTTCCGACTGCCCGCCGACCAGCGAACACGCCAATGCCGCCTCTCTATCGCGGTTGGTGCCGTTGGCGTGGAGGATCAACACGCGTGGTTGCGTTGTCACCGGATGGACATCATATGTCATTGGGAGGGCGTCTTGCTCGACTCCATCTATGACACTATCTGTTTCTGCCGTCTCTGCCGCCTCTACCTCGTCATCAGCCGTGTCAGCCGTATGATACTCTTCCGGCGCAGGCGGTGGATAGCCACGCCATGCCGCCTCAAGCTTGTGGATGTCAGTCGCCACCACGTCTTTGCCAGAGTGGCTGCGGATGACCAATCGCGGGCCGTCGCTGGAGGACGGGGCGGGGGTAACATGCCCAATCTTGGCATACATCACATCGCCAAGAACCTGTTCGCACTGCTCTGCATCTTCGGGGGCCACCTCAATGATGAAGCGGCTCAACGACTCGGAGAAGAGTAGCACATCATCCCGCGTAATATCGTCCGACGCGGGCAATTTCGTGAGGTCAATCTCCGCGCCAAGCCGCCCCGCCAAACACATCTCTGCGATGGCAACCCCAAACCCGCCTTCCGAGCAGTCGTGGCACGATTGCACTACCCCCGCCCGCATCGCACGGTAAACCGCACGCAGCCGTTTGAGCGGCGATAGGACAGATTGCGGGGCTTGGTGGGAGCAGGCCGAGTCGTCAGAGTGGGTGCAAATCATCCGATAATGGCTACCGCCCAACTCATTGCGCGTCATCCCCACGATGTAGAGCAGATTACCCGCCCGTTTCAAATCCATCGTGGCGGTGCGCCGCACATCTGGCACAATGCCAAGCGCCGATATGAGGAGCGTGCCGGGGATAGCGTGTTTTTTGCCGTCTGTGCCGGTATATTCGTTGTTGAGGCTGTCCTTGCCAGAGATGAACGGTGCTTCGTAGGCCACAGCAGCATCGTAGCACCCCTGCACACACCGCACCAAACTCCCCAAGCGGTCAGGAAGCTTCGGATTGCCCCAACAGAAGTTGTCAAGCAGGGCGATGCGGTCAGGATCGGCCCCCACCGCGACCACATTTCGGATAGCCTCATCAATCGCCGCCCACGCCATCGCATAGGGGTCGACTTCTCCAATCATCGGGTTGACGCCCACGCCCAATGCCACCCCTTGCGTTGGGCGGCCTTCGTTGATATGGGTCGTAGTTGCCCCTGCTCCCGTCAATGTTCCTGTCAACGTCCCTGCGCTGCCGGGGATAGCATCAGAGACGCTGTCGAACGGCACCAGGACGGCGGCATCACTAGGGCCGTGGTTGGCCACCCCGACGAGCGGCTTGACGGTCGTGCCGCCTTGCACCTCGTGGTCGTAGCGATGCACCACGTCTTCCTTGCTGCGGATGTTGGGGTGCGAGAGCAGGGCGAGGAGCGAGGGCGTCAAATCAACGTCGGGAGCCTCTTCAGGGGCCTTGGGATCGAGAAATTCAAGGCCAATTGGCTTCTCAACCACCTCAACCCACTCAGCGGCCATCTCCCGCCGCGGCAAGCCGTCGTGCAGAAATTTCATATCCAGGTCGCCGACTTGTGTGGCTTCGTAGAAGAGCTGCAACCGGCCACTCTTCTCAAACTGCCCAATGCTGACCGCCTCGATATCTTGGCCATCGCAAATCTCTTTGAGCCGCGGCCATGCTTCGGGAGAGACCGACAGCACCATACGCTCTTGCGCCTCGCTGAGCCAAATCTCCCACGGGCTGAGGCCTGGGTATTTGAGCGGCACCGTCTCCAATTGCACCCGCGCGCCCAACTGCTTCCCCATCTCGCCCACAGCCGAGGCCAATCCCCCCGCGCCGCAGTCGGTGATGGCGTGGTAGAGCTTCTCATCTCGCGCCCGCAGGACAGCCTCTAGCACCTGCTTTTCGTGAATGGGGTGACCAATCTGTACCGCACTTCCGGCGATTTCGCTTGTGGTCTGATCCATCTCCATACTAGAGAAGGTCGCCCCGCGCAGGCCATCCCGCCCCGTGCGCCCGCCCACCACGATGATATGGTCGCCTTCTTGGGGTGTGGTGGGGTGGCTGTTGCGGGGGAGGAGGCCCAGACAGCCGCAGAAGACCAGCGGGTTGGCGGTGTAGCCTTGGTGGTAGAGCACCGCGCCATTGACCGTTGGGATGCCCATCTTGTTGCCGTAGTCCTCAACGCCGTGTATCACCCCTTCGGCGACGCGCTTGGGAGGCAACACCCCATCAGGGATTTCCTCCTTGGGGAGGTCGGGCGGGCCAAAACAAAGCACATCGGTATTGGCGATGGGCCGCGCACTGACGCCAAGCACATCTCGCACCACGCCGCCAACACCCGTATTCGCGCCGCCAAATGGCTCCAACGCGGATGGGTGGTTGTGCGTTTCGACCTTGAATGCCAAATCCCAGCAGTCGTCGAACGCGATGACCCCCGCATTATCCACGAAGGCCGAATGCACCCACGGCTTTGATATACGGTCTGTCGCGCCGCGGATAAAGGTATTGAGCATGTCGTCAATGACCATCTCCGGCTCATCGCTCTGGAAGGTAATCGACGCGCGGAAGGTCTTGTGCACGCAGTGTTCACTCCACGTCTGCGCAAGCGTTTCAAGCTCTGCATCGGTTGGATCGCGGTTTTCGCGCTGGTAGTAGTCGCGGATGGCCTGCATTTCCCGCAGGTCGAGCGCCAACCGCCGTTCGGTGCTGATAGCCTGCAATTGCTCATCATCCGCCTCTCGCAGGGCAACCGTCTCAACGGTGTGGTCAGGCTGTTGCGTGGGCACAAATGGCGGTGATATTTCGCTACCAATGGCATAGCGCTGTATGACGGGGTTTGAAAATAGCCCTACGGCAAGCTGTTCAAGCTCTTGCTCACTCACCTCGCCCCACAGCAAGAACCGTTGTCCTGTGGCGACCTGCGTCAAGCCCGTCATCCCGAGGGAGTGCGCAGCGCGGCGGAGGTTTTCGGCGGCGGGGTCGGTCACGCCCGGCAGAAGTGTCACATCCACCGTGTGGGAGGGCGGCGTACCCTCTTCATCTATCGGATAGCCTTCTATCGGATAGCCTTCTGCCGGATAGCCTTCTGCCCCCGTCTGCTCTTGACCGCCGTGGCTGTTGCCCTCATTACCTTCATAAAGCGTGATACGGTAGACTTCCGTGACGGGGTCGGCGAGCAGTTCACGGGTGAGCTGTTCAACGTCTTCGGCGGTGAGATCACCCTGCAGAAAGGAGAGATGCGCCACGCGGCAGGCGGTCACGCCCGCGGCCCCAAGCTGGTGCGCCATCTCAACGAGGTTTTTGTTATCCTGCTCAGAAGAACGATAGGTTACATCTATACGAAACGTGCGAAACGTGCGAAACATACGAAATATGGCCTCCCCAAATCACCCGCGCTTCACAAAAGCTTCTGGAACCGATTTTCCTGACCCTGCACCAACCGCTGAATGTTGCTCCGATGGAGGTAGATGATTACCCCTCCCGCCGCGTAGATAAACGCTGCATAGAAGGGATCGAGCTTCTTCTGCGAGAGCCGGAGCGTCGCCAGAGAGACCACCGTCGCCATCGCCGACAGTGAACTGACCGAAGAGATACGGGTGACACGCAACACCGATCCCCATACCGCCGCGCCTGCAAGCAACCCTTCCGGGTAGATGGCAAGCAACAGCCCGCCAGTGGTCGCGACCGCCTTCCCGCCCTTAAACTTGAGGTAGATGGGGAAGGTATGGCCTGCCATCGCCCCCGCCCCTATCAGCACGACCGCCGGTGGGGGGAGCTTCTTGGCGTGGATGGCGACGAATGGCATTGCCGCGCCTTTGAGCAGGTCGCCACCCATCGCGGCCAAAAACGGCTTAAACCCACACGAGCGCCAGACATTTGAGCTGCCGATATTGCCGCTGCCCACCTTCCGCAGGTCAACGCCACGCGCACGGGCAACCACATAGCTGAATGGGATGGAGCCAATCAGGTAGGATGCACCAGCAAGCGTCAGTGTCGTCGCCAAAGTGGAGGTTGACGACGCTGATGACGGCGGGAGTGAGGAGGACGACGGTGATGGCGACGGGAGGCTGTCTCCACTCGTCGCCGTGCGGGTGAGGCTGACTTTCCGTATGACAGAGACAATCGTTCCTAGCATGATACCCCTTCCACGGCCTTGAGCAGTTGTTGCGGACGATGACGAAACTCTTCCCACGGTGTACGGCCAGATGCGATATCGTTGAGGGTCTTTGTGAGCGCGGTATTCACCGGCGCTGCCCCCCCCACCTCCTCGGCCATCCGGGCCATCGCGCCATAGAGATAATCGCCCTCAAGCTGGGTCTGTCCTTGGCGCAGATCTCGCTGAAGTGAAGGTGCTTTCCCGCCCCGTCCTCCGGCGATGGCGCGGCGGAGAATGAGGTGGAGCAGGGGGAATGGCAAATAGCGCATGGCGGTGGTCAGCAGCGCGGCTGGGTAGCTTGGCAGGTTGAGGGGGCGGATATTGAGTTTTTCCATCACGCCCACGCCCTCCAAGAAGGCCCGCCGCTCCAATGCGACCAGCTGCGGGTCGGCATAGACCTCCTCCACCGACATATCGAGGATGGCAGAGGTCGCGTTGCCGAGAATATTGAGCAAGGCTTTTGACCACTTCATTGCGCGGTAGTCTTCGTAGCACCGCAAGGTAAACCCTGCCGTCTCAAACACCGCTCTCCAACGCGCCACCTCATCATCTTTCCCTGTTTTCCCCGCCACCATCGGAGCCAGCCCAATGCCGCCGGTCTTGGTCACGGTAATCTCCGCTGGCCCTTCCAACGCCACCGAACTCGTGATAATCCCCGATAGCACGCGCTCTTCCCCAAACGCCGCGGCAAGCGTTTCCTCGTTGCCAAGGCCATTTTGGAGCGTCAGGACGTGGGCGGGGGAGAGGTCTGAGAGCGTCTGAACTGCCCCCGCCGTGTCAAACCCCTTTACACAGAGGATCGCAAGCTCAGGGTGGTGATAGTCGGGGGGGAGATGACGGGGTTCGGTCGCGACGGTCACCGTATCGATGACACGGGGTTGGCCAGCTTGGGTGATACGAAGGTTGTCTGTCGTCAGCGCATCGACCGTGCTTGGACGCGCCAAGACTGCGACCTGCTGCGACGTATGGGTTAGTTGAGCGGCGACGAGAAGCCCAATCGCTCCTCCACCAACGATGACAACAGCCACCTAATAATGCCTCCACTTCTACCTTTGCTTTGTATGGTGACATTATAGCACAAGGCGCGCAGGCCATCCGGGGTGGTGGAAAATCTCTACATATCAGCACGTTTTATGGCAAAAATTGGCCGAAATCTCTTCATTTTCCTCATTGCGCGCTTTGCTTCGGTAGTATAATGGGAAATGCATACTCTTTTCGATCAGCATCTGTATGTTCGCCATGGCCATGAAACCAAACCAGCCACGTCGCATCGCCTATTGTTCTCCGGTCAACCCCGCCCCGTCGGGTATTTCCGATTACAGTGAAGAATTACTGCCGTATCTTGGGCAATATGCTGATGTGACTCTCTATGTTGACGATGGACTGACGCCCACAAACGCACATCTCTCTCGCCACCTCCATGTCGTGCCATTGCGGCGGCTTGAGCGCGATCATCGCCGCGCCCCATACGATGCTCTGCTCTACCACATTGGCAATAGCCCGTCGCATATGGGGATTTGGCGGGTGGCACAGCGTATCCCCGGCATTGTGGTGATGCACGACTTTGTGCTCCACCACTTTATGCTGTCATACGCCGCCCACATTGAGCACGATGTGCAGCACTATGTGCGGATGATGGCAGACCACTATGGAGAAGCAGGGAGCCACATTGCCCAATTGATGATCCGCGGGCGGTTCACCGAAGCCGCCTTTGATTTTCCCTGCTGCGAGCCGGTTGTCGCGGCGGCAGATGGCCTCATTGCCCACAGCCGCTATGTCCAGAGCCGGGTGCAAGCCCTGCGCCCCGATCTGCCGACCGCCGTTGTCCCGATGGGTATCCCGCTCCCGCCACAGCAGGAAAGAGATGCAGCACGGCGGCGGCTCGGGTTGCCTGCCGATGGCTATATCCTGGCGAGTTTTGGGCATATCAATGCGTATAAGCGGCTTGAGCAGGTGTTTCGGGCACTTCGGGCATTGATCCCTGACATCCCGCATATCCACTACGTCCTGGTGGGGAGCGTATCGCCTAATTACGACCTCCACGGGCTGATACAGCGGATGGGCCTCGAATCACACGTCTCCTCAACCGGCTACGTGACTGCAGAGACCTTTGCGGCCTATGTCGCCGCGGCAGATGTCTGTCTCAACCTCCGCCACCCCACCGCCGGCGAAACAAGTGCGAGCCTCTTGCGGCTGTTGGGGGCAGGACGGCCAACGCTTGTCACGGCGACGGGGTCATTTGCAGAGCTACCTCCGCACGTCGTGGCGCATGTGGATAACGATGAGACTGAACGCGATCTGATTACTGCCTACTGCCGCCTTTTCGCCCAACGCCCTGATATCGCTCGTGCTCTTGGCAGAGAAGCACGCAACTATGTCGCCACCCACCACCGCCTTGACGAGGCGGCACGGGGCTATATGCATGTTCTGGCTCAACGCTATGCGTGGGCAGAAGGCGTGTCAGAGCCATTCCACCCCGCCCCGCTGTGGGAGCCGGGAGAGGTTCAACAACCGGCTCAACCGGCTCAACCGGCTCAACCGGCTCAACCGGCTCAACCGGCTCAACCGGCCCAATCAAGCCAAATGGCAGAACCATCTTCGTTCACACACCTTCCCCCGCTCCACCCGCACACCAACCTTGCTGACCTCGCGACGCTCTTGGTTGAGAGCGGTATTACCGAACACGATACGACCGTCCTGCAGACAATCGCTGAACAATTATGGGAGCTTACTAGTGGATATTCGTAACAATCCAGTTACCAGTGCAGTGCTCGGGGTCTTCTGGAATGGGGAAGAGCACCGATTTCGCGCATTTTGGCGCATTATCCTGTTCTTCTTCCTCCTGACAATCCTCACCGCCCCGAGCATCCTCATCCTCTCGCTGGGAGGGCCAATCTTGTTTCAGTTTGTGCCCTTGCTGGCGACTGTCGGGGCGCTCTGGATAGCTGGCCGTATCCTCGACCGCCGGACGTTGGGCGACTTCGGGTTGCATATCGACCGCTCGTGGCTGATCGATCTTGGGTTTGGGCTTGTGCTTGGCGCGCTCTTGATGAGTATCGTCTTTGGGGTTGAGCTGCTGCTTGGGTGGATCACCATTATCGATACCTATTCCTACCGCGTCTATGGCAACGCTACCCTCGATCAGCTCTTCAACTGGGGGTCTTTTGCCACCCCGTCATCCGATTTCCTCTCGGTTGCCTTTTTGTTTGCGGTGGCGAGTTTCGTGAGTGTGGGGATATACGAAGAGATGATTTCGCGCGGCTATCTGTTGCGCAACATGGCGGAAGGGTTCCAGATAGGGAATATCTCGCCCACGCAGGCAGTGATAGCCGCATGGGTTATTTCTTCGGCGCTGTTTGGGATTGCACATATATTCAACCCCAACGCGACGATGGTGAGTACGTTCAACATTGCGCTGGCAGGCATCTTTCTTGGGCTTGGGTTTGTGCTCACCAACGAGCTTGCCATCCCCATCGGCATCCACATCACCTGGAACCTCTTTCAAGGCAACGTCTATGGCTTCCCTGTAAGCGGGGCATCGCTCTCAAGAACCACCACCATCTTCCGCATTGAGCAGGGCGGGCCTGCCCTGTGGACAGGGGGCGCGTTTGGGCCGGAGGCGGGGATAATAGGCATCCTTGCACTCGTTCTTGGGAGTGGGGCAATTGTGTGGTGGGTGAAGGTTCGTTATGGTAAGTTGAGATACCAGGTTGGAACATAGCGTATGGGGCTAGATATGGGAAAGAAGATCAATTATTTGATGGATAAATAGGGGAAGATATGATAAGATGTGACTACTCTCACGAAATTGGACAATCCACCGCGTATCCTCACCGCAAGATCGCAAGATATAAACTGAGCGTATATACAAAAGAAATCCATGAGGAATGAAATAATCAAAGTCTTTCTCATACACGACCAATGGTCGGAACATTCTTATCTCGTCCACTTGCTTACCGAGATAGAACGCTATCCCTACCAGTTTGAGGTAGAACCGATAGAAGTTTCAGAACGTCCGCAAAACAGCGAGCTGTTGCTTCGGCCTCCTCCGCAAGAAGGGGGAAGTGTGATCCTTCTTGACCTCTCGCTGCCAAGCGAACAGGCCATCCCAGTCATCCACACGATCCAGGAACAGACCCCCAATGTTCCGATTGTGGTGCTATTGCCCTACGAATGTAGCCACGTCGCCGACCAGATCGTCGACCTCGGTTCGGAGTGTTGTCTAGTCAAGCAGCGACTGACGCACGATTCTCTTGCCCAAGCGCTGATCTGTGCCATCGAGCAGCAGCGGTTGCGGGCACAACTCCACCTCTCGCAGCAGCGGTCGCGCAACAAAGACGCTCGCTTTCAAGACCTTATCAACCGCAATGCCGACGGTATCATTGTGGTTGACGCCAACGGGATCGTGCGGTTTGTCAACCCCGCCGCCGAAGAGCTATTTGGCCAGTCGGCAGAAGAGCTGTTGGGCGAGCTGTTTGGCTTTCCTATCGTTGCAGGAGAGACGGCCGAGATCGACACGTTCAAACGCGGCGAAGGCTACACGCGTATCGCCGAGATGCGTGTGGTCGAGGTGGAGTGGGAAGGCGAACAAGCCTACCTGATGTCGCTTCGGGATATCACTGAGCACAAGATGACGGAAGAGGCGCTGCGCGAGGCGGAATATTTCAACCGCTCGATCCTCAACTCCATAGACGCCCATATCGTGGTGATAGACCAAGAAGGAACGATTGTTGCCGTCAATAATTCTTGGAAAAAATTCGTCCGCGAAAGCGGTACCCCCACATTTGAGCATGCGGTAGTCGGCACCAACTACTTTGAAGCGTGTCGCAAAGCATTTGGAAAGACCTCGCACGTCCTCAAAGGGATTATGTCTGTGTTGCGAGGAGAGAGGAGTTCGTTTGACATAGATTATCCCTACCACACCTCGAGCGGAGAACACCAGTGGTTTCATATGCACGTGATGTTGATGGTGGGGAGTAAACAACGACGGGCGGTGGTGGCGCACAACAACGTGACCGAACGCAAACGTGCTGCCCGTGCCGAAGCCGAAGCCGCCAGCAATGCAGACCGTATCAAAGAGCAAGAGCGCGAGATACAAGCATTGCTCCAACTCTCAACAAAAACCTCATCAACTGTGACCTCTGGGTTGTTTGGCGCGCCCCCATTGCACGAAAATGCCCCCCACCTCTTCGACAAGCTGACGGGGCAATATGGCCACCTCGTCGACCTCGCCATGGAGCAACGCGCGTTTCGGGTGGAGCACGACCTCTCCGACCGATTGCGCTCTATGGCAGAGCAGCTCGGCTTCTTGCGCGCAAGCCCGCGCGACGTGGTCAAGCTGCACAGTGTGGTGCTTCAAGAAAAAAGTAGCCTGGTCAACCCCTTGAAGGCGCGGGCCTATGTCGAAGAAGGACGCCTTCTCGTGCTCGAACTGATGGGCTATCTTGTCTCATATTACCGCAATTTCTCGCTGGGCATGAGCAAGTCTCTCCTTCAGGACAACCAAGAAGGCAAGTCGTGAGAGCAGTCGAGAGGAGAGAAGAACGGGTATTCTCCCGTGATAATCACGATGGCGTGGCGGCAGTGGGCCAAAAGCAAAACACGTCTCGGTCAACAGAATAGGAGTCAAAAGAAGGGCTATGGATGATAAATTTCTGCTCAAACTCTATGTCACCGGGGATACTCCCAGAGCAGAGCGGGCCATCGCAAATCTCCGCCAGATTTGTGAGCAGGAGCTGCGCGGGAGATATGACCTCGTCATTATTAATGTCTTGGAACATCCTCAGCTAGCTGAAGAGGAAAAGATTATGGTGACCCCGACACTCGTTCGTGAAATGCCTCCGCCGCGTCGGCGGATTATTGGTGATTTGACAGATACTGCCAGAGTATTATTGGGGCTCAATTTGCATTATTCTCATGAACACCGAGGAGAAGAATAATGACCAAGAAGGACAAACAGTTTCCTATCGAAAAGCTAGGAACTGGTATCCAAGGGTTTGATCATATAAGTAGTGGCGGGCTACCCAAATACCGCACCACCCTTATTTCAGGAACCGCCGGAAGCGCCAAGACCGTCTTCGCGGCGCAATTTTTGGCAGAGGGCATCAAAAAATCTGGTGAACATGGCGTCTTTGTGACCTTTGAAGAGACTCCCGACGCCATCCGCCGCAATATGCACGGCTTCAATTGGGACATCCCCAGTTGGGAAGAGGAGAGCAAATGGGCGTTTGTCGATGCCTCGCACCAACCAGAGATGGATTCTATTTTCACCGGAGATTTTGACTTGGGCGCGCTGCTTGCCCGTATCGAAAACGCCGTGCAGCAGGTCAATGCCCGCCGCGTCTCGATGGACTCGTTGGGGGCTATTTTTAGCCAGTTGCCAGACAGCGCCACTGTCCGCAATGAACTCTTTCGCATTGCCTCTGCCCTGCGCCGCATGGGCGTCACGGCGGTGATGACTGCCGAGCGAACGCAGGAATATGGCGAAATTGCGCGTTATGGGGTTGAAGAGTTTGTTGCCGATAATGTCGTTATTCTGCGCAATGTGTTGGAGGAAGAAAAGCGCCGTCGCACCATTGAGATCTTGAAGTTCCGTGGTGTGCAGCATCAAAAAGGTGAATTTCCCTTTACCATCATCCCAGGCGAAGGGGTTGTGGTTATCCCGCTCTCGGCGATAGGCCTTGAGCAGCGCTCATCCGATGTCCGTATCACCTCTGGCAACGCCGAACTTGACAAGATGTGTGGGGGAGGGTTCTTCCGCGACTCTGTCCTACTCGTGTCGGGGGCGACGGGGACGGGCAAGACCTTGATGGCCACCTCCTTTATGGCATCTGGGGCCTACCTTGGCGAACGCTGTTTGCTCTTTGCGTTTGAGGAGAGCCGCGACCAATTGGTGCGGAACGCCACCGGGTGGGGCGTTGACTTCGACCAGATGGAGCAAGATGGCAAATTGCGCGTGATGTGTAGTTACCCGGAGGCGGCAGGGCTTGAAGACCAGCTCATCGAGATGAAGCGCGCCATCGAAGAGTTTCAGCCCAACCGCGTGGCCATCGACAGCCTTTCGGCGCTTGAACGGGTTTCCACTGTCCGCGGCTTCCGCGAGTTTGTGATTGGCTTGACCTCGTTTATCAAGCATAAGGAGACGGCTGGGCTGTATACCTCCACCACGCCAACGCTCTTGGGTGGCACGTCTATCACCGAAGCACATATTTCGACGATCACCGACTCGATCATTCTGTTGCGCTATGTGGAGCTGTATGGCGAGATGCGCCGCGGCATCACGGTGCTCAAGATGCGGGGGTCGATGCACGACAAAGATATTCGCGAGTTCCTCATTGATGGCCAAGGGATGCACATTGGCAAGCCGTTCCGAGGGATTTCGGGCATCTTGTCGGGCAATTTTACCCATGTCACGCCCAGCGAGATGGATCGTATCAGCGACCTCTTCAAAGAGGGCGGGCAAGTTACCTAAACGCCCGTGTCATCGCAAAGCTCCCCATATTCAGCGAGGTACAGAGATTGGGAGCACCACGATGTTCTCTCTGTGCCTCTTCTCTGTCTTTGGTTGGCACAAGCTGAAGGACTGAAAGGTGAGGAAAACCGCATGGACAGCATAGATTGGCTCACAGCAATTCAACGCAAACGAGAGCAGTTTGTCAAGGGGCTTGGGAAAGCACGCAGCCTGCGGCACGACCGCGCCGAACAAGCATTAATCACCCTGATGGATCAGTTGGCGGAGTTTGAGGCGGAATATCGGCGGGTGCAGCAGCAAGAGGTGACAGAACAAGAGATGTATGCAAGCCTCAGCCGCACCATCCGCCGCCAATGGCCCGAATTGTGGGCCGATATCTCTGGCAGTCTCTATGCCAACCGGCCCGAAATGTGGCTGGAAAACCCCTATATCATCATTGGCGTGATGGTTGAGCATATTCCGGCTGATGAGTGCGACCAGGTGAGCTTGGAGAGCCGGGTCAACCAGCTTGACGCGCTCCCGCTCTCGCACAAGGCCAATACGCTCCTCGACGAGGTGATCGAGCAATCGTGTTTGCAGTTGCGGCAGCAGCTTGAAGATTCTCGGCCCAATATGGCGCATTGGGAGTATGCTGCCTGCCTCTACCAGTTGAGCAAACGGTTTCTTGCCCTCTACAACCAAGTGCAAGTCGATGCGATTACCGCTATCCGCGCCGCGGAAGAGGCAGGCCAAATGACCGGCATTGTTACCAATAGCCAAACCGAAGAACAGGACGAGTCTTCGTCACAATAACGGCCACATACGTTATCTCTACATGGTTATCTATGGTCTTTATGGCTCAGGATGTGCGTCTTGTACGGCGTCGCTGAGCCACACCCACCGAAACTGTGTCAATGAACCTCCACTCGCCCCACCTGCTCCATAATCCTCCACGCGGATGTTGTGTGTTGTGGCGTCTGGATAGGTTCGCAAGAGCATGGTCTCTGTGGGGGCGGTTTCCCCAACCGTATCAAGCACACACGTCTCATTCAAGTAGATGCGCACTCCCCCGCCCGCCCGCGCTATGAAGCGGTAGTGGCCCGGCTCAAGGTGTGTTTGCCGTGTCCACGATGACCGCATTGTTGGTTCCGTGGGGGCTGTCGCCACCGTCGTCGGTTGGGCAGACGGTGTTTTTGGCGTTGCAGTCGGCTCCGCAGTTGGTTCTATCACTCCCGTCGTCGGTTTGACAGCGCCACGGCGAAGAGGCTGCAACGTTTCTGTGGGCGGCGGCAAGGTGGGAGTACGGGTTGGCAGGAGCACGGTTGGCGATGGGGATGGGGTCGGAGTAGGCGGAATGGGGGTAGAGGTAGGGATTGCGGTCGGCACGGCGGTCGGCACGGCGGTCGGTTCAATGACGCCCCCGCCCCCGCCTCCTGCTGTATTGCCGTTCCCATAGCGGAAAAACGCTGTCCGCGCTGATAATGACCTTACGATCACGGTCATATCCGACACATTTGCGCACCCTGCTTCTGCAAAAGAGGCACCTCCCTGCCGCGCCCCGCGCACGTGCACCGTCCAAGACACGCCATCGCCCAGCGGGGTGGCAGAGCGCACCACACCGACATGGCCGTGAGTTGGGTCAATGCCTTCCCCAAATGAACGCGAAAAGACGATAATATCGCCTGGTGTAGGGGCAACGACCTTCCCAAAGCCGCGGGAATGGAGGTATGGAGCCATATCGGCGGCGGAGAGGAAATATGGCCCGCCCGCCATCGACAGCCCATAGCGGTTGAGCACATACTCAACGCATTGGCACCAGTGGCCAGAAGGCCGCTCGGCTTGTTGCTCGTGCGGCTGCTGTGGAGCCTGCGCCGCGGCGGGCGATGGCCACAACATATTCCCCATTCCGCCCGCTGCCGCCCCTATAAGCAGCAAGAGTGCCCCTGCCCTCCACAGCCAACGTGCAGATGAAACATAGAGATGCCGATATCGCTGCATAATGTTGTTCCTCTTTCGCTCGCCCTGCATACCATATGCCCTCAAATAGGTTCTTGTTCGCGGTGATCCCTACTTATTCTTTAAAACGAGGCGGGGGGAGAGAACGGACGGTGTTTTCCTGATAAAAAAGCGCTCTATTGCTGATACGATCACCACACGGATATCAGGATTGCGTTGTCTATTGGGGGAATATGTGGTAGCATGGGGGCAAACAAAAGCACGGGTCATTTTTCTCCCTTGCTAGTGGGAAAAACCAACCACACCATGATGCACCTATCTGCGAAGAAAGGAAGACCAATTGAGCAAGAATGGGTTGAATAGCGATATGGGGGATATGCCCACAGCGGCAAATAAAAAACCAACCAATGTGCTGATGCACCTCTTGGAGAAGCCGGTCGTTGGTCGGTTGAGTGCTGTCGATATCGTGTTTCAGCTTGCATTTCGGGGGTTGAGCATCGTCGCGAATGTGTTGAGCGCCATTGTCGGCACCCGCCGCAGTCGTTAGCTCAGACGTGCTATAGTGAACACCCCACGATTCCCCCGTTCCTATTACCTTGCGCGCGCCATCGCGTGCTACGAGCGCATTGGCGACACTCACAGCATTGCGACTCTCCTTGCCCAACACGGCCATCCTGCCGACGCGGCGTCCTACTTTGAGCAGAGTGGCGATTGGCAGCAGGCCGGGGAGATGTTCCTGGCCGCGGGCGACGCCCATCAAGCGCGGCGGTTTTTCCAGCAGGCGGGAGATAGCGAAGGCGAATTGCGGTGTCTCATCGCGCTTGGCTTGTATACGCAAGCGGCCATCGTGCTCCTCGATACGCTCCATCGACCGGCTGAGGCAGTCGAGCTGCTTGAGCGTGGGGCGGCATTGCTCTCTCCCGACGCGCCAGTTGCAGAGCGGGTGCTGATTGGCCTTCTACTGGCGAGTAGCCAGTTGGCGGGTGGAATGTCGGAACGGGCTTGGGAAACCGAGCGCCGTGTCGCGCCACTGCTCAAATCATTGCCCGCCACAAGAGCATATCAAGCGCATACAGAGCACGATATCCATATAGAAGCGTGGATAGCCCTCGGTCGGTGGGGACACTATGCCCACCAATCCAACCGGATGCAAGAGGGCTATGCCCAAGCGTTGCGGTTGATAGATGAGGTGGCGGAAGCCGCATGGTGGCGCGATATCGCACACCGCTACCAGGCCGCCGCACGAGTGTGTGGCAATCGGCGGTTGGCGCAGCGGCTAGAGACTGCGTTGGCATCGTATGAAACCCGCCACGCAAACCACCAAAAGTAGTGTATTTAAACCTTCGTTGAGGGACAGCCTTGCAATCGTTACGACTTGACTTTGGCGAGAACCGGCGGGATGCGCAACTCGCATTGACCCGCGAATCGCATTGTTCATTGCGTGAACTGCTCACCCGATTTCCGGCACGGTCGGCCCATCCGATCCCTGACACGTGCTTTGATCTCCCCGTGCGTGAGCTGAATATTACGCTTGTGCGTCTCCCTGATGCTGGCAACCACCCCACCGTCTCTCCACCTTCTCTCTCGCCATTGCCTGCTGCTGCGGTTGGGTCTCCACCCGCTGCATCTCCTGCTCCTCCTCCTGCCTCATCCTTTCCGGCGAGCTTGACCGATAGCGAGACGGTTCGCATTGCCTACGATGACGAGATCCAGAGTATTGCCCGCTACCTTGCTAGTGATCTGTCGGTGTTGGTGATGTGCGACAAGGTATTGGTTGAGCACATCTACCGGCATGTCGTGCGGCAATCGGGCAAACGTCCGTTGGTAGAGGGCGAAGAACCCTCCTCATCCGCGCCGCAACGTGGGCTTGGGGGCGCGCCGCCGCAGGAACGAGTAGCACTCACTGGGGCACAGCGCATCTATGCAATAGGGACGCTACTAGAGCAGGCAAAACGCGATCACGTCGTCATCCTGCGCCACCTTGATGTGCTGGCGGGGGGCAATTCCGATGGGTCGTTGACTACCGACGCCCGAATGCTCACCGAAGTGCTCTATCATTCATCGCAGAGCGGTACGCCAACCTTATTGGGGTTTATCGATCCGTCACTTGGCCTCCCCAAGGTGCTCACCGATCGGTTTGCGGTGCGGGTGGAGGTGGCAGGGTTGAGTCGGGAGATTATCACGCACCTCATCACCGAGAGCGAATATCGCCGCTTTGAGGTGTTCGACCAAGAAATGCTCTTCAAGAACGTCTCTGGTTTCAATGCGATCCAATTTCGCAATGCGATGCGTTATCTCAGCGCAACTAGCACCCCAGGGACACCCACTCGGCGGCTGTTGGAGCTGATACGGCAATTTAAGCGCGGCAGCAGCGATAAAGTCGAGATACCTGATGTCACCTTTGATGATATTGGGGGCTATGCGAGGGTCAAGGAGCAGCTTTTTGAGGCCATAGAGCTGATTACCGGCAGTCCGGTCGCCTTCCACGCCGATGGCAGTCCGGCTCCGCCCACGCTCCCCGCCGCCCACCCGGAAACTGAAGAAGACCGCGCCCGCCGTCGGAAACTTGCGCCACGGGGGTTTATCTTCCACGGCCCGCCTGGAACGGGAAAAACGTTGTTTGCCAAGGCGGTTGCCAATGTAATGAATGCGACCATCCAGACGGTCAGTGGGCCAGAGATTATGGATATGTGGGTGGGCAAGAGCGAGAGCAATTTGCGCCGTATTTTTACCACCGCCCGCCGCAATGCGCCCGCGGTCATCTTCTTTGATGAGTTTGATAGCATTGCCGTGCAGCGGAGTGGGCTGGCTGATGGCGGGAGCCGGGCGTCCAATGCGGTGGTAGCGCAGCTCCTGACCGAGCTTGATGGCTTCCACGACGACCAAGATATTCTTGTGATTGGCACAACCAACCGGCTGGATATCATTGACGAGGCGCTGTTGCGGCCATCGCGGTTTCAGCCGATTGAGATCGGGTTGCCCGACACCGATGAACGTCGCCAAATCGCCGCGATACATATGCGGGCTTTCGACATACCGGCGGTGGAGGTGGTGGAAGATGACCCCACCTTGCTTGATGACCAAAATCGTCTATTCGATGTGATAGCCCAAGAAACAGCCGACTGCAACGGCGATGAAATCCGGGCCATCTTCCAGCATGTGGCCCGGCGAGTACGACGTGGTGAGCCAATTTCGCTTGAGACATTCCGCGGGGAGATTGCATACATCCATGCGCGCCGCCAGAGCCATCACAACTAACAAACCCATCGCTCAGTGTGGATAGAATGAGGGGTAGCAATCTTGCACGCTCTGCGACACATGCGAGCAATACACCATGTACAAGGATCAACATAACGTGGCGACTCGACTCCAGCGATCAATCCTTATCGCATCTGCGATTGGCATTGCAGCCATTAGTATTATCGTTGCATTGATCACGGTTATCCCTCATTATCAACACCTCCGCGAAGATGCTGAAAGTGATCTCACCCAAGCCGTCAAGACCCGCAGCCTCGCCATTGAGGAATATCTCTCGCGCATCAGCGATATTGCGCTTCAGATCACCAGCCGCACGCAGATACGGGTCGCCCTCGAGGAGTATAACCGCGGCGAGCGGACGTTGGAGAGCCTCAGAGCGTTTTCTATCCCCAAACTCGCCGATGCGTTGGCGAAATCGCCCGAAGTCGCCGGTATGGTACGGTTTGATATGACGGGCACGGCAGTTGTCACTCTTGGGAAGGGAACTCCCCCCTCGCTGTGGATGCTTGAGGACTTTGGCTCAATGGAGGTCATTATCTATGATCCAGTTGAGATAGACAGCACACTCTACCTGCTCGTCAAGGCCCCTATTATGGGCGAAGAGGGGATTGTGGGCACCGACTTGGTGCTCTTTAAGATGTCCCGACTAGAGGAGATTGCGGGCGATATGAGTGGGCTGGGGCGGTCGAGCCATATGTTCTTGGGGACGTACGATGCCGGAGAGGTGCATATCTTCTTTTCGTGCGATACGAGGCGGATGCCCCTACCCGACTCCGCCCTGACCCCACCGGTGATTGCGGGGTTTTTGCGCGCATCCAAGGGAGAGCAGGGCATTCTCGTCCCCGAACAGAACCGCTTTGGCAATGAAGAGGATATCATTGCCTATGGCCCCATCTATGAAGAGGCGTGGGCGATTGTCCTCTCGCAAGACACCACCGAACTCTATGGCTCTGCCCACCGGTCGCTTGCCATCCTTGTCAGTATGATAGTGGGCTTTCTGATCGTCGGTGTGCTTGGTATCACCCGCCTCCTCCAGCCGCTCGCGGGCAAGATGGTGCTGCATGCCGATGAATTGGAGAGAGATATCGCAGAGAAGACGTTTTCGCTCCAGATGGAGCTGCGAGAGCGACGGCGGGCCGAAGAAGCTCTCTTGGTCATCAACCGGCTACTGGAGATGATCAGTGCGTGTAATCAAGCCCTTGCCCATGCGTCGGATGATGAATCGGGGACAATGCAGAGTGTCTGCAATATTATTGTGGAGATTGGTGGCTATCGGCTGGCGTGGGTGGGGCTGACAGAAGAAGCTGACGCTTCCCCGATAGGGATATACAATGTATCACCGCTCTCAAGGAACATCAAACTGGTAGAGCCAATTGCGTGCGCGGGCTACCGCACAGGCGACCCCAAACCAACCACGATCCATTGGCTTGATACAGAAGAACAATCGCCAACCAAATACGTCATTGAGCAGCGTTCGATGTGGGTTGCCACTCATATCACCACCAACCCCGATCTGCACACCTTCCATGCCGAAGCGACCCACTTTGGCTATGATTCGTGCATCATCTTGCCCTTAAACGTGAACGGACGGACGGTTGGGGCATTGCACATCTACCACACCGCCTCAGAAGGCTTTGCCGCCGAAGAGGCCAAGCTCTTGTCGGAATTGGCGGGCGACCTCTCCTATGGCTTAAGTACTATCCGGGCACGGGTCGAAAGCCGTCGTGCGTTTGAGGAGGTGGAGCGGCTCAAGCACCATAATGAGCTTATCCTAGAAAACATTGGCGAAGGCATATTTGGGCTGGATAATGAGGGCCGAACAACGTTCGTCAACCGCTCTGCCACGCGGTTGCTTGGCTACACCGCCAACGAACTGATTGGCGAGCTGCATCACGAGCTGGTGCACCACTCCTACCCCAGCGGAGACCCCTACCCAATAGACCGCTGTCGTATTAGCAACTTCGTGCCAGGAGAGCGCATTGGGCGGGTGGAAGATGAAGTCTTTTGGCGCAAGGATGGCACCTCATTCCCCATCTCCTACCTGAGTATCCCGATGATAGAGCACGGCGAACGGGTAGGGATTGTCGTGACCTTCCAAGATATCACCGAGCGCAAGCAGGCAGAGGAAGACCTGCGCCACGCCAAGGAAGCAGCAGAAACCGCCACCCGCGCCAAGTCGGAGTTTTTGGCCAATATGAGCCACGAAATCCGTACGCCAATGAATGCGGTGATTGGGATGACCACGCTCTTGCTTGATACCAGCCTCTCGCTGGAGCAGCGCGACTTTGTGGAGACGATACGGACGAGTGGCAGCGCCTTGCTCACCATCATCAACGATATTCTTGACTTCTCCAAGATCGAGGCGGGCAAGATGGAGTTGGAGTATCAGCCCTTTGAGCTGCGTACGTGCATTGAGGAATCGCTTGACCTCGTCACGCCCGCCGCCGCCGAAAAGCATATCGACCTGACCTACCTGATACAAGAGGGCACGCCAGATACGATCATTGGGGATATCACTCGCTTGCGGCAAATCTTGGTCAACTTGCTCAGCAATGCGGTCAAGTTTACGGAAGAGGGCAGCGTGACGGTGATGGTCGAAAGCGAGGGTGTTGTCGACCCACCCGTGCTGCCCGCCCCGATGGGAGAAGAGTTAGAGAAGCACAATGCCCATGACAGACGGACGCATCATATCCACTTTGCGGTGAGCGATACGGGGATTGGTATTCCAAAAGATCGGCTCTACCGCCTCTTTGAGTCGTTCTCGCAGACCGACTCCTCCATGACCCGCAAATATGGCGGGACGGGGCTGGGGCTGGCCATCAGCAAGCGGCTCTCGCAGATGATGAACGGCACGATGTGGGTGGAGAGCGAAGTGGATAAGGGGTCGACCTTCCACATCCGTATCCAGGCGATGGAGTCGCCTAGCATCCCCAAACGCCACTTCCACCGCAAACTGCCGCAGTTGGTGGGCAAGCGGGTGTTGGTGGTGGACGACAACCCAATGAACCGCTTTGTGCTGACGCATCAGCTCGAATCGTGGGGGATCGAGCCATGGGGAGTAGGGTCGGCACGGGAAGCGCTTGATCTCCTCAACGAAGACTCCCAATTTGACTTAGCCATCTTGGACTTGCATATGCCTGATATGGATGGCCTTACCCTCGCCACCGAGATACGCAAGAGTGAAGGGGGGGTATCTTCCACGGCCCGCCCCTCCGAAGCAAACTCATCATCTATCCCGCTTATCCCGCTGGTGCTGCTGCCATCGATGGAGCCGGGGCGGCAAGCATTGAAGGACACCGGCGTGACCTTTGCCGCCTGCCTGACCAAACCCGTCAAACCGGCGGTGTTGCACCAATCGCTGCTCAATATCTTCTCTGGTGAGATGGCTCCTCCCACTGAACGGCAGTCGGCCCGTCAACAGCTCGATTCGACGATGGCACAACGCCATCCATTGCGCATTCTCGTCGCAGAGGATAACGTCGTCAATCAGAAGGTCATCCTGCGGCTGTTGGAGCGCATGGGCTATCGGGCCGATGTTGCCGCCAATGGGAGAGAAGTGTTGGAGTCGCTCAGCCGCCAGCCCTACGATGTCGTCTTGATGGACGTGCAAATGCCAGAGATGGATGGCCTCGAAGCCACACGCATTGTCCGCCAGCGGTGGCCAAACCTTGATATCTACATCATTGCGATGACCGCCCACGCCCTCGACCAAGACCGCGAACAATGCATTGCGGCGGGGATGGATAACTATGTCAGTAAGCCGATCCAGGTCGCTGAACTGGTTGACGCTCTTGAAGCAAAGCGTTCCCCCTCTCTCCATGAAAAGGGAAATACATGATGAAACACCAGCTCGCTGAAGTGATCACGCTACTCCGCGCCAATATCCGCAACAGCTTGACCCAACGCTTTGTGGCAAAGGACGATATCGTTGATCTGATGCTCGTTTCGGTGATTGCACAGGAGCATATGTTGTTGGTCGGGCCGCCCGGCACCGGCAAATCGGAGCTGATCAAGCGGTTTGTGACGCTGCTGGGCGTGGAGAAGCAGCGCGGCGAGTTGTTTGAATACCTCTTGACGCGCTTTACCGAGCCAAATGAGATCTTTGGGCCGGTCAACATCCAGGCCTTCCAAAACGGCACCTTTACCCGCACCACCGACCGTGCCCTCCCCCAAGCCCGCATCGCCTTCCTTGATGAGGTCTTCAAGGCCAACAGTGCCATTCTTAATACACTCCTGACCATCCTGAATGAGCGCTATTTCTTTAACGGGGTGGAGCAGATGGCCGTGCCGCTGATGAGCCTCTTTGGAGCCACCAACGATGTCCCAGAGAGCGATGATCTGAGTGCGCTGTATGATCGTTTCTTATTGCGGGTGCGCACGGACAACGTGCCAGATCGCCACGTCCGCAGCCTCATCGACGCGGGGTGGTCGCTTGAGCAAGAGCGCATTCGGGAGGGCCGCAACGAAACCCTTGCCCCCATCCTCGACTCGATAGATGACCTTGGGGTGGCCTACCAAGCGCTGGAACAGGTCGATCTGCGCCCTATCTACGACGACTACCGCGAAGTGATACGCCAGATACGCGCCGAAGGCATCACGGTGAGCGACCGGCGGGTGGTCAAGCTCCTGAAAGTGATTGCCGCCGCCACCCTGCTGCGCCAAGAAACACACGCATCGCCCGCCGACTTCTGGATATTGATGCACATCTGGAATAAACCCGCTCAACTCCCTACCCTCCAAACAATCGTCGCGCCATTGGTTGAGCGGGCGGGCGGAGGGCAATATACCGGAACCCCTTCGCTGCAGACGCTGGAAGATGACCTGCTTGGGCTACAGCGGCGCGTGGCCGCGCATCAGAATGGGATTTCCCTCACCACCGCCTCCCAAAGCGCCCTCCTCCACGACCTTGAACGGCTGCGGCAAGAAACCTTCAACCACCGCGATTGCCGGATGCGCCAGACGGAGCAGGAACGGTGCCATCGCATACTCCATACCGTTGAGCAGCTCATTGATACCGTGCTTGATTGGTTGGAGGAAGCATCATATTACCCCTAAAGAACTAGTATATGCTCTCGCAGTCCTCCCTTTCTTGTGCTACTATACTTATGAAGCAATGAAATTCCCCTCCTTAACGATCTCGGCTTGCATCACATAGGTCAACGAATGAGGGGCACAACCAGAGGGAGGAATTGATGGATCGTTGGAATTGGAAATGGGCACGGCATGTGCTCGTTATGGTCGTGACGCTCTTTTTAATCACCGTACAGCTCTCAGGGGTCGCTGCACATCCTCCTACCTCCCCTCCCCCCTCCGAGACCTACAAAGCTATAGTTGATTCGGCTGATACCGCATTGCGTGATGATCTCGTGCAGCGTGGCGCGACGTTGCTCGCGGACTATGGGGCGTTTTCGCTGTGGAACGTGCCGAAGAATGCCACGCCATCGCTCGCCACGCAACAGCGGTTGATTACTCCCCCGTCATTTGACACCATCTTGTTCCGTGGGGAACCCATCACGCCGGTTACTACCGCGCCCACGGTTGCCTCAACGCTCCAGCAACAGCGCACCGATGACCCGCAATTCTGGCTTGTCCAGTTTGTTGGGCCGGTGAAAGATAGCTGGCTGGCGATGGTGCAAGAGACCGGCGTTGCGCTTGTCTCCTATATCCCCAATCACGCCTATATCGTGTGGGGCGATGGCGAAAGCCTTACCGCGCTTGACCGGCTGGTCGCGGAGCGGAGTGAGGTGCAGTGGGCGGGGGCATATCACCCAAGCTACCGTCTTGCGCCGTCGTTGCGAGAGATGGCCACCGCGCAAGATGCACACAATACGGCTGATACGGTGGATGTGACCGTGCAACTGTATGACACGGGCAACCTCAAGCCACTACTTGACCAGCTCCACTCCCTCGCACCCACCATCCACCAACCTCCCTCCAAAATCAATCACTTTGTGATGATATCGCTCCAACTGCCCAAGACCGCCATCGCCGACATCGCCACCTGGTCGCCGGTCTACAACATCGAGCCGTGGGCAGAGCGCGAGCTGTTTGACGAGGTGCAAGGGCAGATCATCGCAGGGAATGTGACGACCGATGAGAGAGGGAATGTGGTACCGGAGGCTCCCGGCTACCTCGAATGGCTGCAGCAGAAGGGTTTCCCCACCGACCCCGCCGCCTACCCTATCGTGGACGTGGTGGATGACGGGTTGGATATTGGGTTGGCGGATAATGTATTGCACCCCGACTTCTATGAGTTTGGAGACCCCAATAACCCCGACCGCATCGCCTATGTGGGCAACTGCACCATCGACGAAGTGGGGAATGGCGTTGGCGGCCACGGCAACCTCAATGTGGGCATCGTGGGGTCGTACAACCAGCGCACCGGCCACCCTCACCAAGATAGCCTCGGATACCGCATTGGGCTGGGGATATCACCCTATGGTCGCCTGGCCGCGACCAAGGTCTTTGAAAACAGCGGGTACTACGATTCTTCTGAGTGTGGATACAGCGATTCCGGGGTGGTGGAGTCGGTTTATCTCAATGGCGGGATGATTTCCTCAAATAGCTGGGGCAGCCAAGCCGACGGGGATTATGATATATCCTCCTATGTGTACGACCTCCTGACGCGGGACGCATCGGAGAGTACCTCTGGCAATCAAGAGATGCTGCATGTCTTCTCGGCGGGCAACTCAGGCAACTACCAAGGGACAATCGGTTCGCCCGCCACCGCCAAAAACGTGTTGAGCGTGGGCGCAACAGAAAATGTCCGCGATGAGGGCGTGCTTGACGGCTGCTATGTGGACTATGCCGACAATGCCGATGATGTGGCCCCCTTTTCATCGCGCGGCCCGACCAATGATAACCGTGTCAAGCCAGACATCATCGCCCCTGGCACCCACGTACAAGGCCCCGCTTCGCAAGACCCCGGCTTCGATGGGACAGGGGTGTGTGGCGCGATGGATGGGAAGTATTACCCCGAGGGGCAAACCCTCTACACGTGGTCGTCGGGAACCAGCCATTCTGCTCCAGCGGTGGCGGGGGCGGCGTCGCTTGCGTATGAATATTATGGCCGGATGTTGAGCTTTGGTAAGGAACCAAGCCCGGCAATGCTCAAAGCGTTGCTCCTCAACAGCACCCGCTACTTGGATGGTGTGGACTCTGGTGATACGCTCCCCAGCAATGCGCAGGGGTGGGGCGATGTCAATTTGGGGAGGCTCTTCGATGGGCTTCCGCGTTATGTCGTTGATCAGAGTGAGGTATTCCACGAAAGCGGAGAGGTGTATGAATATACAGGACATGTTTTTGACACATCGGAGCCACTCCGCATCACCCTCGCCTGGACAGACGCACCAGGAGCTATCGTCGGAGACTCGGAGACCAACAACCTCGATCTCGAAGTGACCATCGGAGGGGAAATCTACCGCGGTAACGTCTTTGACAAGCAATATTCCCTGCCAGATGGCGCATTCGATACCCAAAACAACGTAGAGAGTGTGTTTTTGCCGCCAGGGACGATGGGCGAGTTCACTGTCCGTGTCATCGCGCGCAATATTGCGGGAAATGGGATCCCTGGCGATGAAGATATGACCGATCAAGACTTCGCGCTGGTGAGCTACAATGACACAGCCGGTATGCGTGATATGGGTATCCTCGCTGGACGAGTGACCGATGCAGATACGGGAGAAGGGGTTGAGGACGCGCTTGTCTCAGCCACCATCGACACGGGCCAACGGATCTCGGCGCAGACCGAGGGACAAGGCGACTACATTCTCCCCCTCCCCGCGGGCACCTTCTCAGCGGAAGTTTCGGCATATGGCTATCAGACGCACCTCCAAGAAGATGTGGCAATAACAGAGGAAGCCACCACCACCCTTGATGTTGCCCTCTCCTCCATCGCACGCACAACCGTCCGCGGGACAGTGACGGATGAAGCAGGGATACCCCTCTACGCACAGATCGTCGTGTCTGTCGACCAATTTCGCCAGACCGTCTTCACCGATCCGGCCACGGGCGCATATACAATTGACCTCGTCCCCGACGTGGCGCATACGATGTCTACCCAAGCCGTGGTTGACGGGCAACTGAGTCAGGCATATGGAGAACACATTGCGACCATCACCCCCCCGACAGGCGGGATGAAATATGATGTGGTACTGCACGCCAACCATGCACAATGCAGCGCCCCTACCTTCCATCTCCCCTATCTCACCCTGGAAACATTTGAGACCGACGATGGGGGATATACCACAAGTTGGTCGTCGCCGTGGGAATGGGGTAAACCAACGAAAAATCCTGACACTGCCTTCTCTGGGGAACACGTGTGGTCAACCGACCTCTCTGGCTCATCTTCGGCCATCAGAGAGGGGACGCTGACCTCTCCTGTGTTTGATGTGCGGGAAGGAAAAGGAAAGACACTTGCCCTCTCGTGGGAGCAGTGGGCGATCCTTTCTGGCGCGGAAATGAGCATCCAGATCAGTACAGATGGCGGGGAGTCGTGGAATACCATCGAAACGGAAGATCAATCGACCGCCGGGAGGTGGGAACATCGGTTGGTTATCATTGAAGAGGAGAGCAACCTAGACGAACTTGCCATTCAGTTTGTGCTTGAGCCGAGGAGCGATTACCCCTCTGGCACCGTTGCAATCGACAATGTTGGCATCGTCGCCTTTACGCCAACAGCGCACACCCCCTACCAAGAAGACTTTGAGCAAGACAATGGCGGGTATACGATTGGTGGGGAAACAACCTCATGGGAATGGGGAATGCCAGAGAGCGGCCCGGACAATGCGCATAGTGGCAGCAAGCTGTGGGCAACTAACCTCACCGGCGTGTATACAAGCAATGAGGAGAGTACATTGGCCTCACCTCCCATTGACCTTTCTTCCTACCAAGGGCAAAAAATCACCCTTTCGTGGTGGCAGTGGGTGGAGTTGGAAGACTACTATGATCATATCTTTGCTGAGGTAAGCACTGACAATGGGAGAACGTGGAAGAACATACACTCTTCCCCAATATCTCATCGCCAGTGGGAAGAACAGCGTTTGGCCCTGGAGGAAACGATTATCTCCTCGCTGTTGTTACGGTTTGGGCTAACCACAGACTATGACTATGAGATGGACGGGTTTTATCTAGACGACATCTCAATTACGACAGAGGATTACCCATGTGCCCCCCGCGAAGGTGGTGTCCTCTTTGGGCGGGTCTACGATGCGAATACCAATGAGCCTATCAACGATGCCCTCATCTACAGCAGTGAATATGGAGATACCACCACCTCACGGCCAACAGAGGATGACTCTGCCCTCCCAGATGGGTGGTATTGGATCTTCTTGCCGCCCGGCCAGCAAAAGGTGATGGTTGGCAAAGAAGGAGTCTACGACCTGGCCCCGCATACAGTTGAGGTGGCCAACGGCGAAGCGACGCGGTTTGACATTGCGCTCAAAGAAGGGATGTTTACCATCGACAGCCCGCCAATCGAGGCGACGTTGAGTATCAGTGGCAGTGCGACATTCCCGCTCACCATCACGAATACGGGGTCGGCGCAAGGGGCGTTCTCCTTCCTGACACAAGATACTGGGTTTAAGCCGGGCGAGGTCGTGCCCTCCAAGATCCTCCCGCCCTATCGGCTGGCGACAGACGGCGTGTGCCCTGATGGGGGGGAGCCATGCCTTGCGACGGCTGCCGCGGGAGAGAAGCGGTTTGCCCCCGACATCCGCACATCGCAAGAAGCCCGTGAATATACCCCCTCGCCCCACGCATTTCTCAACTCAACCCCCTTTGAGGTGGCGATTGTGACCACGGCAGAGGTCTCACACCTCTCCACCATGCTGGAGAGCTACTCAGACATCAGCAAGGTTGCCATCATCGAGGCAAACGAGACCACGCCGCATACTGCAGAACTGCTGCAATATGATGTCGTCTTGCTCGCAACAGACCAACCCTATGCTGATCCTGTCGCGCTGGGAGATCATCTAGCCGACTACGTGGATCGTGGCGGGCGGGTGGTACAAACCGTCCCGACCTTCTCCCGTGGCGAGAAATGGGCTGTGCAGGGGCGCTTCCTCACCGACGGCTATGCGCCACTCATTGGTAAAGGCGAACTGACGCACATGGCCACATTGGGCGACTATCAAGCGAGCCACCCCATCATGCAAGGCGTGTCGCAGGTCTCCGACCAATTGCGGCAGATTACTCTCCTGCAAGAGGGAGCAGAGGTCGTCGCGTCATGGAATGACGGCTATCCCATGGTGGCGGTCAAGGGGTCGGTGGTTACTATCAACAGTTTTATGGTGGATGGCTATATGTGGACGGGCGATATGGATATCATCGTTCATAACAGCCTGTCGTGGCTCCAATCCTTCACGTTCTTGCCGTGGATTATCGAGAACCCGACCAATGCCACGCTCCCCATCTCCGCGACAGAGCACGTCTCCATAACCCTTGATGCGGGGGGGCTTTCCAACCCACTGCCAGGCACCTACCACGCACTCTTAATGCTCAATACCGATAACCCCTACGAACAGCCCAGTGTGCCGGTCACGATGACGGTCGTTGCTCCCACCGGATGGAACAAAATCAGAGGGACAATCTCAACGAAGGGGTATTGTGATGAACATCCCACTGCGTTGGAAGGGGCCGTGGTTGAGCTAAAGGGGGTAGGTGGGTCTGAGTCAGGAGTTGAACGCTCCCAAATAATCGCCACTGATGAGCAGGGCTATTATGAGCTGTGGTTTACCAGGGAAGACTTCCCATTCACTATCCAGGCCTCTGCCAAGGGCTATATAAACGCTAAAAAGACTATCACCGCGTCGGAACTGCCCACTGGCACCATGCTTCTCACCCGCAACCTGACCCTACCCTGGGAACAGCCCTGCATCCGCGCCGACCGGTTGTCGGTAGATGAGACGGTCGATTTTGGGACAAGCAAGACAACCCGATTGAGCGTCAGGAACGATGGCCGTACTATCGCCACCCTCTCGCTCTCCGATCGGGAGACCGGCTATCAGGCGGCGAAGAAACGGCTCATGCGTCGGCTGGCTGCTCAGACGGAGCTTCCCTACCCCCCCAAGTCTGCTCCATCCGACAGCCCATTTGAGCACCCACTGGTAGAGGTGGAGGCAGGGGTGCAACCGCTGACCAGGATGAATGAAACAGGAGGAAACCCCACACACGGGCTGAGCGAAGCGGCGGAGTGGATAATGCACGCACCTATTCCTGCCGGATACTACCGGATGGCACACACAACGTGCGACGGGGAAACGTTCTATCTCTTTGGCGGGTGGAAGAGTGGGGGGTGGGGGTCTGAAGAGACAGATGATGCGTGGTCGTATCATATCCCAAGCGACACGTGGACGCCACTCGCCCCCCTCCCCAAGCCGATTGCCAACGCACAGGCGGTCTGTATCGACGACCTGATTTATATCGTTGGCGGATATGAATACTACGATCATCACAACTATTTCTTTATCTATGACCCACAAGAAGACACGTGGGAAGAATCGACCTGGCCCGAGCCGCGTACCCCAATGCTTGCCGCCTTTGATGGCAAGATCTATGCAGTTGGCAACTCCAATGACCAACCAGAAACAACCAACGATACGTGGGTATATGATCCAGAAACAGATTCGTGGGACAATGCGCGTGCCCCCTTACCCGCAGAAGCAGTCTATGGCGAGTTATTGTCATATGGGCCGTACCTCTATCAAATTGGGGGTGTCAATTTAAATGGCCTGCAAAACACCGTCTACCGCTACGACCCACAACTCAATGAGTGGATGGAAGGGCCATCGCTGCAAGAAGGTCGTATGTCGCCCCTCGCAACGAGCTATGGCGACAGTATCGTCGTGATGGGTGGGGTGACAGGCTTTGGCGATGGGTGGGAGCATACAGATACCATTGAGACCTATACCCCCGTGGAGGATGGCAGTGGCGAGTGGAGCTACGATGAATTCCGACTGCCTGATAAGATTGGGTCGATGGCCGGGGGATGTGGCGATGGCCGGTTGTGGAGTATTGGAGGCTCGATGGACTCCGATATCTCTGATCAGACCTACTCCTACAACGGGGGAAAGCAGTGTAACAATGCTCAAGATGCAGCATGGTTGAGCGAAACCCCCGCTGAGCTGACCCTCGACCCGGGTCAAGAAACCACCGTCGCGCTGACGTTTAACGCGGGGGTAGAGGAAGTAGACCAGCCGGGCGACTATTATGCCTTCCTGACCTTGGTGAGCAATGATCCGATTACCCCTGTCCTGTCCATCCCCGTCACGATGACCGTCAAGCCAACCACCATGGGCAAGATCACGGGAGAGGTGCTAGACCTTGGCTACTGCAACGAGAACCCTGTTCCCATTGCCGGAGCGGAGGTGGTTGTCCAAAGCGAGACGACGGGTATGACCTTCACGCTCAAGACAGACGAAACCGGCCACTATGGGCAGTGGATCGAAGAGCGACATAGCCCTCTCTCTCTTTCTGTCGAATTGCCAACAGATCTTCGTCAAGACCACTTCATGACGCAGACCTTAACGCAACAGGGGCTCGTGGTGCGCAAGAAAGAAACCACCACCCAAGACATACATCTGCGGTGGAACCCACACCCATGTTTGGTGGCCACCCCAGGGGAAACAGATGCGGTTATATCTGAGACAATCACACAGACAGGTTCCTTTACCATTACCAACCGTGGGGAAGGATCGGCCAACATCGTTGTGCGAGAGGCGGGCGAGGATGCCGTTTTGACCCTACCAGAACAGCCACCTGAGCCAGCCTCCGGCTATAAGATAGACGGTTTTGGCTACATCCTCCTCGACTCGCGGCAGCCTCAGGGGCCAATCTACCAGTGGGTTGAGATTTCCCCCAAAGAGGGCGGGAGTGGGTCACCTATCACGCCTCTTTTGGGCCCTCCCTTGCCACCCCCAGACACCTATACAGGGAAATACGCATGGCCAATTGAACCACCGTTCGCGTTCCCCTTCTACGGCAAGCAATACCCGCAATTTGCGATATCGGAGCGGGGCGGCATATACTTTGAAGACAAAGCTCTCTCTTATACCAACCAGCTTATTCCCTTTGAGGGGGGAGATGAAGATATCTCTCTATTGATCGCCCCCTTCTGGGATACTATTGATATTGAAGAGGGGACATCTGCCCTATACTACGACGAAATCGATTCGGGGATCATCATCACGTTTGAGGATATGGATATGTATGATGATGATGGTGAAGATTACGGGACGTGGCAGGGTATCCTCTTTGACAACGGCAATATTCTGTTTCAATATAAGGGTGTGGCACCTGATGATGAGGAGAGTTCCAAAGCTTACGGAGGCGATGCGACCGTCGGTATCCAGGGAGAAAGTGGCAAGGGCTTGCTCTACTCCTATAACCAACAAGCACTCGCTAACGGTCTTGCCATCTGCTTCCAACACCCCGACGCAACCGCCACTCCTCCCTGCCAGCTCAATACCATCCCGTGGATTGAGGTGGGTACCCCGCAGAGGAGCCTTGCCGTGGGGGAGACGACGGTAGTGAGCATCATGTTTGATAACTCAGGCCTCCTCGATGGGGAATATCGAGCAAAACTCGTGGTGCAAGACCAATATGATTTCACCCCACCGCTGCAGATCCCACTGCGAATGAAGAGTGAGGGAGCAAAAACGCTCTATCTCCCCATCATCGCGAACTGAGTAAACTGATGCAGGAGTGATCGCCGTAGAAGCCGATTGGACACAACGTCATATACCGCACGCTCTCAAGAGCGGCGGCTTGTCCCTGGCGCGACGGCAGA
>CAZGLO010000014.1:0-60535 GCA_964526735.1 uncultured Chloroflexaceae bacterium | reverse complement strand
CCCACCGCTGAAAGCGGGTGGGTTTCCCGCCCTGAAGGGTAAACATCTATGAACCGGAAGATGCACCGGAAGATATATCGGAATAAGAGAGCGGGAGAATTAGCACGTCGCGGCGGTCATTGTTCCCCATTGGTCGCTCGATTTTAGCTCGCTGACAAACTCTTTAATGAGCGAGAGGTCGTGCTTGGCACGGAGTTTCTTGAAGATCTGCTGTGCCTGCTCAAGCGGCGCAATCACTTGATCGTGGTCATAGTGGCCGCGTGCATAGGCCAATTTCGACTGCCAAAAGAGCACTTTCCCCAAGCCGTACGGGTTGTCGAGCTTCTCGAGGAGCGCGCGGCTGGTCTCAAACAACTCATGGGCATCGGGGTAGTCCCGCTGATGCATCGTGATCTGCCCCAACATCCAATGGGCCAGCGCTTCCTCCACCGCCATCCCTAGTTCGCGGGCGATCGCCAACGACCGGCTCGCATAGGTGTGGGCGTTTTCTGTTTCATTCAGCATCAACGACGCTTCGGCGGCCAAACGCAAGACATCTGGCAAATCAACCCGCGCATTGATGTGTTCGAGCGAGCTGATGCTGGTCAAAAAGTTGTGGAGCGCTTCGCGGGAGCGGCCCTGGTGCAAGAGCACTTCGCCCTGCTTATAGCCCGTGACCGCAAGCCCCAACCACGACCCCACCCGCCGAAACTGCTCGCTACTATATTTGAACAGCTCTGCCGCCAACTCTATCTCGCCGCGGGCGATCATGACACTGGCGAGGTTGTTGGAAGTTCGCGCCATCCCCAGCACATCACCGATGTTTTCGCTGATTTGCAAGCTCTTCTGATGACATTTGATGGCCTCTTGCCACCGCCCAATGCGATAGTAGGCGTCTCCCAAGTTGTTGAGCGCGTCGCTCGACCGGCTTGCATCTTTCATCTCGTCGAGGAGGCTGCGGGCTTTCTCCAATGCCGTGATACTCTGCGTATATGCTCCCTTGTCGCGCCAAATGTTGCCCATCAGGAGGAGGGCGTGGGCTTGATCGATAGTCTTTTCAAGCGTTTCGGCGACCGCAAGCCCTTTCTTCGCCCATTCCAACGACGTTTCGTGTTGCCCTTGCGTGTAGTAGAGCCGCGACCCTAGCAAATAACACCGGGCAAGCTCTTCTTGCGAATTTTCGGTGACCTTGTCCATCCCGTGGTGCAGCCACTCAAACGACTGTTCATAGTTGCCGCGCTGCTCGTGAATGGTCGCCAAATGTCGGTAGAGACGGACGATGGTGCTTGATGGACAGAGGTAGCTATTCTCGCAGTTGTGCTCCAATGACCAATACTGATCTTTGTCCTCCATCAGCTTCTGCATCGTCTGGAGCGCGGCGCGGTAGAACGACTCGGCGTGCTCATACTCGCCCAGCAGCGCGTGGATATAGGCACTTCGCTCATTCAGCTCTGCCACTTGCAGGGCAATACTTGACAGGTGCCTCGTCGCATCTCGCTCCTGTTCGGTAGAGTAGTGAGAGATGGGCGCGGGGGGAGTAGGTGGGCTTGTGGACGATGCATATTGTTCAAGGTGGGGCGCGACTTCAATCGCCTTGGCAAAGAGCGACAATGCCTCGCGGTTGGCGTAGCGTTTCTGCGACTGAATACCGGCGGCTTTGTGGTAGCGGAACGCAGGTTCCCACTGCTCTGCCAAGAGGTAGTGTTGCGCCAATAAGGCCAGATGTTCGTCTAGATACCCCGTGCTCAGCTCTTCGATGCGGCGGGCCACCCGGTGATGCAGTTCGCGGCGGTAAGAGTAGAGAATCCCTTCGTAGGCGACATCGCGGAGGAGGGCGTGCCGGAAGAGGTAGGTCGATTCGCCGTGTTGCTCATCGGGAATGACCAACTGTTCCTCTATCAACCGCTCTAAGCTCTTGTGCAAGAACGATTCGGTATAGAACCCCTGCAAAATGGGCAGCTCAAACCGATAGCCCACCACCGACGCAATCTGCACCAATTCGTGCAACGAGTCGTCAAGTTGATCCAGACGCGAGGTAATCAACCCCTCAATGCTGGTGGGGACAGTCACTTCATCAAGCCGCCGCGTCAACTGCCATTTGCCCGACTTGGTGCGCGCCAACATGCCAGAGGTCACCAGCGCACGGGCTAGCTCTTCTAAGAAGAAGGGATTGCCCTGGGTGCGCTCAAACAGCGGCAAGATTTCGGGAGGCGGCGCGGTCTGGAACATCCCTTCCAGCATCGTTTCGATATTGTCATCGCTCAGCTCGGAGAGCGTTTGAATGACCGTGGTCGAAATTTCGGCCCACGGCTTGGGAAATGACGAATGAACGCGGTAGCAGAAGATCATCAATAGTGGCACCTTGTGCGCCACGTGCGCCAGCCGATTGAGCAACTCTTGCGAAGAAGAGTCGGCCCATTGGATATCATCAAAGACCAGCAGCAAAGGTTCGTGGGTGGCCGCGCCGACAAAAATTGCCGTCACCAACTCTTGCACGCGGCTATGACGCTGTTCTACACTCAATGCACGGGTGAGAGGCGTGTCGGGAAAATTCATCCCCAAGACATCGCCAAGCAACGGCGCGAAATGGGAAAGTTCGGGGGCAAACCGCTCCACCCGCGCCTGCACATCGACCGCGATATCTTCCTCTGGCTTCTGCTGCTCTCCCGTCTCATCGGGACGCCGAACAATGCGCAAGACATCGCTCAATGGTGGCCGAATGGTGACGTAGGGGACGCTTTGCGTAAACGACTGCCCGCTTGCCATAGAGATCTGGAAGTCGGGAATGGCGGTGACGGGGTCACCAGAGACGCTCGTTAAGACCAACGTCCGCACAAATTCGCCCAACAACCGCGTCTTGCCAACGCCCACATCCCCCGCAATCGCCAGGATACGGCCCTTGCCACAGAGTGCGGTTTTTGCCTCATCAAGGAGGACTTCGAGTTCTTTCTCTCGACCAACCAGCGGTGGTTGCCCAAGCACGGTGTAGGTATGCGTGGTGGTGATATAATCACCCGCCCGCGCCCGCGCCGGAATAATCGGCTCGGCAAACCCCTTGATATAAATGGGAGACTGCGGCTCAACGGGGACATGCTGATCAACCGCACTGCGCACGTCTGGCGAAATCAAGACGGTACCCTCATTCGCCGCTTCCATCAGCCGCGCGGCAAGGTTGACAGCCGGGCCCATGACCGTGTATTCGTAGCGCTGCGAGCCGCCTACCCGCCCCGCAAAGACCGTCCCCACATTGATGCCGATGCACTGGCGGAGTAAGAGGTGTTCCTCTGGCATATCTGGTATATTTTGGCTCTCTTGGCCCTCTTGGCCCTCTTGCGCCTGATCGCTCCGCTGCTCTTGTACCTCTCGCAAAATCTCAGATATTTCTCTGTTGGCTTCTCTGAGCGCCCCCTCAAGCTCAAGCGCACACCGCACCGCCCGCAATGGGTCGTCTTCGTGCGCCGACGGCGCGCCAAACAATGCCATCACCTTGTCGCCGTGGGTGTACATATCTACCTTATTGATGATGCCATCGTAGTTGTGGACGATCTGTTGAATACGGCGGAAATAGGCATTGAGCGCCCGCGCTGCGCTATCGGTATCGTCGCCAAAAAAGCACAGCAGATTGCTAAAATCGTAGAAGTTGATGAAAATGACACTGACGGGGCGAAATTCTCCCAACTCGCTGATAGTCGTGTCGAAAAACCGCCGGGGAAGCCCCCGTACCAAGTAGGGGTAGAGCGCTTCGACTTGAGAAGCAAGCGTACGAATGGTCTCCGTTGAGGCGAGAGTGCCGTCTGTTGGGTCGATCAGCCGCCTCGATGGCGGGAGCGGGACATCTGGCAACGACGTAATCTGATAAAACCCCTCTGCCCGCGGGATAAGTGCCGCTCCGTCAAGCAGCTTTGCCGTCTGCCCAGAGATAACGACTTCGCCAGGAGCGGCAATGCTCTGCGCCGACGCAACGAGGTTGACATTGGCCCCCGTGACAACAAGCTCAATGTGGTCTTGATCGCCTACTTCGGCGGCAAACACATCTCCACTATGCACCCCCACCCGCAACCGGAGCCGGAAGGAACCTGCCCGCGTCCGAATGGAAGAGAAGGCCTCCATCCGTTGCTGCATCCCCAAGGCGGCAAGAGTGGCGGCGGCGGCGTGGTTAGAGCCAAGCACTTCCTCGTCGAAGAACGCCGTAAGCGCATCACCTCCAAACTTGAGCAGCTCCCCGCGATAGGAAAGCAGCTCGCCTTGGTGGGCCAATACTTCTGCGACCAGCTCATTGAAGAGCCGGTTGACAACAACACTCACCTCTTCTGCCCCTTGCTTCCCCAAAATACTGAGTTTGTCGCAAAAAGCGGTAAACCCACTCAGGTCGGCAAAGAGGATCGTCCCGCGCCAAAAGGCTCCACTGATCCGTCCTGGGTGAGGACGGGAGAGCTGTGAGCGCACAAGACGAGAAGGAATATAGGCAGCACACGCGGAAAGATCGTGGCGCAATTCCTCTGCGAGCGCCGACACCGTAGCGGGCGGCAATTCTTCTAGACGATCAAGGAGCTCGTTTCTCCTTGAGAGCAGTGAAAAGTGAGAAGAAGAGGGACTCATGAAAACACCATCACCATATCATCGCGGTGAACAACTTCTGGCTCATAGACGTACCCAAGTCGCTCTGCAATATGCGAAGAATGGACTCCTTTGATCAGGTGGAGATCACTTGCGCGGTATTGGGTCAAGCCGCGAGCGATCTCATGCCCATCCAATTGGTAGATACGCACCGTTTGGCCGCGGTCGAAGTCACCCTCAACCGAAATAATCCCAGCTGGCAGTAAGCTTTTGCCTTGGGTGAGCAGCGCGTGTGCCGCCCCATCGTCGACGACAATCCGGCTATGCAAGACAGTCTCCGCAAGGAGCCACCGCTTACGAGACTCTAGATTGCTGACGTTGGTGAGGAAGCGTGTCCCCACTTGTTCACCCATCAAGATGCGGGAAATGATATTGGGTTCAAAGCCGCTGGCAATGACCACTTCGGTACCAGAGCGGGTGGCCAGGTCGGCGGCGTTGATCTTGGTTCGCATCCCGCCGGTGCCACGATGTGTCCCGCTTTGGCCTGCGATCTCCCAAATGTGCTCGTCAATACAGTCGACCGTATGAATAATCGTCGCATGCGGGTCATGGCGAGGGTCGGCAGTGTAGAGACCCGCGATATCGGTCAAGAGAATGAGCAAATCGGCATCGACTAGGTTGGAAACAAGCGCAGAAAGCGTATCGTTGTCGCCCACACGCATCTCATTGGTCGCCACCGCATCATTCTCATTGATGATGGGGATGATACCGCAATCAAGGCAGTGTACCAACGTATTGCGTGCATTGAGGTAGCGCCGCCGGTCGTGGAGGTCGCCCCCTGTTAACAAGGCCTGCGCCACGTGCAACCCGTAGATATCAAAAATTTGCTCATAAAGGTGCATAAGCCGACTTTGTCCAACAGCCGCCAAAACTTGCTTAAAGGAAATGGTTGCGAGTTTGTTACGTTGTCGGCGGGGGGGAAACCCCATCCGTTCCCAACCAGCAGCAATGGCTCCTGATGAAACCAACAGTAATTCATTATTGTGTTCGCGAAGACGCGCGATCTGTTGTGCCAATTCAACGAGAAACGGACGATTGAGGCGATCAGTACCGCCAGTCAGGACACTCGTCCCGATTTTTACTACACATCGTCGAGGAATTTGGGTCATATAGTTTTACAAGAACGCCACCAATGATAGTATTCTGCTTAAGAAGATAGGACACCACATACGCTAGCTGCTCATTTTACCGATAAATCTATGGAAAGCACTCACATGAACGCGAGATGTGCTCTTTTTATGCGCTATCAGGTAATGGACAGATCCTCTTAGAGCGTGCGGTATATGACACGCTAGCGACTATCATTGTACCACAGTACTCAATTCTTCTTTTTAGAGAACGGGCGTGAGGGATGGGCGTGAGGGATGGGCGTGAGGGATGGGCTGTGGTACAATAGAGTCATTATGGGACGGCGTCCACAACCCTCCACACGACAAGCGACCTATTTGGCCCACCAAGAGCAGAAAAAGCTGCATCTATGGACACGGCAGCGTGACGTTCTCAGTTCGCTCGATTGTCTCTCCGGTGTTCCCCCCGAAGAGCTTGATCGGCTGGTTGATCTCTGCACGCTCCGAACCTTCCTTGCTGGGGAACCACTCATCAGCGAACGGATGATGTGTCAGTTTCTTTATATCGTTTTGCAAGGAAGCGCTATTCTCTCGTTGCACCAAAAGAATGGAGAAGATACCCTTCTCGAGATCCTCAACCGGGGAGACTGCTGTGGCGAAGGGCCGTTGTTTAGTGGGTTTTCGCTGCGAACAGGGGTGCAAGCACAGACGCACTGCTATGTGCTGCAGTTTCCCCTGGCACAGGTGCGTTCATTGCTTGCCCGTGCCCCTATGCTCAAAGAAGTCCTCCGCAATATCTACCTACGGCGGCTTGTTGAAGTCACGCTTGCCCGCGTGCCATTCTTCAGCCACGTGCCGCTGATAGAGCGGCTTGGCTTGGCGGGAGAACTAGAGCCGATTCACTACCCGCGTGGCAGCACGATTATGAAGCGTGGCGAAACTGGCACAATGCTCTACATTATTGAATCGGGGCAGGCGGTGGTGAAGCAAGATGATATCAATCTCTTCATCTTGGATGAGGGCGATTTCTTTGGCGAGATTGCGCTGGTGAGCCAACAGATGCACAGTGCGACGGTTGAAGCCCTAACCCCCACAAACGTGCTTGCATTACCGAAGAACAGCCTCTTTACCCTCGCCTCGCAACACCCACGCCTCAATGCCCAACTCCATGAACTCATCCAGCAACGGATCGAGCGCACTCGGATAGTCTTGCGGAATGAGTTTCTGCAGGAATGCCTCAACACAACGATTGAACACGGGCTTTACCGCGGGGGAAATCGGTTGCTTGCTCGGTTGCCAGAGCGATGCCCATCAGGGTGCCATATCTGTGAGATTGCGTGTGCGGCGCGCCACGGACGTTCGCGGTTGCGGCTCAACGGCGTGCAGGTCGGGAAGTATGATATCGTAGCAGCATGTCGGCAATGCCGGGCCGGGGCGGAGTGTATCGAGGTGTGCCCAGAAGAGGCGTTTGAGTGGAACGAGCAAGGGGCACTCCTCGTGACCGATAAATGCACCATGTGTGGGGAGTGTGTGGCCGCCTGCCCCTATGAAGCGATCTTTTCGGCGACAAGCAAAAAACAATCCTCGCATAGCCTCATTGAAACATTGCGCACTGGGCTATCGGAGGGAATATCATCGCTCTTTTCCATTCTTTCCTCGCCTTTTTCTTCCTTCTCTTCATCGCACGCCCCAAACATAAAGTTGATGCATCTCCATGAGGGGGGCCTCTCCTTCCGCCGAGCAATCAAGTGCGACCTCTGCCATGGATATGATGACATGGCGTGTGTCCAGGCATGCCCAGTCAGCGCACTCCAGCTTGTTCCTGTCGAAACCATACTGGAGCAGTGTGACGACGATCTATCCCCCAACTATCCCTAGCGGTATTATGCCGCGATTGAACGCCGCCGAACGACGGTCGTGATGCCGCCATTGGACAAGTCGCGGTTGACGACCTTCCACCGTGAGTCGCGGTCTAAGAAGGCAATCATAAGAGAGATGAGGCCGTAGTGCGAAACGATGGCTATCTCCTGCGCAGAGTCGGCGGTCAGTTGCGACCAAACGCTCTTCGCACGGTGGTAGCTACTAGACAATTTCTCGCCGGTTCCATCTCCACCCGGCAAGACCATTCCGACACATGAACGGAAGAGATGTTTGCGCAACGATGCATCGCGTTTGCGCTCCTTCAGCAGCTGCGGCTGAACCTCTCGTAAATCATTCACCACTTGCGGGATGATCCCAATTTCTCGGCCAATAATCTTCGCCGTCTGGATAGCGCGGTCGAATGGACTCGTGTAGATGCGTTCGATAGAACTCTGCTCAAGCCTACCGGTGGTCAGCTTTGCCTGAAAGCGGCCAAGGCGGGTCAAGGGCGTCGAGTGCGTACAACACAGCATCTGGTTGAATTCTTGGACAGCGGTACGTTGACGAAGGTTGAGAACATTTTCCTCACTCTGCGCATGGCGAATAAGATAAATCTTCACGGCACTGTATCCCTGGTAATATAGGTTTTCGATAGAGAGCACAGACACATTCGGATGATTGCAAATTATAGCATATGTTGTAGCATTGAGAACAATCAACTTCGCCGTGAGGGGGGGGAATGATGAACCAGCTCAGAACCCTTGCTGGTTCATATATCTTCTCTTCAACTATCTTCCTCCCTTGTCTTCTCTTCAACTTCGCCCATGTGTGTTCGCTTAGGCGCGTACCGCCGGAGTAACCACCCTGTTGTTATTCCCACAATCGACCAGCACAAGATTGTTGCGATGGGTGGGATGAGGAAGGAATTGTCTGATTCCATCTGCCAGGCGATGGGAAGCACACTCCCCACCAGGAAGATCCCCCCGCCCACAGCCCAACTACCCGCGTTGGCCACAATCCACCACTTGTCTATCGTGACGCGCTCTTCGAGAAAGAACCACTGTGCAGCCCCAAGCGCACTCCCGACAAACAATCCCATCAATGTGCCAAGGATGAGCGCAGAGGTCAGCGAGACGGGAATGCCTAAGATAGCGTCCATCATAGTGTTCATCGCCGCCATGTAGAGCATTCCCCATCCAACGGCCATGATCACATCCCACTTGCCATCGCCCGGGTGGATGTGGCGCATACGTCCAACCATCTTCCGCTGCGCCAAGCTCCCTAGTGCCCCACCCAATGGCCCAGCTGCAGGTGCGTACATCGGCAATATCGACTGCGAGAGCATCAACATAAAGGCAATGCCAAGCAACGTTGCGGCAATGAACCCTCCGCTTACATACGACAGGAACCACGGAATCCATACCGACCGCGCGCGGTCTGCGTTGGTGGTCATACGAAGTTACTCCTCTAGCAAAGGCAACAGCGTTCATCGTTTAGGACAGCAACCGACATCCCTCTCCCCGCCTACCCCTTCTCCCCCACCGCCACCAGCATTGAGCGCGTTGGGGGGAGGAGCGTGGTGAGGGCGGTGATAAGCCCCTTGCCCACCACGCCAACCGGATTGGTGCGCAGCCGCTCCCATGCCACCCCTACCCGTTCCCAGGCAGCTTCATAGCGCTGCTGCACGATGCGGAAGTGGGCATACTCCATCACCCACCGCAACTCACGCATGGTGTAGATGCGGCTGTGGGTGGTATAGCGCGCCTCGCCTTCAAGCTTCATCTGCTGCTCAAACTCCGACGGGGTTGCGAGGCTCTGCCAGGCGAGCAGCCGCACCAACGACCGCAATCGGCTCTTGAGGTAGAGTTCGTTCGGCGTGGTGATGACCAGCTTTCCCCCCGGCACCAACACCCGTCGGCATTCGCGCAGCACGGGCAATGGGGAGAAGACAAGATGCTCTATCACCTCCGAGAAGACCACCCAATCAAACGACTCGTCGGCAAAGGGGATAGGCTCGCGCTCAAGGTTCATCTGGCGCACCTCTACCCCAAGTTCATCCCACAGCGCCTGCCTGCCAGACGGATCGAGGTCAACCCCACTTACACGGTAGCCGCGTTTCACCAGCAATTGCGTGCATTGGCCGGGCGTGACGCCAATCTCAAGCACACGCGCTCCAACCGGGGCGTCGTGCATCGCGGCAAGGATAGCCTCGTAGCGGTAGCGGTGGAGGCGGAAGTATGGTTCTTTGCCTTCCGCGCGGGCACGGCGCGCAACCTGCTCAATATCGTCTGCAATATCGTGTTGATGGCTCATGTTCGTATCTTTGGGTGTATCGATACTATTGATGTGGGGCATAGGGTACGGGAATAGGTATGGTGGTGGCGGGTTGTGGGAGTACTATCATAGACATTTATGGTAATGATGGGAGGAGTGGTCATTGCATCTTCGTTTTGATCGTGCTATACTGTGGTTATCGTAAGAGCTATTATACGGTACACGCTACTGAATTGTGGTATTCCTCAGCAAGAGGAGAGGGATAATCCTTTCCATAAATGGGTATATATCTACAAGATATATCTCTGACCTTCCTTGACCAACGCAACCACATTATGGATGATCAACATACACAAAAAGAACACCCATTGAGCCCCCGCCGATTGCTTTTGCGGTGGCTCATCAGCACGCTTGCCATCTTCACCGCGGTCTGGCTTGTCCCCGGTATCCACTTTGAAGGCCCGGGCTGGCAACTTGGCGTGGTTGCCTTTCTGTTTGGGCTGCTCAACGCCCTACTGCGGCCCTTTATGATCGTCCTGACCATCGTCACGCTGGGGCTGTTTGGGCTAGTGATCAACGCCATCTTGCTGATGCTCTCGTCGGGGTTTGCCGACCACCTCGGCATTCAGTTCTACGTTGAGGGCTTTTGGTCAGCGTTTCTTGGCGGCCTGATCATCTCGCTTGTCTCAATGGTATTGACGATTTTGGCCGGAGATCAGCGCGTCGTCGTCAAGGTACAGCGCGGCGGAATGCGGGATGATTGAGAGAGAAAAAAGGCAATGGTAGGGAAGTAGCCACCCCCCTACCACAGACTGATGCCGGATGAGTGCGGTGCATCCTACACATCGTCGCGGAGCCAACCGCGCTCGCGGGCAATGAACTTGATGGTGGCGTCGTCGGGCGGGTAGAGGCCTGCCGCTTGATAGGCATATGCCAACAGCGCTGCCCCACCAACCATACCAATCCCTACGCCAAACAAGAACGTAAATGCTCCAAGTATCTTCTTCATAGAATAACGCACCTGCTCTCGCCGCCCAACGGCGGCAAATAACGTGCGTGTCTCCTTTCTAAGTATCTATCGTCTCAAAAGAATGAGCACACCTTTGCAGAAAGGTGTGGATTTCCCCCAACGAAGTATAGCACATTTGAACGTGGTTCTCAACCGACCACGCCACCCTCGTCCCCACTCTGCTTTTGGCGACTCGGATGGTACGACAGCATTAGGATGAGAGGGACATTATGAGAAGGTGATTGAGCGGTCTTGAATGGCCGCGCCGGGCCACAACCGTATCCCCCGTTCAAGCCGATTTTCCGCGCCTACTACGCATTCATCGCTGATAATCGTTCCGTCTGAGATAGCCGTTTGTGCGCCAATTTTGTTCCCGCGCCCAAGCACGCACGAACGTAAACTCGCCCCCTCTTCAATCACATTGTCATCCCATAGCACACAGCTCTCCAAAAACACCTCTTGGCCAATATGGCAGTTTGCGCCTATCACCGCGGGGCCAATGATGCGCGCCCCCCGCGCTACGCTACACCCCGGGCCGAAGAGGATCGGGCCGACAAGCTGTACGCTCTCGTGGATATCGACCTCGCCCTGATACCAGATACGCCCACGTTCTTCGCCGGGGATATCGTACTGCACCCGCCCAATGAGAATGTCGTGGTTGACTTGCAGGTAGGTTTGCGGCTTGCCGATATCGCTCCAGTAGGCACGCGATCCGTAGCCAAACATCCCGTCGCCGGTCTGCAGCAAGACGGGGAATAGCCCGCGCTCAAACATAAAGTACTCGTTTGGCGGCACATAGCGGAATACATCGGCTTCGATGATGTAGGAACCCGCATTGACCAGGTTGGTGCGGATATCTTCGGGGCGCGGCTTCTCCAAAAAGCGCAAGATCCGCTTCTGCTCATCCATCTCCACCAACCCAAACTGCGTAGGGTCATCGACGGGGGTCAGCGATATGGTTGCTTTGCCGCCGTGCCCGCGGTGAAACGCCAACATATCTTGCAAATCGAGGTCGGTAATCACATCGCCGTTGAAGACAAATGTCGTGCCCTCAAGCATATGCTCAACATTCTTGACCGCGCCAGCCGTGCCGCGGGGTTCTGGCTCCTCAACCACGTGCACCTTCAGACCCAGATGTGAGCCATCGCCAAGGGTAGAACGGAATTGGTCGGCCAGATATTGGACAGCAAGGATGACCTCATCAATGCCTTGGCTCTTCAGCCGCAGCAGCATGTGCTCAATGAAGGGGCGGTTGACGATGGGGATCATCGGTTTTGGCGTATTACAGGTCAGTGGCCGCAGACGTGTGCCCAAACCACCAACGAGGATGACTGCTTTCATGACTACGTTTTCTATCCTTGTTGTGCTCCCCTCTTGCTCCTGCCATCGTCTGTGTGAGGGCGGGGAAGAGGGAAACCACTACTGAGCGACTCGAACCCGCCAATCGTTCAGGATGTCGTGGACGGTCTGGTCAAAGGAATAGTGCTGCGTCCAGCCGGTGTGGTTGCGAAACTTGCTCGCATCGCAGACCACTTTGGGGATATCGGCTGGTCGCATGCGGTCGGGGTCTTGCTGCACGTCTATGGTGACCGAACTCATTTTGAGGAGCGTGTCAAGCAGCGATTGAATGACCACCGGTTGGCCAGACCCAATATTGTACACTTCCCCCGCCCCGCCTTTCTGCACCGCGAGGACGTAGGCTTGCACCATGTCGCGCACATCGGTGAAATCGCGTTCGGCGGCGAGGTTGCCAACGTACATCACGGGCGGTTGCTTCCCCTGCTCAATGGAGGCAATCTGCCTCGCAAAGGCAGACGCCACAAACCGCTCATTCTGGCGCGGCCCGATATGGTTGAATGGCCGCACGCGGATGATGTCCAGGTCGTGGCTGAGGGTATATTGCAGCCCCAAGAGGTCTTGAGCAATCTTGCTCACTCCATAGGGGTTTGCGGGGCGGAAGGGCGTCTGTTCGTCGATGGGGATGTCTTCCGGCTGTATCTGGCCATAGACCTCGAACGAACTCACAACCAACACCCGCGCTTGTATCTTGTGCTGCAGGAGTGCGAGAAAGATATTGAGTTGAGCATTAATATTGATATCAAAGGTGGTAGAGGGGTCTCGAAACGACTCCGGCACAAACGGCTGGCCCGCCAGGTGAAAGATCACCTCCGGCTGTATCTCCGAGATGATGTCGGATACCCGTTTGGCGTCACGAAGATCCCCCACTTTGAGCTGGACGCCGTCTTGGATGGTGGCAAGGCGGAGGTGCGGCTCAAGCGCCACGCCCCACACCTCCCACCCGCCAATATGGAGCAAATACTCAGCGAGATGCCCCCCAACAAAGCCATTGATTCCAGTGATAAGAGCACGCATAGTCTTCCCTTTGCTCCAAATGCTGCTGACTCTCAGGAGGAGCCTTACGAAAGCGCCCCTGAGAAAGCCCCCGATATCACGCACTCAGTGTACCATACGTTTCTATTGAACGTGCGCAACCACGAAAATTCCGTAGTTCTGGGCAGAAGGGGCGGGCGGCAGAGGCCAAAAAAAGAGAGAAAGTGTAGCCGAAAAGAGGACAGCAAAGCAGGCAAACACAACAGAATCTTGCGCCCACTGCAGAATGAAGTAAAATGGTTCTACGTGAAAGACGGTCTTTCCAGAGGTTTCTTTGAGGTTTTTTGAGGTTTCTTTACTGTTAAAGAGGGGGATTTGTGCCACGCCAAACGCCACAATCGTCTACGCTGTCGCTCCAAGACACCGGAGGCTGTCCAGCCCAACCCTTGCCTGCCGATGAACAGCTTGCCCTACTCTTTCACCTTGCCGATAACTCTGCAATGCCTGCGACGCCTCCCGAACCGGAACATCCGTCTCAACATCCGTCTCAACATCCGTCTCAACATCCGTCTCAACATCCGTCTCAACCCCAACCCGCACTCACCCTGCAAGACGCCTATAAGACGTGTGAACGCATTACGCGCCACCACTCCAAGAGCTTCTATTTCAGCACGAGTTTCTTGCCCCCCGACAAACGGCAGGCTATCCGTGCCCTCTATGCCTTTTGCCGGACGAGCGATGATGCGGTTGATATGGCGACGACCGATCCTGCCCAAGCGTTGGCGGCATGGGTACATCAGACACGTAGCCCGACTCCCCCTCCCGACAATCCCGTGCTCATGGCGTGGAACGATACTCGTACCCGCTATCAGCTTTCGCCCGTGCTGATCGATGAACTGCTTGCTGGTGTCGCGATGGACTTGACCATCTGCAATTACGCAACCTTTGCCGATTTATGGCTCTACTGCTATCGGGTCGCATCGGTGGTGGGGCTGTTGAGTATTGGTATCCTTGGCAAATCGCCCGGCGCTGACCCCTATGCGATCAAACTTGGCGTCGCCCTCCAAATGACCAACATCCTGCGCGATGTGGGCGAAGATGCACGACGAGGGCGGGTCTATCTGCCGGAGGAGGATTTGCAACGATTTGGCCTGACCCCGGATGATATTCTCAATGCGAGCGAGCCAGATGATCGCTTCCGGGCATTGATGCAGTTTGAGATTGCCCGCGCCAAGCGGCTCTACGAGGAGAGTTGGAAAGGGATCGCGCTCCTCCCTCCCGACTGCCATCTTGCGGTGGGGGTGGCGGCATGGGTGTATCGCGGCATTCTTGATAAAATTGTCCTGAACGACTATGATTCATTCCGCAAACGGGCACATCTTACCTTTATCGAAAAACTCAAAATGATACCGCACATCTGGCATTCGATACGTCAACTACGGCGTAAAAAACAACGCAAGAAACGACGCAAAGAATAGCAATCCAGAAGCATGAATTCATAGTAACCCATGGTAACAACCCATAGATGAAGGCAATTTTTTATGGCAACGATTACGCTTGTTGGGCTTGGGCCTGGAACGCCCAACCTGGTCACTCGTGCGGCCTGGAACATCCTTGAGAAGGCAACCGAAGGCATCTACACCACCACACCTGAGCACCCTATCCTCGCGATGGTGCCGTTTAGTGTGGTACGCCCGCTCTCCGCCAACGAGCCAGAGACCGCCGCGGCGGTGTTGGTTGAGCACGCGGCTGTTGGCAAGCGAGTGATATGTGGATTGCGCGGCCACCCCAATGACCATCGCCTCGCCACCATACTGGCAAACACAGAGTCGGTTGAGGTGCAAGTGGTGCCGGGCGTAAGCATCGCTGATGTCTTCCGTGGCGCGCTGGCGGGCATTGGCGCGGGCGATAACCTGCAGATGGTCAATGCGAATGCGCTTCCACTCCCCCCCGCCGCCGTCCTGCCTACGGATGGCCAAGAGCGCCAAGGAGGGGAAATAGGCCAAGAGGGGCAAGAACATGCGAGCCAGGGTGAGGACGGGGCGTGGTGTGAAATGCAGAACATTGGGAGGTACATCCCGCCGACGCTCCCTTACCCCTTCAACCCGTCGCACCCGACACTCATCTGGACAGACGACCACATTGCACTTGACACCATACAGACGCTCCTCCTCCAGCGCTACCCATCGAAATATGCTATCCGCCTGATGCATATGCAGCAGAGTGGCGAGGTAGAGCGTGGTAAAGAAGTCGCCATATGCGAACTCCATACCCTCGACCCGCTCACTTCCTCAACCGCGCTCTACATTCCCAAGCTCCCCTTAGAGCAGAACCTGCGCAGTATGGAGGGGCTTGAGTGGGTGGTGATGCGGTTACTTGGCCCGGGCGGCTGCCCATGGGATAGGAAGCAAACCCATAAGAGCTTGCGGGCGGGGATGTTGGAAGAGACCTACGAGGTGTTGGAGGCCATAGACGAAGGCGATATGCAAGCCTTGTCCGAAGAGTTAGGCGATTTTCTCGCCCAATCGCTGATACAGAGCGAGATGGCGCGCCAAGCAGGTCATTTTGCATTGGCGGATGTGGTAGAGCATATCGCCGCGAAGCTCATCCGCCGCCACCCGCACATCTTCGGCACGACGCAGGTGAATGATGTGGGCGAGGTGCTCACCAATTGGGAAGCCATCAAGGCGCAAGAACTTAGTAAGAAGGGCAAAACACGCAAGAGTGTCCTGGATGGCATCCCCGCCCACCTGCCTGCCCTCTCTTACACACAGAAGGTCTGCCAACGCACGATGAATGCAGGGCACGATTGGGATAGCGTTGAGGAGGCGTGGGAGAAATTCCGTGAGGAGGTGGAGGAAGTGCACGAGGTAAGCCTCCGCTACCTGGAAAACCCCTCTGATGAGCAGGTCAAGGCCCATCTCGCAGAAGAATTTGGCGATATGCTCTTTGCAGCCGTCCACCTGGCGCAATGGCATAGCGTCGATGCAGAGCATGTCCTCCGTGAGGGCAATCGGAAGTACCAACGCCGGTTTAACGCCATTGAGCGGATGCTTGAAGAGCAGGGCAAACACATCACCCAAGTGCCCTCCACCACCGTCAGCGAGCTGTGGCAGGTGGTAAAAACAAACGAACGTGATGAGCACCACCAGCACGAAGGGTGTAGTGATCAGAGTGAACAAATATAGCGTCTAGGGCTTGGGCAAGGGCGGGGTGTCTTGCTGCTCCTGCGCAAGCTGCTCCACCTTGCTCCCCGACAACCCCAACACCCACGCGAGCACCCCCCCAATCACCGTGGTAGGCAACATCACGACGGCATGCAGTAGGACACCATAGCTGAAGGCGGGGGCGTGCTCCACCCCAAACAGCATCAGCGTGACCACACACACATACTCAAACACGCCGATGGTTCCCGGCACCGACGGGATTGATATCCCCGCCTGCAGCACCACAAGCAGTACAGTCGCCGCCAACCACGGCGTTGTCGGAGAGAGGTTGAGGGCGTGGAAGGTCAGGTAGTTGGTGGCGATGGCCGTGGCCCATATCACCACCGACCAGAAGAGCAACCACCATCGGTCGGAGCGGTCGTGGATGCGCTGGAAGCTCTCCAATATCGACTCCACCCGCCACCGCATTGTTGCCTGCATCCGTTGCGGCAGGTAGGCGATGCCCCACTCTGCGATGCGCAAGACCCGCTGCTGCTGCGAGAGCAGGAGGAGGATTACCCCAAAGATGATGGCTGTCCCAATGATGAGCGGCAATGCCGACTGCGTAAACTGCGATGGCAAGGGCATCAGCGAGATGACCACGAGAAAGAGGACGGTGTACGAGAGCAGATCGAGGATCTTTTCAAGCACGATGGTGCCCAATACATAGACGCGGCCCATCTTCCCCCGCCTGCCAACCACATGCGCCCGCCCAAGATCGCCCACCCGCGCCGGAAAGAGCGTATTGAGCGCTTGCCCCGCCACCAATGTCGCGGCGATGGTGGTGAAGGAGAGCGATATACCGCGCTTGCCAAGCAACACCCGCCACCGTACCGCCTTGCTCAATGTATTGACCGCAACGCTGGCCAAGGCGAGGGTGAGCAGGAGCGGGTTGGTTGCTAATAATGTCTGCCACACCTCTTGGCCATCAAGCGTACGCACCGCCAAGAAAAGCGCAACAAGGCTAATCACCCCTCCGACCCCAAGCTGAATGAGGCGGGAAGAGCGAAGTGGTCTGCGGGAAGGGCGAGAGGTGTGAGATGTGTCAGAAGATGTGTCGGAAGATGGATCTTGCGGCACCGATATTCCCCTTTAGTATCTGTTGCAAGGCATGGTACAATAGACTGATAATGTCAGGGACATGCCTTTCGGATGCATAAACGACTATCCTACCATATCCTATTCACAAACTATATACAAGAGGAGTCAAGCATTGCATTACCGGCTGATGCATATTTCAGATCTGCATACTGGTTGGCACTTTGATATGGCCGTCGCCGAACAAATGGCGCGCCAAGCCCATGAAATCGCCCCCGACCTGCTGGTTATTTCGGGAGACACCGTCCTCCGCGCCGACTTGACTGTCCAGTGGAATGTTGCCACGTCGCTGCTCAAGATGCTCCCGCAGCCGCAGCTTATCGTGCCGGGGAACCACGATGTCTCACTCTTCAACGGGTTTATGCGGCTATTCTACCCCCTGCTACGATACCATAGTTTTATCTGCCCCACACTCAATCCGGTCTTTATTCAGCCTGGGTTGGCGGTGGTTGGCGGGTGTACGGCGCACGGGTTGACGGTCGATGGGGGGCGGCTTTACCCTGATCAGATTGCCATGCTTGACGAAGCCCTCTCGCAGTTTGGCGATGAGACGTGTAAGGTGCTAGTGCTGCACCACCACGTGGTCGACCCGCCGGGGGTGCCGCCGCGCCGCAAAATTGCCAATACTGCCGATGCATTGCGCTTGATGGATCGCCACCGCGTGGCGCTCTTTTTGTGTGGGCATGTCCATGCGTCCTATGTCGGGACGACACGCGGTCTCATGCCAGAGTTGCACCATGAGACGGTCATCAGCCAATGCGGCACCACCACCTCCCGCCGCGGGCGGGGGCAAGACCGCGGTCGTAATTCGTTTCACCTCATCGACATTGAAGAGGGTACGATGACGATTACGCCACACTTCTATGAACACGACGTGGGGGTTTTTGTGCCATCTATCTCTTACACCTTCCCGCGTCATCACCCGCTAAGCGTTGCTCCAGTCTGAGAAAAGAGCCATGAAACACATATCACAATGGGAACACCAAGAATGGAATGTCCACAGACGCGACACCCAAGGGCCGGAATGCCGAGAGCACCAGGAATATCGAGCATGTCAGTTTTGGAAGCGCCAACGGTGGAAGTATCAGACGTATCAGGGGTGGGAGCATCAGGCGCGGTGTATTCGGCAGGCCCTGAGCGATACCAACCCGATTGACCTTGAACACCTCCTCATTCCTCGCGACCGAAATGGCCTCCTCACCCGCCAGATGACCCCCCCGCCAGGAGCTGTTCCGCGAACTGCCGCTGTCCTTATCGCCCTCTACCCGCACCAGAACGAATTGTGGTTACCGCTCACGGTGCGAAGCTCAAACCTTGTGCGCCATGGTGGCGAAGTGTCGTTGCCGGGCGGCGCGACCGACCCCGAAGATGACGGGCCAATTGCCACTGCCCTCCGCGAAACGCACGAAGAATTGGGGATACCGCCGAACGAAGTGGAGGTGTGGGGGCACCTTTCCCCGACCTACATCTCGGCGAGCAACTTCTACCTGACGCCAATTGTCGGCTTTCTCCCGTCGCAGCCGCATTTTTGCCCGTGCGAGATGGAGATTGCCGAAGTCTTTTGTGTTCCACTCAGTCAATTACTCGACCCCGCAACCGTTCTCGTTGAGACCCGCATATTGGACGATGGAAACCATGCCCACATTCCCTACTTTGCACTCCATGGGAAGGTGTGGGGGGCAACCGCGCTCATTTTGAGCGAACTCCTTGCACGGATGTCACGCATCTAAAAGAGTTGTTACCGAGTTGCCACAAAGTTGCCATTATCGTACAGAGTCGTGCAGAGTCGCGCATCTCCAAGGCGTGCTTGTTTGCGTCGCACGCATCGTCGTGGTATAGTTGTCGCGCAGAGAAAGACGGGGCGTTGTACCGCCCTGTCGTGCGATGATGCAAGATTCGGCTTTCAACGTAAACATTCAAGGTTTTCCATCAGACAACGAGGAGGTTGGAATGTCCAAAAAGTGGGTCTACTTGTTTCGAGAAGGAAATAACTCCATGCGCGACTTGCTTGGAGGAAAAGGTGCAGGCGTTGCGGAGATGACCAACGCGGGGGTACCTGTCCCCCCCGGTTTCACCATCACGACGGAGGCCTGCAATGCCTACTACGATAGCAAGCAGAACTTCCCGGAAGGCATGTGGGAACAAGTACTTGAAGGAATGAAAGACATCGAAGCGCAGACTGGGCGGAAGTTTGGTGATCCAAGCAACCCCTTGCTCGTTTCAGTTCGCAGTGGCGCGAAGTTCTCAATGCCCGGGATGATGGACACCGTCCTGAACCTAGGCCTGAACAAGGCAACGTTAGAAGGTATCGCAAAGCAAACCGGCAACACGCGCTTTGCCCAAGACGCCTATCGCCGATTTATTCAGCTTTTTGGAAAAATCGTTCTTGGGATTGACGGCGAGAAGTTTGAAGATGTGATGGACGAGGCCAAAGGGCACGGCGCTCGCCAAGACACCGACCTCTCTTCCGACGAACTCGCCAATATTGCTGAAACCTTTAAGAAAATTGTCAAAGACGAAGCTGGTATCGAGTTCCCTGAAGATCCAAAAGAGCAACTGCACCAGGCCATCGCTGCCGTGTTCAGCTCGTGGAATGGCCGTCGTGCCCGCGACTACCGTCGGGTCAACAAGATTTCTGACAGTCTTGGCACAGCCGTCAACGTTCAGGCCATGGTCTTTGGCAACATGGGCGACGATAGCGCCACGGGCGTGGCCTTCACCCGCAACCCCAGCACGGGTGAGAACAAGATGTTTGGCGAGTACCTCGTCAACGCACAAGGCGAGGACGTGGTGGCGGGTATCCGCACGCCGCAGCCCATCAAGGCGCTCGAAGACACCATGCCCGAGGTCTACAACCAGTTTGTTGAGATTGCCAACCGGCTTGAAGCCCATTACCGAGACGTTCAGGACATGGAGTTCACCATTGAGCGCGGCAAGCTCTGGATGCTCCAAACCCGTAACGGTAAGCGCACCGGCGCAGCGGCCATCAAGATTGCCGTCGATATGGCCAAAGCGAGTATTATCGACAAGGCAACCGCCGTTTCCCGTGTTGAGCCGGCGCAGTTAGATCAGCTCCTCCACCCAATGATCGACCCCGCTTCCCGCAAGAAAGCTCGTGTGATGACCAAGGGGCTTCCGGCATCACCTGGGGCCGCGACTGGCAAGATTGTCCTTCACCCCGACCGTGCTGAAGAGATGGCCGAGAATGGCGAGACCGTCATTCTGGTACGTGTTGAGACCGCTCCCGAAGACTTCCACGGCATGGTCGCCGCCAAGGCTATTCTCACTGCCCGCGGTGGGATGACCAGCCACGCCGCCGTGGTGGCACGTGGTATGGGGAAGCCCTGCGTCGCTGGCGCAGATGCGCTCAAGGTCAACTACAAGGAACTCTCTGTCAAAGTGGGCGACTTGGCGCTCAAAGAGGGCGACTGGATCACCCTTGATGGCGCGACTGGCGAGGTCTTTGAGGGCAAGCTGGACACTATCGACCCAGAGCTGTCCGGCGACTTCGGGCTGTTTATGGAGTGGGTGGATGAGTTCCGCTCAATGGGCGTCCGCACCAACGCCGATACCCCGCACGATGCCGAAGTGGCGCGCAATTTCGGCGCAGAGGGCATTGGCTTGTGCCGCACGGAGCACATGTTCTTTGAAGGTGACCGCATCGACGCCGTCCGCGAGATGATCCTCGCCGACACCGAAGAAGAGCGCCGCGCCGCCTTGAAGAAGATCGAGCCGCTGCAGCAGGGCGACTTTGAGGGCATCTTCCGCGCGATGGACGGCTTCCCTGTCACCATCCGCACCCTCGACCCACCGTTGCACGAGTTCTTGCCGCACGACGAGGAAGGCATTGCCGAAGCTGCCAAGAAGCTTGGCAAGGATGTCAACAAGGTGAAAGAGCGGCTGAACGCGCTCAAAGAATTCAACCCGATGCTTGGCTTCCGCGGGTGCCGCCTTGGCATTATGTACCCCGAAATCACTGAGACGCAAGCCCGGGCCATCTTCCGCGCGGCTGTCGCGGTGAAGAAAGATGGCGTGAACGTCATCCCAGAGGTCATGATCCCGCTCACCAACAGCTTGGAAGAGCTGAAGATGCAGGAAGAGCTGGTACGTGCCATCGCCGATGAGGTACAACGCGCTGAAGCAATGACCGTCGATTACAAAGTCGGGACGATGATTGAGCTGCCGCGCGCCGCCCTCACCGCCGACAAGATTGCAGAGACGGCGGAATTCTTTAGCTTTGGTACCAACGACTTGACGCAGACGTGTATGGGCTTGAGCCGCGACGACTCCGGTCGGTTCTTGCCTGCCTACGTTGAGAAGAAGATCTTCGCCGACGACCCCTTCCAGTCAATCGACCAAGAGGGCGTTGGTCAACTGGTCAAGATGGGCGTTGACCGTGGCCGCTCCACCAAGCCGAACCTCAAGGTCGGTATTTGTGGTGAGCACGGCGGTGACCCCGCAAGTGTCCACTTCTTCTTCAAGGCGGGGCTGAACTACGTTAGCTGCTCTCCCTACCGTGTGCCGCTCGCACGGCTGGCCGCTGCCCAAGCCTCTCTGGAGCGCCACTGGGTGCCGCAGAAGTGCAAATAGGACAACAGTACAGCCTGTAGGTAGGACACATTAGGATATGTTGATAGCAAGGCGGGGGTCTTTCTTTTCCCAAAGGCTCCCGCTTTGTCGCCCTTGAGAGAAGGAAACACGATATGGATGAGAAACAGTATGAGCCGCTCCCCTATGGAGTGCGCCCCACCCGTGAGCAGGTGAAACAGCTTATCTGCGGCCAGCGTGACATTGAGCCGCGCCACCGCTATGAGGTAGAATTGCGGACGCGGGCACAAAAATTGACTTTTGAGTCGGCACAGGAAAGTGGGTATGTGATCGACACCTATACGAGTAGCCGGGCGGCTTATTTTGCCTATCGGATGTGGTGTTTTGCGGAGGGACGACCGTTCGCGGCGATATTGCGGCGGCGGGCGGGCTATTCGGTTGAGCTTGACATGACCACTACCTACCCCGACTCGCGCATCCCAGAGCGCCCATATACCATTTTGACCACTGAAACGCTGCAGAAGCTCGTCGATCGGCACCTCGCGCCAGATGAAGACCTCTGCATGCATTGGTCGCCAAGCCATTTTCGCCGCCAGAGCATCAGAGATATGGAGGAAGCACGCTCAATCGCCAGTATGCTGTATACTCTCGCTACTGAAGCTGTCAATGCTTGCCCGACTCAGTGCCCAACACCTTTGGTAGGCAAGGGCACCAGCGAGTAGCACGAGTAGCATGGGCAGCAGATAGTTCTTTGTCTGCTGCATCACAGCGATGGCTCTGAAACATTTTTTACTTGTTGAAGCTCTTTGCGGGCAAGGTGAAGTTGCCAATTGGTCAGCCGCAGCCGCAATGCGAGCGTGGTGGCGATGTTCCAAATCAGCCGGTTGCCCAATTGGGGGTCATCCTCGCACAGCGCGACGACCTGATCCCGCGTGAGGGTAAGGACAGTTGCTCCTTTCTCTCCGGCGATGAGGCTTGCACTCCGACGCCCGCCATCAAGCAGCGCCAACTCCCCCGTGATTTGCCCTGGCAGCAGGTTGGCGAGGATCTGCGATTCGCTGGATGCCGTGCCGACGGTTTTGCTCATCGCTTCTGGGTCGCTCCACACCTCCACATTTCCCTCTTGCACAATGAATAGCTCTGTGCCGTGTTCCTGCGTATGCGCGACGGTCTCATAGGGACGATGGGATTGCACATGGCACTGTGCAGCCAACCGCGTGCGCTGCGCAAGAGATAACCCATTCCCCACGTCGGAGTGGGCAAAGAACTGCGCAATGATGCTGACCTGCGCGGTGGGCGAAGGAATGGCATCAAGCCGGTCGGTGATGGCCGGTACCCCTAAATAGGACGCGATAAACCGCTTGGTGACATCAGGCATCTCAAACTGCGGCCAATGGCCCGCCTTGGGGATAATGCGCAAGTCGGCGGCGTGCTGATATTCATCTGCAATCACCCCCGCATCGCGCAATGGCACCGTATTATCTTCCGCCCCCCACAGCACCAATGCCGGAGTTTCGATGTCTTCGAGCTTGCCACGCAAGTCGCCCTGCCGCATAGCAGTGTAGCATTCTGCGCGGACGCGGCCTTGCCCCGGGCGGCGCGCATCAGCACGGATGCGTTTGTAATCAAGCTCGGTGATACCCGTGCGTTCGGCAAAGGAAACTGGCCGCATGAGCTGATCGGTGATGTTCAAGAAGTGGCGTTCTAGGTGCGAGGTGATAACATTGGTGACGGGAAACCGCTCTAGGTAGGTGATGGGCGAAACAAACATATTGATAGAGGTTGAGAGGTGCCCGCTGACAGTGGGGCATAATAACACCATCCGCTCAACCAAGACCGGATGGCGGAGGGCAACGGTCAAGCTAATCATCCCACCCATCGAATGGCCAACCAACACCACAGGCTTATCGCTCACCTCGCGGATCAACTCTGCGATGAGGTCAGCGTAGTAGGGGATAGAGATGCGGTGTTTGGGCGCGGGGGAGTTACCATATCCTGGCAGATCAATCGCGATACACGAGAACCGATATTTTAACAATGGGAGCAAGGGGGATAAGGCATACCATGAGCTTGACCACCCATGAATTAGCAAGGCGATCTGTGCGTTAGGAGGCCCCTCTTCCCGCGCATAGATCTCCTGTCCATTGATGGTATACTTCGCCATAACGTCGTGCTTCCTATCTTTGGTGCCAACTACTGCCCTCTGTATTATAACGCGGTTCGCTCTCTTTGTGTTCGCATGGTCAAGATATGATCGAGATTATCATTCAGAGGTGGAAAACTATGAACACCCTACACGTTCCCAAGGCCATCAATGTTCTCAATGCTCTCAATGCCATCAAGAGGGGGAGTATCTCCCATCGCCGTCTCATTCTCAGCCTTGTGCTTGTCGTTGTGCTGGTGATGGGGGGATGGTGGTTTTTTTCCCCCGCCCCGCCGCCTCCTCCTGCTCCTCCGCTGACCCACTTCGGGGTGGAGATTAACCGTGGCCATGTCACTCGCAGCCTGGCGCTGGCAAGGGATACGGGTATCTCGTGGGTGCGCTACAATGCGATTCTCTGGTCTGAAGTGGAGCCAGAGCCTGGCAAACGTGAATGGGATGCACTTGAAACCGTCGATCATGAGCTACAAACGCTCACGGAGCACGGATTTACCCCAACGGTCATCATCCGCGGGACGCCCGAATGGGCACAACAGCAGGATGAGGTGGCGTGTGGGCCTATCAAGCCGGAAGCGCTAGACGATTTTGCCGATTTTGTGCACGACCTCGTCAAGCGCTACAGCGCCCCGCCCTACAATGTTGCCTATTGGGAGGTGTGGAATGAGCCTGATGTCGATCCCTCCCTCATCCCGCCGACCTTCCCCTATGGCTGTTGGGGTGACCAGGATGATCCCTTCTACGGCGGGCGATACTTTGCCGAGATGCTTGCAATGGCCTATTCGGCAATCAAAGAGGCCAACCCCAATGCACAGGTGATATTAGGCGGGCTTGCCCTCGATTGTGACCCTACTCACCCTCCTGAAGGCAAACCCCCCGATGGTTGTCGGTCATCGCTCTTCCTCGAAGGGATTTTGCAGAACGGTGGGGCGGAACATTTCGATATCCTCGCCTACCACAGCTATGCCTATTGGGATGGGCGATGGAAAGATTGGGAGCTACACGATCATTCGTGGGTTCACCGCGGCGGCGCGATGGCCGGGCGGCTTGACTACCTCCAGACGCTCCTCGCCCGCCACCAGGTGGAGAAGCCGATCCTGCTCAATGAGGGGAGCCTCCTCTGCTACAGCTCCTATCCTGCCTGCTTCCGTTATGGCTACCTTGCCGATCAAGCGTCCTACGTCATTCGCTTCTACACCCGGGCATGGGCACGGGGCATTGTGGGGAGTGCGTGGTACTCGCTCAACGACACGGCATGGAACGAGAGCGGGACGTTGGGGAGGGGTGGCTCCATACGTCCCGCCTACTATGCGCTCAAATTTATCACCACGCTGCTGCACGATACGACGTACCTCGGCGCGCTGGGGAGTGGCGATATTGAAGGATATGCCTTCTACAAGGGCGATACCCGCTACGATGTCTATTGGACAAACACGGGAGAACTGATTGACATGCCGCTCCCGCGCTCAACCCGCATCGTCTACAACCACGTCGGCCATGGGATCACCCCCCGCGGCGGGGTTGTCACCATCAGCGATGAGCCTATCGTGATTGTCCACCGACCGCGGTATTGGTAAGCTGGTAAGCTACTACGCTACCCTACTTTGGCTCGCCCTGCTCCTGCAAAATGCGCTCAACCGTCAGTTGGGCAGACAACAGCACGATAGGTAGGCCGGTGCCCGGGTGGGTGCTTGCCCCTGAGAAGTAGAGGTTTTCGTAGGTGGCATGGCGATTTTGCGGGCGGAGATAGCCAACTTGCATAAAGTTGTGGCTCAGCCCAAACGCCGACCCCTTCACCAGGTTCATCTGTTCGTAGTCGGGCGGGGTGATCGTCGCTTCGGTGACGATACGCTCCTCAATATCGGTGACACCAAGGCGCTTCAACACCGTCAGAGAGGCAACCCGCGCCTGCTTCTGCAACTCATCCCAATCCTGCGGCTTCTCCTCGTTGATGTGGCCAACCGGCACAAGCACCGTCAAGCAACTGCTGTCCGGCGGGGCAAATGAGGGGTCTATCTGCGAAGGGATGTGCATGTAGATAGATGGCTCATCTGGCAAGGTCAGATCGCGGAAGATACGCTTGAAAGAGTCGCGGTATTGGTGATCGGCAAGGAACACGTTGTGCGGGTGAAGCTGATCGAGTTTGCCCTTGACCCCCCAGTAGAACATCAACGCGGATGAGGTGTATTTCATCTTGTTGAGCTTGGCGGCAGTGCCATCATCCGGCAGCATGTTGCGGTAGACGTAGGGGAGGTCGGCATTCGCGACGACCACATCCGCCTTAATCGTCTCGCCATCCTCAAGCACCACGCCTTCGGCCCGCGTATCGCTGACCTTGATCTTCTCAACCGGCGTGTTGTAGCGGAATGTCACGCCTAACCCTTCCGCAATCTGCGTCAAGCTCTCTATGACGCGGTACATGCCGCCGTCGGGGAACCAAATACCTTCGCCAAGCTCGGTGTATTGCAGAAGCGAGTAGGTCGCCAAGGCGTCGTATGGGCTTACGCCAAGGTACATGTTCTGGAAAGAGAAGGCGGCACGAAGCTTATCGCTCTTGAAGTAGCGGGAGACGTTGGAATAATGCTTCATCAACGCCTTGAGCTGGAAGATGAGCGGGAGGTTGGTGATGCTGAAATACTCAAAAATGTTGCGGAAATTGCGCCCCACAAACTTGTCGAGCGAGCCGTAGTAGTGGTTGCACCCCTCGTTGAGGAAATTGACGTAGTTGCGGAATACCCCCGGCTCAAGGGCATTGAGACGCTCTCGCATCGCCACGAGGTCGGCGGTGAGGTCGATATAGCTCCCATCGTGGAAGTTGACCCGATAGGTGGGGTCAATGCGGTTGAGCTTGAGATGGTCTTCCATCTTCTCCCCGAGGGCAGCATAGGTCTGCGCAAACACATCAGGCATCAAGAAGAGGGTGGGGCCGGTATCAAAGCGAAAGCCCTCTTGTTCAACATAGTTTGTCCGCCCGCCAGCGTGGCTACTGCGCTCAAACACCGTAACATCGTAGCCAGCGCGGGCCAAACGAGCAGCGGCTGTAATGCCGCCTATTCCTGCACCAATGACGAATGCTGAACTCATGGGAAAGTTGCTCCTGTTCTTTCAGAGAGACACACTGGACAATACCTATCGTAGGCTATCCAGGATATGACCTTATGTATATTGGCAATGCGGAGGTAGAATCGACCGGAATATTCAGAATTAGCCAACACGGCATATCCACATAAGAGGAAGGGAAAATAGCTCCATCCCCGCCGAAGGCTTGTCGTATGGTACCACGCAGTTCACGCATTGGCAAGCAGAACGGACAGCCATACAACAACCTCTGTGCTCCCCTTGCCGACTTGCCAGCCCCTCTCCCTTGTGCTACTGTATGCCCTATAGATGGCCCTCATTTATGCCGATTCTCTATGCCGACTCTCTAGCTTCGCAATTTGCCCCCTCTAGCTGAGGTCGGAGAAGGTATCATCTTCCATATCCCAGCGGTCGTCATCATCGCTCCAGGTCGTGGCGGTGTAGAACAGCATAATATCGGAGCTATCGTAGTGCGACGCGCTTGGATCCATCGCGTAGGGCTGCTCAAAGCCTTGTTCACAGGCGACACACATCATCCCGTGCTCGGTGACGGAGAGGTGCTCATCACAAAAGCTCTTCCCGCATTGGCTACACCGCCCAAGCGCAATATTATCGCAGCGGTGGGGGATGAGAAAGCCGATGATCATTTCGCATTGAGTTGCGGTTCGCTGTCCTGCCGTATGTTCTTGGCCTTCGTACCCTTCCTGCTGCCCTTGCTGTGCAGAGGAGGAATCGGATTGAGGGGCAGGTTGAGCAGATTGAGAGGGCGGAGTGTCGGATAAGTGGGTCGCCTCTCCCCGGACGATGCGGGGCGTTGTGCGGCGGGCAGAGGGCCGTGGAGCGGTATTTTCGGCAGTTTCGGGTAATTGGCCACCACATTCGGTACAAAACCGGGCGACTGGTTCGTTTGGTGCGCCGCAGTACGGGCATTCAACTGATTGGCTACTCATATGAAGCGTCTCCTCCGAATTGCGCTACTCAGTGAAACGTATCCCCCCGATGTGGGCGGATTGGCGGTGTCGGCCCAACGGCTGGCAGAGCTGCTTGCCACCGTCGGCCACGATATCCACGTGATAGTCAGCACAGATACGCTCCCCGCCGGGCAGGTAAGGCGTGTAGATGGTGGAAAAGCGAGTGTCAACGGTGATGTCGTAAGTGACATCAAGAGCGACGACAGGAATGACAAAAACGTTACTATTCACCGTATTGGCGCGGCAAACCGCATCGACGACACCCTCGCCCACTGGTTCGACTACGTAGTCACTCATCCCTCTGCCCCTTTCGACCTCATACACGGCTACTTTGTTCCGAAGGCGGGGTTTGTCGCCACCTACGCCGCCCACTACCTGGGCATTCCGTCGGTGGTGAGCGCCCGCGGCAATGATATCGACCGGGCGGTGTTTGAGCCGCGCAAAGCCTCACACATCTTCTATGCCCTGCAGCACGCCACCGCCCTCACGGCCAATACCCACGACCTCATCCGCAAGATACGAGCGCTTGTCCCCCCTCGTGATGCGGTGTATATCCCCAATAGCGTGGATACCGATCTTTTCTCGCCCCCGCCGCCCAATATTCCCCATACTCCCCATACTGATGCCTTCGCACTGCGAGAACGATTAGTTGCATCACACCCTGCCCTCGCCACTCTCCCGCTGATTGGGTTTGTTGGCGAGGCCCGTGCCAAAAAGGGACTATCCACGCTCTTAGTCACCGTGCGGCAGGTGGCCGAACAACGTCCCATTGGCCTACTAATGGTAGGTGGCGTGCGCCGCGGCGACGATAAAGATATGCTCAAGCTCTTCCAGAAGCAGCATCCGCACATACCCATTGTGGTGATACCGCCCGTCCCCCTCCACGAAATGCCCCACTACTATCACCTCTTCGACGTTCTTGTGATGCCCTCACTCCACGATGGTCTCCCCAATGCGGTGCTTGAAGCGATGGCGTGCGGGTGTGCCATCATCGGGACGCCGGTTGGCGGGATGGCGGACGTGCTGCAGGACGGGGTGAATGCGTGTCTTGTGCCGCCGGGCGATGCTTCTTCCCTTGCCCCCGCCATCCACGACCTCCTCAATCAGCCAGCGCATTGCCGTCAGCTTGGCGAGTGTGCGCGGAAGACCGTCGAACAGCACTTCACTCCTCGTCGGGAGCTTGAGGCAACGCTTGCGCTCTATGAGCGGGTGCAGGCTGAATGGGCTGAACGGCCTGAGCGGTCTGAACGGGCTTGACAGGCTCTGTAAGCTGCTCGTAGAGCCGCACCAACTTCTTTTCCGCGTCGTGCCAAGTGAGCGTGGCATGGGCATGGTGCGCGGCCTTTGTTGCCATCCGCTGTGCCCGCTCCGGGTCGTTGAGGAGCGTGACGATGTGGCGGGCGAGGTCGTGTGGGTCGTTGGGCAGAAAAAGCAACCCATCGCGGTCTTCCCGCATCAGCTCGCGGACGACGGGGAGATTGGTCGCGATGACGGGCCGTCCCGCCGCCATATATTCTATCACCTTAATCGGGCAGCATCCTTGGGTCACGTTGCGGTCGTTGAGACCAAGCGGCGCAACACACACCGATGCCTCTGCCATCAACCGGGGGATGTCGTGGTGCGGCACGGCAGCCATAATCGTGACATATTCCTCCAGCCCAAGCTTGCGGATGTGTTTGCCAAGCTGTTTGCGCTGCCGTTTGCGCCCCCGCCCAACAATACGCAGGTGTATGGGGCGAGATGTTCCCTGCTCCACCACAATGTTCATGGCGTCGATCAGGGTTTCCAGCCCTTGCCAATCGGCCAGCGTCCCGATGTAGAGCAGAGTGAAGGGAGAAGCGGGGTCGGCGGGGAGGGGCGTAGGCTGAAAATGATGCGGGCTAAAGCCGTTACGGATGACCGTAATCTTGTGGCGGGGGATGCCCAAACTCGTCAGGTAGGCGCGGGTGACATCCGATGGGCAGACAATCGCATCGCTGTGGGCCAGGGTGGCAAGCTCTTGTTCACGCACCTTGTGGATGAGCGGGCTATCGCGCAGATCGGGGTAATGATACTTCAGCTCAACGCTTGGCAACCCATTGACCTCAAACAGCGTCCGGTAGCCATAGCGGTGCCGTAGGCGGGTAAGGGGGAGGCCGCCCCAAATCGAGCGATAATGCACCACATCGTAGGGAGGATGTGTCATGATATGCTCTTCCACCGCCCGCCCAAATGCAATCGCCCGCACCAAGAAATTCATATCGTCTCCCGGCGGGACGCGGGTGATGGCCGCCCCTTCGTAACTGTCTGTCGCGGGCAATGAGGGATCACCGGCGGTGATCAGGTGAACGTCGTGGCCCGCCTGAACCAGCCCACGCACAAAGTGAGTGATGTGTATACTGGCTCCCTTTGGGCTTGGAACCACATCAAAAGCGGTGTAGAGGATATGCATAGCCTCAAAATTGTATTATGATTGTAGGCAAAAGGCAAGTTGGTCGCCGAAGCTAGATTGCTAGACTATTGCTAGACTATTGCTAGACTATTGCTAGATTATTGCTAGATTATTGCTAGACTGATGTAGGAAGGGGGTAGAAGTTCCATGGCAGAGTCGGTATACATCCCTATGAGCGAGACGCCTCAACAGATACTTGCGGTGATGGATGGACTGCTCACCCGCCACGAAACGCAGCAAGAAAAGCTACAGCGCTATGAGGAGGAGCTAGAAGCCTATGCCAAGCCAGTGCGGAGATACTTTTGGGCGGTGTGGCTGCTGGCACTGCTTGGGTTTGGGTTCTTGGTGGTTGAGTTTTTTATAGGGTATAGCGGGAATGTGTTTGGGTTGCTTGGTATGTTGCTCATCATGGCGGGGCTGTATGTCTCTAAGGCGGTGGCGGTAGCCGTTAAGCCGGGGAAACGCAAGAAATTCTGGGTTCCGTGGGCGGCGATGGTGGTTGGGCTGATTGGGATACCCGCTATTATGCTTCCCGGTGCTGAAACCTCAATTGAAGGCGTCGTTATGTTCGCCATCTTTGTGGCCATTGTGCTTATTCACCGGCATTACCACTCGTTCCGCATCGGCTCTATCAATGCAGATATGTTTGGCGTACCCACGCTTGATGTCTCCGACCACTTCTACACCTCCCGCGATGTCATCTACACGCTCCGTGATGATGTGGGCGGGCGGGGGCGGATGATCGGCCACCTCGATCTGACCGACCCCGAACGACAGCAATATCTCATCAACGAGACAATGAATAGCCGCCATCTCACCGTCAAGCACTACCACAAAGATTGGCTCAAGCTCAAGGTGTTGCTCTATGATGGCAATATGCTGCGGTTGTCGGTGGGAGATCGGCTCAAAGTGCGCCAGAGCTATAAAAAGCGCAGCGCAAGCGGCAAAATCAAGATCAAACCACCAAAGTATAAGCAAGAACAACGGCTCCACATCCGGCTGACGGTCAATCCCGAAGTGTACAGCATTGCTTCCTTCAGAAGGGAGCAAGTGAAGATTGGACAATATCGCTTGTTGGATATAGGCATTGATGAGGGGGGCATCACCCTCAAGGCGGAAGCCCCTGATACGGTCATCACGCCCAAGGACATACTGAACGTTTTGCAGTTTATCTACGGCAAATTGCAGTTGCGAAGGGAGGCGCTCTCGTGAAGCAAGTCACCGTCGTGCTCGCTATTGTGCTCGTGGTGGTGGTGATGGGGTTTACCGGCTACCTCACATTCATCTCTGATGAGGGCATCAGGTATGCCGAAGAGACGCATTGGTCATTTCATCTGCCAAACTCAGAGACCGTCAAGCTTATCGACCTGACGGGTGATGAGCAGGACGACGTGTTTTCGCAAACCTCCAACACCATCGTCGTGGTCGATAGCCAAGGGCAGGAGATAGCACGTATCCCGACGAGCGGCGTCGCCACGATGGGAGATACCACCGGCGATGGCACAGAAGAAATCATCGTTGCCGAATCGACGGGGGCGGGGGTACAAGTTGCCGTCTACCGCGGCAGTGGGGAGCAAATCGCCGCCTTCTCGCCCCAACTCAAGCTTGGGCCATTGAGCCGTATCGCGCTTATCCGCTTTCAGCCCATACCGCAGATTGTCATTGGCGATGAGCGAGGGGTCATTGCGGCTTTGACGCTGCAGGGCGAGGCGGCATGGCAAGCGACCCTCTCCCGCAATGGAGACTATATCCGCGGGCTTGACGAAGCGATGTTCCAGGGGAGTGCATACACCGCCGCCGCAAGCCACGACGGCTATATATCGCTCTACAACTCGGTTGGCGAGCCGACGTGGAATATGAGCATTGAGCAAGAATTGCGTCGTCTGCGCGTGTACGACCTCAACAACGATGGCGCAAGTGAGCTGTTCATCGGGGGAGAGCGGGGGCGGTTGATGGTGTATGACACCGCGCACTCTACCACCATCGTCGATGATACCTTGGGCCAAGCGCTCACCCAAATACGCGATGGCGAGATAGATAATGAACCCTCTTCCCGCGAATTTGTCGTGGGCGGCAAGGAAGGCGGGGTATGGGCTTACCACTTCAATGGGTCGCAGCTATGGTCTTCGCTGTTGCCAGAGCGCGTCAACGATATGGGCGTGCTGGATACCAATGGTGACAGCAAGAATGAGGTGGTGGTCGGCGGGGAAGATGGCATGCTCGTGGTGTTTCAGGGCGATACCGGCAAGCGATACCAGATTAAGTCGTTCCCTGGCGGCATTTCGCGGTTAAGTGTCGGCACGCTTGATGGCACAACGCAGGTGGTGGTTGGCGAGGCACGGCAAGGGCTGCATGCCTTGACGCTCAAGCAGGAACGAGCGCCTATCTGGTACAGCCCGCTGGCCGCCGGAGTCGTCTTCTCCATCATCATCGTCGTTATTGCGTGGTTTGTGGCGTCTATCCCCGAACGCCCGCAACCTGTCCTGCGCACTGATGCCATCGACGTGAGTGCTGAGGGGTTGCGTGCCCAACGCACAATGCTTCAGGAAAGCCTCTCCGACGTGGAGCGGATGAAGCAGGCGGGAGAGATGGCCTCCACCGCCTACCACGCCCGGCTCAAGGAGTTGCGCAAGCAGCTTGCCGAAAATGAGAAGAGGCTGTTGGAGGCGGGGGTGACGCTTACTGCCGAAACGCTTTCCTGCCCCAACTGCGGTGGCGATATCCGTCCTGGGCAAGATACATGCAGCTACTGCGGGACGGTGATTGTGCGGTGAGTGGGCCTACGAGCACTATCGCTATTGCTTATGGCACCCGCACATAGAGCAAAAGCTCACCGCCTTCCGGCCCGCGCACGGTCATCAGCTCGTAGTGTTGTTGAAAGCGGGGGTTGTCCGTGAATGCACCCGACGTTGCGTGCGGAATGTAGTCCGGCTGCTGATCGAGGACATATTCAGTATCGGTCTTTTCCGCACCGGCAACCCCCTCTCCCATCGTATCGACATCAAGGTGCGCAATGTGGACGTTGTTGAGGCCAAGCGTATCTATCACCGTGCGGTGGCCATAAAACGGCATTGCCCCGGCAATCCCCGTCGCAATAACCGCGTCGGGCGGCGTGTTGAAGCGCACCCACCACCCAAGTTCGCGGTTCTTCAGCGCCACATAGTGCTCTCCCCAGATGCGGCCACGCGGATCACGGCTGTCAAGCGACGGGAGCGGGGTGATATTGAGCACGGTAAAGAGCAATAGCGCCATTACCGCCACCGCCGTGGGTATGAAAGAAATTCCCCATATCGCCCGCGCCATCAGGGATGAGGGCGACCGCGTGGGGAGGGTTGCCGATAGCCATGTCGATAGGGAGGATGTGAGATGCCATGCCTCTCCCGCGCCGTGCGTGATGAGCAGCATCAGCGGGGGCGTCACCACGACGAAAAAGCGCCACAGCGGGAAGTGATCGCCGCCAACCGCCGTCACATAGCCCGCCGTCAGCAGAAGAAACGTCCATAGCAGCACCGCGGGGCCACGGCGGGATAGGGACGACGGGGACGACGGGGACGAAGAGGACGATGGGGACGATGGGGACGAATCGCCCTGCCACCACGTCCGTACCATTCCCACGCCGCTCAGCCCCAATAAGATGATCAAGCTGCGCAGCCCAAGCGATTGAAAGAAATCACGGGTGTAATACCAACCGCGCTGCACTTGCGCAACCGTCGCGCCGGTCTTGGCGTAGAAGGTATTGGGTAGCAGGAAGCCATAATAGCTCCACCGCCACGCAAAATATGGCAGATAGAGCACGCTAAAGCCGATAATTAGCCCGCCCAACGCCGGTAATGCCCACGCCCGTCCTTCCCTCGACCACAGATGCATACTCAACACGATGCCGCCCGCCAACGGCACCAATGCGCCATCGGGCCGCGCCATCACCACAAGCGCACATACCACTCCCGCGAATATCCCTGCGACTAGACCACTTTTGAAGTGTTGTGCTCGCCAGAGCAATAGCAGCGCTATCAGCGAGAGAAAGGTGACCAATGCCGTCTCCATGCCGCTGCCGCGCGTCGTGTAGAGCAGGAATGATGGGTTGATGGCGAGGAGGATGGGGGGGAGCAGTGCCCATGCTCCCGTCGGCCACCACGCCCGTGCGCCGCGGTAGGCGAGAAGTAGCGTGGCGAGGGCGAGGGCGGTGCATAGGACTTGCGCGGTCAGCACCGGCTCCCATCCCAATGCCATGGTTCCGGCAAGGATGAGCGTCCAGAGGAAATTGGTGTATCCCTCAACGATGTCTCCGCCTGGATTGAAGGTCAGGCCAAAGCCGTTGACGAGGTTTTCGGCGTAGCGGAAGGAAATAAAAGCATCGTCTAAAATCCACGTCCCCAATAGCTGTGGCACGGCAAGCATCCACACACACAGCGCCCATAGCACCAACCGATGTCTGATATCAGTGGAGAGTAGGGTAATCACCACCGCCGCCCCGCCTCCAAGCGCCGTCAAATGCCCCCATGAAAGGAGTTGCGGCTGGTAGAAGAAATAGCCAACAAGCGCACTCCCCACAATCACGGCGATCCACGTGAGTTGGGCGCGCCGCAAGGCCGATTCCGCTAAGCCGATAGCGGTAATCACCCCAACCACCGCCACCACCAAACCAAGCAACAATGCGCCAATCAGCATATCGTGTGGCCGCGCCGCCGTGATCGTGACTTGGTGGAGGAGGGGCAGGGTAGAGATATCAGAGGCGTCGCTTTGCCACTCAAGATAGAGCGACCGCTCATACATCTGTCTATACATCTGTTCATAGGTCGTTGGCGTGTGGTCTATCGAACCGCGCCACGTCTTCCACCCCTCTGCCAGCGGCACATCGTACGGCTCACCGTTGAGGGCGAGACGTACCGACTCGGCATTGCCACCCCCGCACATCGTCACGGCGACATCTAGCGTCTCTCCCAAGCGAAACGCATAGGGCACAAGAAAGCTCGCAATCGGCTCCATGCGCCGCGCCGACTTGCCTTGTTCGGTGCCTGGGTTGCCCCACCCAAAGAAGTTGTAGAGATGCGTTCCTTGGCCATATGCGTTCAGCCCCTCCTCGTGCCCCATCGTGATGGTGACAGAGCGCGGCGGGAGGAGCAGGGCGAGGGAAATGAAAAGCCCCATCGCAAGCAGCGGGATGAGGAGCAAAGACACGACCTGGTTTGTTGGGCGGAATGGGCGCAAGATGTGGTGCATAGGGTTTGGAAGGGTTATTCGAGCACAGTGAGCAGCTCTTGTACAGCCCACCGCGGCGTGTGTTTGGACTCTGGTTTGGCATAGCCCAAGCGGAAGCAATGTTGCGGGATGTATTCACTCCCGCCGTCAGTGGGGAGGAGCGTGGCGAGTTTGCTTCTGAGATGAGGCACTTCAAGTGGCTGGCTCATGGGGTGGGTGGCGATGCCGCGGGCGGTGGCTGTAAGCGCAACCCGCTCAAAGAGGCGGCCAACACGGATATGCGTATGGGCATCATCCTGCTTTGCGCCCATCTCTGCGCCCATCTCTACGTTTACTTTTGAGCCTATCACCGCGATGACCGGCGCGCTGTTCAGAAGTTTGGCGTTGTTTTTGGCGATAGACTTACCCATATTGATGTGGGTCACGACGAATTTACCTATCTTGGCCGACATGCCCGTCGCCCCCAACGCGCCCTTGCCTATCCACACGCCCAATTCTTGGCGGTAGGCGGGGTTGGAGAACTGATGCACGTCTCCCTCTATCACCAGCTCCTTGATCTGGATACGGGTCTCCTCATCGCTGATGAGGAAGAGCGCCAGATCATCAAACTCCCCAGCATCGTCTTCATTATCGTTATTATCGCCCTCATCCACACACGCTTGGAGCGCCTCAAGGTCATTCTCCGGTATCGTCTGGACATTGTACGCTTGATGGTTTGTATGGCGTGTGGTGATAGCGGCAAAGCGCGCCGCCTCGGCAGGAGAGGTGGAGGCGGAAGAAGGCTTGTCGGCGGGGGGCGTGCACTCGATAGTCGCACACCACTCCTCGTTGTCGGGCTTGGGGAAGTAGCTCACCTCGCATTGGTAGCCGAAATGGCGCGCGGCAATCAGGAAGTTCTCCAGCATACACCCCATACTGATGAGCAATTCTCGCTTATCAGCATCGGCGACGCGGAGCCATCCCGCCATATTGGTCAGCACGCGGATGGTGGGAGGGGATGTTACCTCAATCGCAAACCGCCACGGTTGGGTGTTGTGGCTGGAGGGGGCAAGGACGGCATATCGCAGCAGGAATTGCAGCCGTTCTTCTTCTGTGCCGCCCCAAGGAAACGCCTGCTCGTCGATATACCAAGAAGCCATACGTGGTTGCCGCTCGTCGCTCATATATGTCCCTTCCAAATTGTGTCCTTAGCACCTCTGGCCCATGCCGAGATGATAGTATAGGAATGACTTTCATGCAAGGGCTGCGGCTCCACTCCAATTCTGCTACAATATGATAAGAGGGAATATCGTTCCACCCAAAATGACCTCTATTTAGATTCTGCACGAGGTATCTATTTTGCGCCGGTGGCCAAGTTGCTTTATCCGCTCGCCTATGCTATGATCCGCGCGTTATGGAGCAGGCAGAATATCATGTAATGGCGGCCGTTGAGCCGACTCACTGGTGGTACCGCGGCATGCGGACGATCAGTGCGGCGTGGCTTGATCAAACGGTTTTCCAGAAGAATATCCAGGTTGGCCCGCAGCCGAGTCTACAAACTGGCCTTGCGCATACCACCCACCGCGATTGGCGTATTCTCGACGCGGGGTGCGGGAGTGGGGGCAATGCGCGGTTTCTCCAACGCTATGGCACGGTGGTGGCGCTTGACTATGCCCCGGAAGCGTTGTCGTTGGCACAGGCACATCTCCCCGACCCGCCAGACACCGTACCGGAGGCACCGCCACCAGTCATGCTCACCCGTGGCTCGGTGATGGAACTGCCCTATGCGGATAATAGCTTTGATCTGGTGACCTCATTCGACGTGCTTTACCACCGCGGCGTGGCGGATGAAATGGCCGCGCTGCAAGAAGTATCCCGTGTCTTGCGTGCCGGTGGCTATCTGTTGATGCGTCTTCCCGCCTACAATGCCCTCTACAGCAAGCACGACCGTGCAGTGCATACGCGCCGCCGCTATATTGCTTCCGAAGTGCGGCAGTTGGTGGAAGGGGCGGGGTTTGTGGTTGAACGGCTGTCCTACATCAATACGCTTCTGTTTCCCATTGCGCTTGCCCAACGGCTGCTAGAGCGGGTGTTGCCAGCACTTGAGCAGCACGACTCTGACCTCTCCCTCCCATCGGAGCCGCTCAACAACGCATTGCGCTTCCCGATGGCGGTAGAGGCGGCATGGCTCGGCTTGGGCGGGACGTTTCCCGTTGGTCTTTCTATCCTCTGTTTAGCGCGCAGCAGAAAATCAGCCTCCTAAAGTAGTACAATGCGGCAGCAACGCGATTGCCACGCCAAAGCGCGTAGCAGGAAAGGTATCCCATGTTTGCTCTTGATTCCCTTTTGACCCGTGTGAGTGAAAACCCTCATCTGTGGAATGTCTTGCGCCGTGTCGTGGAGGCAAATTTTCGCGGGGAAAAAGCGATCATCGCGAGAGAGCTTTCCACATACATCAATCAACCATCGTGTGCGGTGCTCGATCTTGGCTGCGGCACAGGCGAATTTGCTCCTTGCTTCCCGCCTTCGCACTACGTTGGCGTGGATATCTCAATTGGCTATGTGGCGTATGCAAACCATACCTATACAGGCCGTTTTGCCGTGAGCAATGGGGAATTATTGGCATTTCGCGATGAGACATTTGATGCGGCGCTTGTCCTGGGAGTGCTCCACCACCTCCCCGACAATGAAACGCGCCAGGTGATCGCCGAACTCTACCGCGTGCTACGGCCAGAAGCAGTGGCTTTAGTCATGGAAGATATCCCCCCTCCAGACCCCTGGAATATCGCTGGCCACGCAATGCATTGGCTCGACCGAGGTGGCTATATCCGCACTGAGCAGGATTATCGTGCCTTCTTTACCCCCCACTTCTCCGTTGAAATGACTGGCACGATGCGTAGTGGCATCTGTGACTATGGAGTCTACCGATTGCGGCGGCAATAACACGATGACCAAATAAAGATATGCTATACTACGTGGCGAACACGACACAAAAGAAGTGGATGATTTGAGCCATCATTGAAACTAAAGGGTATTATGCCGATTATACGTTCCGGGTTTCTGCCACTGATTACCTGTGCAACGCTCTGCGTGATTCTCATGGCCGCCTGTGGCGGTTCCTCTTCTGTGCTGGAGGGATCCATCCAAGATTCATACACTGGTCAGCCGGTCTCGGATGTGGTGATTGAGGTCGGCGGCGACGAAGTGCGTACGAATGCGAGCGGTGTCTACCACACCGACCAATGGGATACCGATGATATGGTGCGCATCGCGGCGGAGGGGTATGAATCCATTGCATTTCCCATCAACCAACACCCCACCCTCGCCAACCTCTCCGAAGACGAGACCATCCCACCGACGGTGACCATCAACCTTGCCCTGCGCCCCAACCGGCTTCAGGGGACGATCACCGACGCCTACACAGGCCAGCCGCTCACCGGCGTCAAGGTCGAGGTGCTGGGAGGGGTTGACCCTGCCACATTGCAGGAACACCTTGAGGAGCCAGAGCACGATATGGAGTCGCCCTTCTCCACGCCGACTCCGGTCGGCGGGCCGCCACCGCCCACACCCACACCCACGACCAGCGAAATCAGTGCCACGACCGTGCTTAGCACCACGACTGGTGCATCGGGGCACTATATGCTCAATGGGCTGCCGGAAGAGTGGTTGCTGGTGGTGGAAAAGGACGATTATGCGCCCGTCCGCACGATCTTGCGCCGCACAACCACCCACGACTTTGCCCTGCGCCCGGACGTGCTGCGTGGACAGGTCACCAACCAGTATACGACACAGCCCGTCACCAACGCCACCGTGATGGTTGGCCCGGCGATGACGACCGTCAACCCTGATGGCAGCTATGAACTGACAGGGATACCAGCCGATGCCACGACGGTCGATATTGTGGCAGAGGGCTATGCGTCCTACTCCCAGCCGCTCAGCCAAACCACCACCATCAATGCGACCCTGCGCCCTGACCAATTGACCGCCACGCTCCTCAACCAGGAGACGGGTGAGCACGTCCGGTTTGCCACGGCCATCGCTAGCCGAACGCTCTCGGAGACAGCCACTGCCTACTCGCGGATTGACAACAGCCCTGATGGGAGCATTACGCTCAACAACATCCCTGAGCAGGGGTATGTACAAATCTTGGCACCCGGGTATCGCAAAAAAACGTTGGAGATACGCCCAGGCAACCTGCCAACACAGGTGATGCTTGAGCCATTCTATTCAAGGGCGCTCTATGTCAAGACGAGCACGGCGGCCTATCAGCCCGAAAAACTTGAAGAGTTCTTCGATGTGGCCGACCGCACCGAAATCAACTCTATGGTCATCGACCTGAAGTCGGATAATATGGCCGATCTTGGCTTGATCTACTATCAATCCGAAGTGCCGCTGATCAAAGAGCTTGGCACATCGAAAGATTTGATGGATATTCGGGCGATTTTGGCAGAAGCAAAGCGACGCAACGTTTATACCATTGCGCGCATTCACATCTTTGCCCACGACAACCTCCTCGCCGAGACGAAGCCAGAGTGGGCCGCGCAAAATGCCTTGGGATGCACGCCCAACGAGCACCGCGTCTGCAATGGTGATGTGTTCTATGCCGACTGGGATATCGCCTGGCTTGACCCGTGGAACCGCAATGTGTGGGACTACAACATTCAATTGGGGACAGAGGCGGCACACCTCGGCTTCGACGAAGTGCAATTTGACTACATCCGCTTCCCCAATGACGCGGCAGATATTGAGCATATGGTCTTATCGCAGCCAACTGATTATCACAACCCACAACCGATGTATGAAAACATCGCCACACTTATGGAGCATGCACACAAGGCCATCAACAAGGCGGGTGCATTCTTCTCTGTGGATGTGTTTGGCTATGCGATTTGGGCACCACAAGCTATCATCGGGCAGCACGCCGGTATGATGGCAGAACATGCGGACTATATTTGCCCCATGGTCTACCCATCACACTTCCTGACCAACGAGATGGGCTTTGCGAACGCGGCTGCGCACCCATACGAAATTATCTACGGCAGCATTGAGAATGGGCAAGAGATGTTGGCCGGAAAACGTGCGCTTCAACGCCCGTGGCTGCAAGACTTCACGCTCATTTGGGTGCCAGACCACTTGCTGGTTGAGTATGGCCCGGCAGAGGTGCGCGCACAGATCGATGCAACAGAAGCCTTCACCGTGACCGCCGGTTGGGCTTTGTGGAGTGCGGACAACGACTATACCTATGCTGCGCTCGAACCAGAGCAATAGGTTAGGATTTTGATACGATGACACACACGCAACTGAAATGGCTCTCTTGTCGGCATCATCGGCATCAGACGTATGGTGCGTTCTTCCTTGCCCTGCTGGCGATAACGGGCGTCGTGATAGGTTCTCCCGCCTTCGGCAGCACAGCGGCGGCGGGGAGCCAATATCCTTCCTCCGCCTCGCCATCGCTTCTCGCCCCGCTCGGCCAACAAGTGCCTACTGTCCAACAGACATCGCGCATTTTCACGACCGTGACTGACTGGCAGAGTGGTATCACTGATGGCTTGCTTGTCACCAATAACGACGGTGGCGAGTTGCGGTTGATGGCAGAGCGCAATGAAGGGACATTCCTGTCGCGCCCCATTGAGATGACGTTTCCCGTAAATGCGTTGGGCGGCTATTGGCGGGCAGACTTCTACCGCGGCACGGAGATTATCTTTGAGGTGCGCGGTCGGCCCGACCCACCCCGCTCCCTCGACCCGACGATTGCCCCGATGGCGGATGAGGCAGGATGGGGGGGATGGCGGCAGTTGATTGCGGGCGACTCGGTGTCGCAGGCCTACGACGGCGCGCCTGCCCCGCCCGACGTTGCGGCATTCCCCTCCAACACGAGATATTTTCAGTTGCGAGTGCGCTTGACCAGCAATGTGCCCAATGCATCGGCAATTCTCAGGGAAATCACCCTGGTGATGCTCAATACGGAGCAAGGGCCGCCTATCCCGTCGGGGTTGCCGAGTATGCCGGTGGTTTTTGGCCCCGACACGCTCACGCCAAAGCCTCGTGTGATTGTGCGCTCCACGTGGAATGCCCGCCGTCTGGCCACCTCCTACGACTATGCAGAGCCGCGGGGCATCATCCTGCACCAAATCGACATGCCCGCTGATGTGACAGATGTGACAAATGTACTGCCACTCTTGCGGGGGGTCGCCACTTACCAGACTGAGGTGCTTGGGTGGGATGATATGGCCTACCACTACATCATCGACCAGGCGGGAAACCTCTATGAAGGGCGATTGGGCGGGCCGACATCAGCGGTGTCGCGGCTGTCCGGCGGCGACGACGCTATCCACATCGCGATGGTCGGCGATGTCCAGCAGCCGCCTTCTGAAGAGGCACGCGGCACATTGGTGACATTGTTGGCGTGGCTCTGCCAGGCCTATGAAATTGACCCGCACGGCTCGCACGACGTGGCGATTGGCGATAAGACCACCAGCCACGACAACATTGCGGGCCATCAAGCGGTTGCGCCGGAAGCCCCCGACCCCACCCCGCCGCTGCAAACCATACTGCCAACGATACGCGATCACGCAAGCCAATCGATTGTGCGGGCGCGGTGGTACTTCCCAGAGGGCAACGTTTCTGGCTATCGGCAGCACCTGATGTTCTACAACCCCTCGCCCTTCCCCACCAACGCCCACGTCATCCTGCTGCAGGAAGGCGTTGATACGATGTTTGAGCATACGGTGCCGATTACCGCAAGAGGACGGGCGGGCGTCGTGGTCAATGATTTGGTGGATGCGTCTGGCAATCCGGTGAGCAGCGTGTCGGCGGTGGTGGATGCAAATGCACCTATCGTGGCAGAGCGCAGTATGTGGATGGGGTCTGATATTAGCACGGTATCGGGTATCGACACCCTCTCCCGCATATGGTACTTTGCCGAAGGCTCTACCGCCGAGACCTTCCACACCTATCTCATCCTCTTCAACCCGCACGACAAAGAGACAAACGTCACGATGAGCTACATGAAGGGAGATGGCTCACAGGCCGATCAGCGTGTGCTCTTGCAGCCCCGCCAACGCGTGGTGGTCAGCGTCAACCAGTTTTTGGCCGACGTGGGCTTTGGAGTGCGGGTTATCGCCAACCGCCCTATCGCGGCAGAGCGCACGATGCGCTTTGGAGAGGGCGAACGTGGGATACATATTGGGCGCGGTATCACAGACCTCTCCCGAAAGTGGTATTTTGCCGAAGGTACTACGCAAGAGCCGTTTGATATGCGGTTGTTGCTGCTCAACCCAAACACCTACCCTTCGCAGACGACCGTCACCTTTATGACGCCAGATGGCACCTCTCTGGAACGCCATTACGCCATCCCCCCAACCACCCGCTTGGTGATCGATGTTAACGAGGTGGTGCCGACGTTGGGGGTCTCCACCGTGGTTGATTCCGACCGTCCCATCGCCGCAGAGCGCGCACTCTACTTTGACCCAATGTCGCTGCCGGGCGCGGAGGAGATGCGGGCAAGTGAGGAGATGACCCCGACCACCTCCACCAAGGTCGGAACGGTGAGCTTCGGGGCGACAGAGCTTGCCTACGAATGGCAGTTTGTCTATGGCAATACGAAGAATGCGGGCGAGTTTCTGCTCTTCAGCAACCCCAATGGCGGCCAGGCAAAGGTGACTGTCACGTTCCTGCTCAACGACGGCAGCCGCCAAGAAGAAGAAATCGTGATGCCAGCCCGCTCCCGCTATACCGTCGCCGTCAATGACCTCTACCCGGGCGAGGGGATGATTTCGGCATTTGTGCGCTCAACGCAGCCTATCGTTGCCGAGCGGACGTTGATGGTAGATGGCGGCATCCACGGTGCATCGACATCGTTGGGGGTGCCTGGGAAGTTGGGGGGGCGGGGAAATTAACATAATACCAACATGCCGTTAGCGCCCTTCTGATAGTCAACGGCTACAATATCTATCAAAAAGGAGGAGCACTATTATGGCATTGAACACGAATCGATGGACAGAGAAGTCACAAGAAGCATTAGTTGCCGCGCAGCACCTCGCTGAACGCAACGGCAACAGTCAACTCGAACCAGAACACCTGCTGTTGGCGCTCTTGGAGCAAGGCGAAGGGGTTGTCCCGCAGGTGTTGTCCAAGCTCAACCTCGCTGTCGGCTCATTGGCGCAGCAGGCCAGAGCGGAAATAGATCGGCTGCCGCGCATCAGCGGCTCCAACGTACAACTGAACGTCTCCCAGCGCTTGCGGACGGTCTTGCTCCGGGCGCACGACGAGCTAGGCTTGTTTGGTGATGAATATGTCAGCACCGAACACCTCTTGCTTGCGCTGCTTGACCACGGGGGCGGGGCGGCACAACGGCTATTGCAACAGGTAGGCCTCACCCGCGACGCGCTCCTGCAAGCACTGCGCGAGGTGCGGGGCACCCAACGGGTCACCAGCGCCAACCCGGAAGGTACTTATGCCGCTCTTGAACAGTATGGCCGCGACCTGACGACATTGGCGCAACGTGGCAAACTTGACCCCGTCATTGGGCGCGATGAAGAGATCCGCCGCGTCATCCAAATCCTCTCCCGCCGCACGAAGAATAACCCCGTGCTGATTGGGGAGCCGGGTGTTGGCAAGACGGCCATCGTTGAGGGCTTGGCCGGACGTATCGTCAAGGGCGATGTGCCAGAAGCATTGAAGCACAAGAAGATTATTGCCCTTGATATGGGGGCGCTCATCGCCGGGGCGAAGTACCGTGGCGAGTTTGAAGAGCGGCTCAAGGCGGTGCTCAAAGAGATCCAAGAGCGGGATGATATCGTGCTCTTCGTGGATGAGCTGCATACGGTGGTAGGCGCTGGCGCGGCTGAAGGCGCGATGGACGCCAGCAACATGTTCAAGCCGATGTTGGCCCGTGGCGAGCTGCATATGGTCGGGGCCACCACGCTCGACGAATATCGCAAGTACATCGAGAAGGATGCCGCGCTTGAACGGCGCTTCCAGCAGGTGTTGGTTGGCCAGCCGACGGTTGAAGATACCATCAGCATCCTGCGCGGCCTCAAAGAGCGCTACGAGACGCATCACGGCGTGCGCATCACCGATAGCGCCATCATTGCCGCGGCAGAGATGTCCAACCGCTACATTACCGACCGCTTCCTGCCCGACAAGGCCATCGACCTGATTGACGAGTCGGCGGCGCGGCTGCGGATGGAAAACACTAGCAAGCCGCAAGAGCTTGACGACTTTGAGCGGCGCGCGATGCAGCTTGAGATCGAGCGCGAGGCGTTGAAGAAAGAGAAAGATGCCGCCAGCAAGGAGCGGCTGGAGAAAATAGAGGAAGAATTGGCCAATCTGCGGGAACGTATTGCCGCGATGACCGCGCAAATGCAGCGCGAACGCGAAATGCTTCAGCAGATACAGAACCATAAGGAGCAAATTGACCAAACACGCGTGGAGATTGAGCGCGCCCAACGCGAATACGACTTCAACAAGGCCGCCGAACTCCAATATGGCCGCTTGACGAGCTTGGAACAGCAGCTTGCCGAAGCGGAGGAGCGTGTCAAAGAGCAAGGCACCTCGCTACTCAAGCAAGAGGTCGATCAGCACGACATTGCCGAGATCGTCTCCAAATGGACGAACATCCCCGTCAGCAAGCTGATCGAGGGCGAGGTTGAGAAGCTGATCAAGATGGAAGAGCGGCTCCACCGCCGTGTCGTCGGCCAGGACAACGCCATCTACGCGGTGGCGAACGCCGTCCGTCGGGCGCGCGCCGGTATGCAAGACCCCTACCGCCCACTGGGTTCATTCCTGTTCCTAGGGCCGACGGGCGTTGGCAAGACCGAGCTAGCCCGTGCATTGGCAGAGTTCCTCTTTGATGATGAGACGGCGACCATCCGCCTGGATATGTCGGAGTATATGGAGAAGCACGCGGTCGCCCGGCTGATTGGCGCGCCTCCCGGCTACGTCGGCTATGAAGAGGGCGGGCAATTGACTGAGAGCGTGCGGCGGCGACCATACAGCGTCGTGCTCTTTGACGAGATAGAGAAGGCACACCCTGATGTCTTCAACGCGCTCTTGCAGGTATTGGATGATGGCCATTTGACTGATGGCAAAGGCCGTAAGGTCAATTTCAAGAACACGGTCATCATCATGACGAGCAACATCGCCAGCCCAACCATCCAAGAGCTGAACCAACGTGGCGAGAGCGAAGAGGTGGTGCACGGGCGGGTGATGGAGGAGGTGCGGCACGCCTTCCGCCCCGAATTCCTCAACCGCGTGGATGATATCATCGTCTTCCACCCCTTGAGCCGCGAACAGATTGGCCAAGTGGTCGATATTCAGCTTGACCGGCTGCGAGCGATCCTCTCCGACCGCAACCGCCGCATTGGGCTAGAGCTGTCGGAGGCGGCACGCCGGAAACTTGGCGAAGAGGGCTACGACCCCGTGTATGGCGCACGGCCCATCAAGCGGGTGATCCAGCAGCAGATCCAAAACCCGTTGTCATTGCGGGTGCTGCAGGGAGAGTTCCGCGATGGCGATACGGTCGCCGTTGATGTGGATCAGCATGGTCAGCTTACCTTCCGCCGTCAGGAGGAGGCAGAAGCGGCCAAAGAAGCGAAGACGGTGGATGTAGGGAAAGACATCGCCGCCTAGCAACCCACGTAGCCCACATGTAGCCCACATAGATTATAAGCCAAACATTGCCACTCTTGGCAGTATCTCAGAAGCGAAGCGGGGGCAGAGCACAAAACGATGTGTATCTGCCACCCGCATTTTTTCTTGCCGCCACCCCCCTAAACACCCAACTGCTATGCTATAATACCTATTGGTTCCGATTTTTCGGAAGCCTCGGAAGCGATTTTGGGAGAGAAATGAATAGCCAGGAAGTGCGGTGTTTATGGGACTAAGTCGAGAAGCGCAAAATGATGCAATCATCGCCACCGAACAGCAGCATGAGATGGGGCTTTACCCCAAGCGGCCGGTGGCGATAGTCCGGGGGGAAGGAGCACGCCTCTGGGATGCCGATGGCCGGGTCTACATCGACTGCGTGGCGGGGCAGGGAGCCGCCAATCTTGGCCACAGCCATCCTGCTATTGTTGCGGCGGTGCAAGCACAGGCCGCCATGCTCATGAGCTGCCCCGAAATCTTCCACAACGACCAGCGTGCGGCATACCTTGAGGAGCTTGCCGACGTTCTGCCCTTTCCCGGGCGCACTTTTCTCTGCAACAGCGGCGCGGAATCAATTGAGGCAAGCCTGAAATTCGCCCGCCTCCTGACGGGACGCACCCACATTGTCGCCACCAAACGCGGGTTTCATGGGCGCACCTTTGGGGCGCTCAGCGCCACGTGGGAGCCAAAATACCGCGAGCCATTTGAGCCACTTGTCCCCGCCTTCGACCACGTCACCTACAATAACCTGGATGAGCTAGAGGCGATGGTCACCGATGAGACCGCTGCCGTCCTTGTTGAGCCAATACAGGGCGAAGGTGGCATCCGCCCCGCCGCGCCGGGCTATTTGGCAGGTGTGCGCGATATCTGCGACCGCCACGGTGCATTGATGATCGTCGATGAGATACAGACGGGGTTTGGGCGTACGGGCAAGCTCTTTTCCATAGAGCATAGCGGGGTGGTGCCAGATATCCTTGCGTTGGCGAAGAGCATCGCGGGTGGCCTTGCAATGGGCGCGGTGGTGGTGCACGAACGCCACGGCCCGCTCTCCCCCGGCAAACACGGCACGACCTTCGGCGGCAATCCCGTCACGTGTGCGGCGGCACGGGCAGTCTTGCAGGTGATGCAGGAAGACTCCCTCGCGGAACAAGCGCAGGAAAAGGGTGAATGGATTTTGCAGCGGCTGCAAGACCTCGATTCGCCATTGGTGCGCGAAGTGCGCGGGACGGGGTTGATGTTGGGGCTAGAGCTTCGCAAGCGCGTCCAGCCCTACCTCTCCGAACTGCTTGAACAAGGGGTATTGGCGCTACCGGCGGGGCCAACCGTCCTGCGATTACTCCCTCCATTGGTCATCAGCTACGCAGAACTGGGTACGGTCGTAGAGCGAGTAGGCGAGGTGTTACGTCGTGATCGTTAATATTGGGGGCGATCTGGTTTCCCGGCAGACAGTCGAACGAGTAGGCATTATCGACTTAGGGTCAAACACGACACGCTTAATCGTGATGGAGCATACGCCGCAACACTCCTTCAAGCTCACTGACGAGGTGAGTGAGGTCGTGCGCTTGGCGGAGGGCGTGGGCGAGGATGGAGCACTTCAGCCGGAGCCGATGTACCGCGCGGTTGAGGCGCTCAAGATGTTCCATACCTTTTGCCAAGCGTCTGGCGTTAACCACGTCGTGGCGGTGGGGACAAGCGCCGTCCGCGAAGCCTCCAACCAGGCCGAGTTCTTGGAGATGCTCAAACGCGAGACAGGCCTTGAACTGCGGATTTTGAGCGGCGAGGAAGAGGCCTACTACGGCTATCTGGGCGTGGTCAATTCGTTGCCCATCTCCGACGGCTATGTGATTGATATTGGCGGCGGCAGCACAGAGGTCACCGAAATCTACGGGCGGCAATTTAGCCGGTCGTTCTCGCAACCGACAGGCATTGTCCGCCTCACAGAGCGGTTTGTCCACTCCGACCCCATCAGCAAGAGCGATTTTCGGCTGCTTGAGCAGGGAGCGACGGAAGCCTTTGCCGAGCTTGATTGGCTCAAACCCACCCCCGGCACGACCTTAGTCGGCATTGGCGGGACTATCCGCAACCTCGCCCGCATTGACCAGAAACGGCGGCGCTATCCACTTGGGCGTATCCACGGCTATGTGCTGCAGCGCAAGTCACTTGAGACGATTATCTCCTCGCTGCGGCGCAAATCGCAGCCTGAACGTGAAGACGTCCCCGGTCTCAACCGCGACCGCGCCGATGTGATAGTCGCGGGGGCGGTCATCCTCCACCAGCTGATGGTGCAGGGCGGCTTTGATGAGCTGACCGTTGGTGGGGAAGGGCTGCGCGAAGGGTTGTTCTATGAACACTTCTTGGCGAAGCAAGAACGGCCAGTGCTTGATGATGTGCGCAGTTTTAGCATCAACAATCTTGCCCGTGTCTACCACTACGAAGCCACGCACGCCGCCAAAGTCCAAGAGATTAGCCTCTCGCTCTTCGATCAACTGCGCGATTTGCACCATTACGGCGCGTGGGAGCGCGAATTGCTCTCATACGCCGCCACGCTGCACGATATCGGCGTGCAAGTCGGCTATTACGACCACCACAAACATTCTGCCTACCTCGTCCTCAATTCATCATTGCAGGGGTTCAGCCACCGCGAAGTCGCTTTGCTGGCGATGTTGGTGCGCGTGCACCGCAAAGGTAGCGTTGACCCGCGTGAATTTCGGATGGTGTTGGAAGATGATGATGTGGTGCGCGTATCGCGGTTAGGGTCGTTGTTGCGCATTGCTGAATATCTTGAGCGGAGTAAGAGCCAAGTGGTAGAGCAATTGAACGTTGGGGTTGGGGAAAACGGGGTGACGATAGAGGTAAAACCAAAAGGCGACGCGACGGTGGAGATTTGGGCTGCCAACCGTCGCGCCAACCTGTTCCGAGAAACGTTCGGGTGTGATGTTCAGATTGTATGATTATTTCTTGCGATTGTGGTGCGATGTCTTGCCCTACAATCGGCTTGTCGAAAGCATTATGAGACCGTTTGTATCTGACAAAGTCCGTTAAAGCCCGTTAAAGCCCGTTAGAGTCTGTTATGCGGCGGCAGACTCTATCCATTGGCGGGCGGAGGTACGTATCTGATGCGCAGGAAGGTTTTTCCACCGCTCAATGAGCACCTCGCTGTGTTCTTGTATCCACATTGAGAGCATCCGCCCTTGACCAAGCACGCCTAGGTGATAGTCAGCCGCGCCCTCAGGTGTTGAAACGACCCGCCCCAGCTCGCCCTGGAGCCAAAGCAGTTCGAGAATAATCGGTAAGGCCATAATCTCGGCAGACGAAAGCGGGTATACCGCGTTGTAGGCCGCGAGAAGGCGGGTTGCTTCGTCAATGTCAATCGGGCCTTTATAGACGCCCCAAGACATAGACGCCATGGAAGATTGGGAGTCGGTCGTGAAGCCGACCAATGCATCCGCAATATCCCCCACACGCGCATCCCACGCCGCCTGATCGAAGTCAAGCAATGCAACGACCTCATCGCCAAAGAAGAGGAAGTTGTCGCGGTGAACATCACCGTGCAACATCACGTGCGGCAGGGTTCGATAGACCTCTATCGGCAACTGTGACCGCAGTTTGGCGGCACGGGTGTCATACCACTGGAGATCATCGTAGAGATCCCCCATCATATCGCGTTCGAGAAGCCGTTCGGACAACGCCATCACGTCTTGAGCACTATAGCGCGGGTACGGCTCCTCTGGAGAAGCCGGGTAGTCACGCGTGGCCAGGTGATAGGCCGCCAATGTCTCTCCAATGCTCGTAAGCTGTGCTGGTCGCGATGGATCGAACTCCGTCCCTTCGATGAAGGGCATTATCTCGTATGACCGGCCATCGAGCACCAACAACGTCTCGCCGTCCTTCGTGGGGATGAAGGGCGCGGATGGGACATCGCGGTCTTGCAGCCAGTTCAACAATTCGTGACGAGCGCGCTGAGCTTCTTCACTGAGACGCCGGTGATTGCGGCGCAAGACAAAGCGACCACGGTTGGTGCGGATAAACACCGTTTCATTCACAAACCCGCGGTAGGCCTTCATGATGCTTTCGACGACGCCGATGTCGTAATGGGCAAGAACCTTCGCAATGTCTACTGTTGACAACATCGTGGGTCTCCTAGCTAAAAAAATGCGCTGGTTCGTTTCTTGCTCGAACGCACGCACGCTCCGTAGCAAATCATAAGCGATTTGGCTATCATTACGTTTCATTATGGGGGATCCAGTCACACCCCAGTTACAATTTTATGTCAAGCATTCAATACCCCATCACACACCCGCTGGACAATCTTGCAGAGCAAGGTATCATGGGCATACCATGACGGCCATGGGGGCAAGCCGACAAAAAGGCGGGTGAAAGAGACGTTCGAGGCGAGTTTTTCATCCCCGCCCCCGCCACGTGGCACGTCTTCGCTCGGAAGAGCACGATTTTGCCTATTGGAGAAGGTGAATATGGCGATTTTCGCCCAAGGAGATACACAGCTTCTTGAAAGATATACTATAATGGCACTACGAAGCAACGCGGTATCACACCGACCGGGCCATCCATGCAAAGGTGCGTGGAAGATGTCCAGAGACACTCAGAGGACGGGCGAGGAGATGCATGGATGCACGTGCAAAGGGTGCAGCCAGGGAATGTGCTCGCGTACTGCTTCTGTGAGATGATGTTAGGAGTTTTCTCGGATAATGCATTGGAATGGAGCTGATTGAAAAGATGACACGAACCGTAGTGACTCTTGAAGGCAACGAAGCAACAGCTCTTGTTGCTCACCGAATGAGCGAAGTAATTGCTATCTACCCAATTACTCCATCATCGGGGATGGGGGAATTTGCGGATCAATGGTCTGCCCAAAAGAAGCCCAACATCTGGGGGACGATCCCCTTAGTGGTTGAGATGCAGTCGGAAGGCGGCGCAGCCGGTGCCCTGCACGGCGCAATGCAAGCCGGTTCACTCACCACCACGTTCACCGCTTCGCAGGGGCTTCTGCTGATGATCCCCAACATGTTCAAGATTGCGGGCGAGTTGACGCCTGCTGTCTTCCACGTGTCGGCGCGTACCGTCGCAACGCACGCCCTCTCGATTTTTGGTGACCACTCCGACGTGATGTCCACCCGCGGCACGGGCTTTGCCCTCTTGGCCTCCAACTCGGTACAAGAGGCCCACGATATGGCGGCCATCGCCCACGCAGCCACGGTCGAATCGCGCATCCCCTTCCTCCACTTCTTCGATGGTTTCCGCATTTCGCACGAAGTGTCAAAGGCTGAGCTGCTCACAGATGACGACCTCCTTGCCATGATCAGCCATGACGCCATTCAGCGCCACCGCGCCCGCGCGATGACCCCCGACCGGCCCGTTTTGCGCGGGACGGCACAAAACCCCGACGCCTTCTTCCAGGCACGGGAGCGGGTCAACCCCTACTACCAAGCATGCCCCGGCATCGTCCAGCAGGTGATGGATCGTTTTGCGGGGATTACTGGCCGCCAATACCGTCTCTTTGAGTATGTAGGCGCGCCAGATGCCGACCGCGTCGTGATTGTAATAGGCTCCGCCGCAGAGACCGTGCAAGAGACGGTTGAGTATCTCGTGGCGCGGGGCGAGAAGGTCGGGATGGTTAAGGTACGCCTCTACCGCCCCTTCTCCGTCGAAGCATTTGTGAATGTGCTGCCCGCCACGACCAAGTCTATTGCCGTGCTTGACCGCACCAAGGAGCCGGGTTCCGATGGCGAGCCGCTCTACAAAGACGTTATCACGTCGTTGGTTGAGACGGTCTCTACGGGCAAGGCCCCAATGAGCCAAGTCCCGCGGATTATTGGCGGACGCTACGGGTTGTCCTCCAAGGACTTCACGCCAGCGATGGTCAAGGCGGTTTTCGACGAACTGCTCAAAGAAGCACCCAAGAACAGCTTCACGGTTGGTATTACCGACGATGTGAGCCATACCAGCCTTGATTATGACTACGAATTCTCGATTGAGGAAGATAACGTGGTTCGCTGTGTGTTCTGGGGGCTGGGAGCAGACGGGACAGTCGGCGCAAACAAGAACTCAATCAAGATTATCGGCGAAGAGACCGGCAATTATGCACAGGGCTACTTCGTCTACGACTCCAAGAAGTCTGGCGGGACGACGATCTCGCACTTGCGCTTTGGCCCAGAGCCGATCCGCGCGCACTACCTGGTTCATCAAGCCAGCTTTGTAGCGTGTCACCAATTCTCCTTCTTGGAGCGGTTTGATGTCCTAAGGAGTGCCCAACAGGGCGCAACCTTCCTGCTCAACAGCATCTACGGCAAAGATGAGGTGTGGGAACACCTCCCGCGTGAAGTTCAAGAAACGATTATCAACAAAAAACTGCGCTTCTTTGTCATCGATGCGTATGAGGTCGCGAAGAAGACCGACATGGGCACGCGCATCAACACGATTATGCAGACCTGCTTCTTCGCCATCAGCAACGTGCTCCCCCGCGATCAGGCGATTGAGCAGATCAAGAAGGCGATTAAGAAGACCTACAGCAAGTTTGGCGAGGCGGTGATTAACCGCAACTTTGAAGCCGTCGATATGGCGTTGAGCCACTTGCACGAGGTTGAGGTGCCGGGCCAGGTGACGAGCACCATCACGCGCCGCCCGCCGGTTTCGCCCGAAGCGCCAGAGTTTGTGCGCAACGTGTTGGCCCCGATGATGATCAACGAGGGCGATACGCTTCCGGTCAGCGCGATGCCAGAAGATGGTACCTTCCCCACCGCCACCACGCAGTGGGAGAAGCGCAACATCTCGCTGGAAATCCCTGTATGGGATCCGCAGACCTGTATCCAATGCGGGAAATGCGCCTTTGTTTGTCCGCACGGCGTCATCCGGATGAAGATCTTTGAAGAGAAGCACCTTGAGGGCGCGCCGGAGAGCTTCCTCTCTACCAAAGCCCGCTTCCGCGAGTTTCCCGACACGCAATTCAGCCTTATCATCGCGCCGGAAGACTGCACCGGCTGTGGGCTGTGTGTCGAGTCGTGCCCGGCCAAGAACAAGAGCCAGGCAGGTCTCAAGGCAATCAACATGGAGCCGCAGGTGCCGATCCGCGAGCGCGAACGCGCCAATTGGGATTTCTACAACACCATCCCTGAAGTGGATCGCTCGCAGGTCAACCCTTCCACCGTCAAGAACTCGCAGCTGCTCCAGCCGCTCTTTGAGTTCAATGGCGCGTGCGCGGGCTGTGGTGAGACGCCCTACGTCAAGTTGATGTCGCAGCTGTTTGGCGACCGTATGATCATCGCGAACGCGACGGGCTGCTCCTCTATCTACGGCGGCAACCTCCCCACAACGCCATGGGCGGTTGATAAGGAAGGCCGTGGCCCCACGTGGTCGAACTCCCTCTTTGAGGACAATGCCGAATTTGGCTTGGGGATGCGCTTGACGATTGAGAAGCACACCCAATATGCCCGTGAGTTGGTGCAGCAGCTTGCAGGCGAGATTGGCGACGATCTGGCGCAAGACATCCTCAACGCCGACCAGAAAACCGAAGCAGGGATTGGCGAGCAGCGCAAGCGCATCGAGATCCTGCGAGAGCGGTTGCAGGGCAAAGAGGCCGACCCGCGCGTGCAAGACCTCCTCAGCTTGGCAAACAACCTCGCCAAGAAGAGCGTGTGGATCTTGGGCGGTGACGGCTGGGCCTATGACATCGGCTATGGCGGGCTGGATCACGTTCTCGCCTCTGGCCGCAACGTCAACGTGCTGGTGATGGACACGGAGGTCTACTCCAACACGGGTGGGCAGTCGTCGAAGGCGACGCCGCGGGCCGCGGTGGCGAAGTTTGCCGCGCAAGGCAAGGACATCTCCAAGAAAGACCTGGGGATGATCGCCATGTCCTACGGCTACGTGTATGTGGCGCGCGTGGCGATGGGCTCCAGCGACCAACAAACGCTCAACGCCTTCATCGAGGCGGAGGCATATGACGGGCCGTCGCTCATCATCGCCTACTCACACTGCATTGCGCACGGCTTCCCAATGCGCAACGGGCTGCAACAGCAGAAGCTGGCGGTGCAGACAGGCTACTGGCCACTCTACCGCTTCAACCCGACGCTCGCCAAGGAAGGCAAGAACCCGCTCAAGCTCGATTCGAAGGCTCCCAGCATGGCGCTGAAGGACTACATCTACAACGAGGCTCGCTACAAGATGTTGCTGCAGTCCGACGAAGAGCGCGCAGAGATGCTCCTCAACCAAGCCCAAAACGATGTCTACGAGCGCTGGAAGCTCTACGAGAACATGGCTCGCATCTACGAACCGAGTGGCGAATAGGGCAAATAAGACGATGTACATGCCTTGCGAGACACGCATGAGACAGAATGATGTCTCATAGCGGCCACAAGGCTGTTGGCGGGGGAGGGGTAGACATATGCAGCGTGTGCTATGTATTGTTCCTTCCTCGCCGCACCACACGATGTCATTGGAGACCGTGCCGGTTATCGCTGAAGATAAACATGCGTTAAGGAGGGGAATTTTATGGACTTGTCGACCACCTACCTCGGCCTCACACTCAAAAACCCATTGGTGGCTTCTGCTTCGCCGCTCACCAAAGATCTTGACACCGTCTACCACCTCGAACAGGCGGGCGTTTCGGCTATCGTGATGTATTCGCTCTTTGAGGAGCAGATCATCCACGAAAGCAAAGAGATTGACCACTTCATTTTCCGCACATCAGACCGGTTTGCCGAAGCGCAGAGCTATTTTCCCAGCTTTGAGAATTACAACACCGGCCCGCAGGGCTATCTGGAGGAGATTGCCCGCATCAAGGAGGCTGTTGGTATTCCCGTGATCGGCAGCTTGAACGGGGTGTCTGTTGGCGGCTGGCTTGAGTATGCCAAGAAGATTGAGGACGCGGGCGCGGATGCCATTGAGCTAAATATCTACTACATCCCCAACGACCCGTCGCTGACCAGTGGCGAGTTGGAGGAGACCTATGTGTCGGTGGTACGCGATGTGCGTTCTCGCATCAGCATCCCCATCTCTGTGAAGCTCAACCCCTTTATCACCGCGCTGCCCAACTTCTGCCAGCAGTTGGTTGAGGCGGGCGCGAGTGGCTTGGTGCTCTTCAATCGGTTTTATCAACCCGACTTCAACTTGGAAGAGCGTGAAGTGGTGCCCAACCTGACTCTCAGCACCTCTCACGATCTACGGTTGCCACTGCGGTGGATTGCGATGCTCTACGGGCGCATTCAGGCCGACTTTGCGGCCTCAAGCGGCATTCACGGGTGTGGCGACGTGCTCAAGGTAATGATGGCCGGCGCAAACACCGCAATGGTGACTTCTACCCTGCTCAAGCACGGGATAGACCACGCCACGACCATTTTGTCCGGTATGCGCGACTGGATGGAAGAGCACGAATATGAGTCGATCCAGCAGATGCGCGGCAGTATGAGCCAGAAGGCCGTGGCAGAGCCTGCCGCCTTTGAGCGCGCCAACTATATGAAGGTGCTCAATTCGTTCGAGGTGGAGCAAAACTACGAGGGGATGGCCTCGCCAAGTCCGCAAATGCATCGGACAGACCTCTCCAGCGCTTCGGACGAAGAAGACTTTATGAGTGTCTAGCTGTTGGCCACATCTTGGCCGCATTTTTGGCCGATTTTTGGCCGCATCTTGGCCGCATCTTGGCCGCATTGACCGATGTGGCGGGCGGAAATCGCACGAGTACTCGTGCGATTTCCGCCCGAACCCGCTCACTCTACGGGCACACAGCCTCTGAATTGAGGGAACATTATGCAAGAGATAGAAGAAATTCTCATTGCCCATCCCTTCTTTAAGGGCATTGAGCCAGACGATATCGAACTCATCTCGCGGTGCGCCTCGAACACGCAGTTTCGCGCCGGTGAGTTTCTTTTCCGTGAAGGGCAAGAGGCCGACCGCTTTTATGTCATCCGGCACGGTAAGGTGACAGTAGAGACCTTTGTGCCGGGGCGCGGGCCAATCACCCTGCAGACCATCGCCCCCGGCGATGTGATCGGCTGGTCGTGGCTCTTCCCGCCCTACAAGTGGAATTTCGACGCTCGGTCGCTTGATGTCACGCGGGCCATCATGTTCGATGCGAAGTGTCTGCGCGGGAAGTGCGAGGAAGACCACAACCTTGGCTATCTGTTGATGCAGCGGTTTGCGCATATTATTATGGATCGGCTGCAAGCCACGCGGTTCCAGTTGCTTGAGTTGAAGTTCTAGTATGGGGCAAATGGCTATATCGTCGGGCAAGCAGTCGAAGCACAGAAAGATCGGTACTAGGTATGCGAGCAGATCCACGAACAATCGAGCTTCCTTCGGATGACCGGCGGTGGCGGCTTGTCCGCGCAACCATGCGGCGTCACGGCCATCAGCCAAACGCGCTCATCGAAACCCTCCACACTGTCCAGGAGTCGTTTGGGTATCTAGATGAGAAAGCGCTGCACTATGTGTCGCAGGCCTTGCGCGTGCCGCTCAGCCAGGTCTATGGGGTTGCCACATTCTATCATTTCTTTACCCTCAAGCCGCCTGGAGAACACACCTGTGTTATCTGTATGGGAACAGCGTGCTATATCAAGGGAGGCGCGACTATTCTCTCTGCAATTGAGGAAAAATACCGCGTCAAAGCGGGCGAAACAACCTCTGACGGCAAGTTCTCGCTGCTGACGGCGCGGTGTGTCGGCGCATGTGGGATCGCCCCCGCCGCGGTCTTTGATGGAAGAATCGTCGGGAAGCTCGACCGGTCAGAAGCGTTGAATCACATACAGGAGTGGATGCAATCATGATGCCAGAAGAGCTTGCCGATATCGCGGCATTTGAGCGCGAAACAGAGCAACAATATCAACATCGCATCCACGTCTGTGTTGCATCGGGGTGTTTGTCCTCGCAGAGCGATCAGCTTCGCGACGCGCTGGATAAAGAGGTCAACCGACGAGGCGAAGAGCGGTGGTGTCAGGTCAAGGGAGTCGGGTGTATGGGCCTTTGTACGGCTGGCCCGCTCCTCTCTGTTGACGGCGGCACGATACACTACGAAGGCGCAAAGGTCTCTGACGCATTCGATATCGTTGATGGTATCACCGAGGGGAAGGTGGTCGACCGGCTTATCTGCAATACGAATGTACCTTTTTTCCAACGCCAAAACAAGGTGGTGATGGAAAATTCGGGCAGTATTGACCCAGAGCGCATTGAAGACTATATCGCCGCGGATGGCTACTCCGCACTGCTCAAAACCTTGACAGAACTCCACCCGGGCGAAGTGACAGACGAGGTGGCTGCGAGTGGATTGCGGGGCCGTGGCGGGGGTGGCTATCCCACCGCGTTGAAGTGGGGGACGGTGGCCAAAGCCCAGGGTACACGCAAATTCGTCATCTGCAACGCGGATGAGGGCGACCCAGGGGCATTTATGGATCGCACCATCATTGAGAGCGACCCACACCGCGTCCTTGAGGGGATGGCCATCGCAGCTTATGCGGTTGGCGCAGACCACGGCTATATCTACGTCCGCGCCGAATACCCCCTCGCCATCCAGCGCTTGCGCAAGGCGATCCAGCAGGCAGAGCGGATGGGGCTTCTCGGCAACCGCATCTTCGGAACGACCTTCAACTTCAATATTGAGGTGCGTTTAGGTGCGGGGGCGTTTGTCTGCGGCGAGGAGACCGCACTTATCGCGTCGATTGAGGGGAAACGCGGCTCACCGCGGCCCCGTCCGCCTTATCCGGCTGAGTATGGGTTGTGGGGCGAGCCAACGCTCATCAACAATGTTGAGACCTTTGCAAACGTGCCGTCTATCATCCGCAAAGGCAGTGGGTGGTATGCAGGTATTGGGACAAAAGATAGCCCAGGCACCAAGGTGTTTGCATTGGCGGGGCGCGTCAATAATACGGGCATTATTGAGGTCGCAATGGGGATTACGCTCCGCGAAATCATCTACGATATCGGCGGTGGTATCCCAGATGGCCACGACTTCAAGGCGGTGCAGACAGGTGGCCCATCGGGTGGGTGTATCCCCGAACAATACCTCGATATGACGGTCGATTACGAGTCATTGGCGAAAGTTGGCTCAATTATGGGGTCGGGCGGGATGATCATCATGGATGACACCTCGTCGATGGTAGATGTCGCCAAGTTCTTCATCGAGTTCTGTATGACGGAGTCGTGCGGCAAATGCGTCCCCTGCCGGGTGGGTACCGCCCAGATCTACGACCTGATGGAGAAGATATCGCAAGGGGCGGCGGGGGAGAGCGACCTCGATATGCTGATGGAGCTGTGCGAGGTGGTGAAAAGCACCAGCCTCTGCGGGCTTGGTCAGTCGGCCCCCAATCCGGTGTTGAGCACGCTGCACTACTTCCGCAACGAGTATCTTTCGCATATCAGGAAATAAGTGCCACCCCTAAGGAGTCAGATATATGGCGACACAAATTAAGACACTGAAAATAGATGGCCGCGATGTGAGCGCGCGGGCTGAAGAGACAATCTTAGAGGTGGCGCAGGAAAACGGCATCTACATCCCGACGTTGTGCTTCCTAGAGGGCCTCACCCCCATCGGGGCGTGCCGGATGTGTTTGGTTGAGGTCAAGGGGTCACGGCGACTGCTGCCTGCGTGTGTGACGCGGGTGGAGGAGGGGATGGAAGTCACCACGACCTCCGACCGCCTCACGGCCTACCGCCGGATGATCCTGGAACTGATCTTCTCAGAGCGCAACCACACTTGTTCGGTGTGCGTCTCAAACGGTCACTGCGAATTGCAGCATTTGGCCGAAGAACTGGGGATGGATCACGTCCGGGTGCCCTACCGCTACCCGCAACTGCCGGTTGATGCGTCGCACCACCGCTTCGTGATCGACCACAACCGCTGTATTCTCTGCACCCGCTGCGTGCGCGTATGCGACGAGATAGAAGGCGCGCACACGTGGGATGTGATGGGGCACGGGTATGAGGCACGGGTCATTACCGACCTCAACCAGCCCTGGCAAACGTCAGAGACGTGTACTAGCTGCGGGAAGTGCGTGCACGTCTGCCCAACGGGGGCGCTCTTTGAAAAGGGCAAATCCGTGGCAGAGATGTTGAAACGTGGGCAATTCCTGCCCTACCTCCAATCAATGCGAAAGGGGAAAGCATGACCAAGGTTCGTGTGGCAACCACCTGGCTTGATGGCTGTTCGGGGTGCCATATGTCGTTCTTGGATATAGACGAACGACTAGCTGATCTCGCGCCTCTGATTGATCTGGTCTATGGCCCCTTGGTAGACATCAAAGAGTTTCCCGAGAACGTGGATGTGACCTTGATCGAGGGGTCGGTGAGCACCAAAGAAGATTGGGAAAAGGTCGTGACCATCCGCGAGCGCACCAAAACACTCGTCTCGTTGGGCGACTGCGCGGTGACGGGCAATGTTCCCTCCATGCGCAACCCCTTCAAGCTCGCCGATGTGATGGATCGGGCGTATGACGAAAATGTGGATTGTTGCCCCCAAACCCCAAAAGACGACGTGCTCCCGCAGCTGCTCACGCGCGTGCGGCCAGTGCACGAGGTCGTACCCGTGGATCTGTTTATACAGGGGTGTCCGCCTCCGGCTGATGCCATCTACTTCGCTCTCAGTGAACTCCTTGCCGGTCGCCACCCCGACATGAGCGGCCACACCCGATTTGGACGATAGAAGAGGTATTCGTGGGACGACAAATACTCATTGATCCGGTCACCCGCATCGAGGGCCACGCCAAGATCACCATTCAGCTTGATGACCACGGAACGGTGAACGATGCACGGTTTCACGTGACCCAATATCGCGGCTTTGAGAAATTTGCGGAAGGACGCCCCTTCCACGAAATGCCCTCTCTTACCGCGCGCATCTGCGGCATTTGTCCGGTCAGCCACTTGATGGCCTCGGCAAAGACGTGCGACGACTTGATGGCCGTCCGTATTCCGCCGACGGCCGTCAATCTCCGCCGCTTGATGAACCTTGGCCAATATGTGCAATCGCACGCACTGAGCTTTTTCCACCTCTCCTCGCCCGACCTGCTGCTGGGGATGGACGCCGACCCAACGCAACGGAACGTGCTTGGGGTGCTCCAATCCAACCCCTCCATCGCCCGCGACG
>CAZGLO010000013.1:0-61860 GCA_964526735.1 uncultured Chloroflexaceae bacterium | reverse complement strand
CCTCCCACCGCTGAAAGCGGGTGGGTTTCCCGCCCTGAAGGGTAAACAGCTATGAATAGACGCGCACATTCTGAGAATCGCCTTCCTTCTGCTCTTGTTCATTCTCCTGCCTTGAGGAGTGCAATCATCGTTGTCATCAGCCTTATAGGGCTTGCGGGGCTACTTGGGCTTGGGGGCTGTGGCTTCTTTGGGGACGACTCCGCCCCCGCATCGCAGCCCGGCACCACCAATAGAACGGGGTTGTCTTTGGAGACACCTACCCCCCCGCCGGTCATTCGGGGCGAGGAGCTGATGGGGCGATTGCTGTTTGTCCGCGATGGCGTGGTGTGGAAGTGGGAAGACGATGAGGCGCGGCCCTATTTTGGTGAGGGCGAGGCATGGCAGCCTGCGTGGTCGCCCGATGGCCTTGATATCGCCTATGTGGAGCGGGGCGATAGCTATTCAAACATCTGGTTGATGGATATCACGACGATGAAAGAAGAACGGCTGACTTTTAACGACTCTACCTACCACCTCCAAAGCCACGAGCGTATCTATGACACGATGTGGGCATTTTATCCCGCCTGGTCGTCTGACGGCTCTAAAATTGCGATAGTGTCGCAATATGACACGCCCTATAGCACCCCCGCAATTGAATATAACCTCTCGCTCTTTGAGATACCCCTCAACAGAATGAGGCGCGAACAGATTTATGCCGATGATGAGGCGCATTGTGGCAGGATATGCTACCAGCCCGACCCCGACGACCCCACCGATGAGCCACGCTACCTGATCTTCACACGAGAGGCGATTGGGCTTGAAGGCGAGCAAGAGCTGTATCAGATAGACCTCCTTCGGGAGGTGGAAACGCCGGTTGAGGGCGTGCCAGCCGACAGCTACGACCCAACATTCTCCCGCGATGGCGAATGGCTGGCCTTTGCCAACCGCCACACCGATGGCACAGACATTTGCGTGATGTCAACCAGCGAAAACCGCAACCTCCTGCTAGAGGTACAGCAGGTCACGAAGCTTGGCACGGCCCGTGCCCCCACCTTTGCCCCCGACCTCTCACAGATTGCGTTTTTGGCCATCCCAGAGGGAGCACCAGGGTTTGAGCTATGGGTCGCCGACCTGATTATTGAGCCAACTGGTAAAGTACAAGCCCACCGCCCCCGCCAATTGACGCACGATATGTCACTTGACCCCAATTCCGGGATATCGTGGGCATACCCAAGCGCGTCGTCAGATTAACAACCAGATTAACAACCAGACTAACAGCCAGATTAACAACCAAACACCTCGACACCTATCTCAGCTGAACAACGCATCAACGCGCTCTCTACTCACGCTTTCTGCTCAATCGTAATGACCTCGTCCTCCGTGATGATGAGGTCGAGGGGGATGTCGTGCGGTTCGTGGGGAAGCGCGTCCACTTCTTGCACCGCAAACGCCACGCCAACTTTCCACACCCCCAAGTCGGCAAGCAGCCGATCGTAGAACCCTTTTCCATACCCCAATCGGTAGCCCATGCGGTCAAAAGCGAGCATCGGCACGACAATCATCTGCCAACACCCCTCATCCGCCCATTGCGGGGCACACGGTTGCAAGGTGCCAAGCGCGCCCTCAAGCAAGTCATCTGGCTCTAGCGACGGCAATAAGGCATGATGTAAGATATTTTCGGATGAAGTATCCGACATGGTTGGTGCGGTTGGTACAATCGGCACAACCACCTGTTTCCCTGCTGTCAAGGCTGCCCGTAGAAATGGTCGGGTGTCTACTTCCGATTGTATGGGCAAATAAGAGTGTATCACCGGCGACTGCTGGTAGGCAGACAAGCCACTCAATCGTTCGCAGATGCGGATGCTGCGGGCAAGAGGGTCGGGGAGGGCATTGCGCCGCTGCCGAAACTGCCGCCGAAGCGTGCGCTTTTGCTCTTGTGTGTGTGAAGGAGCGACGGATTGTCGTTGGTGCAACATAGAATATCCTTTGGTATAATTGCGGCGGATGCGCATATTCAACATTAGGAAGGTCGTATTGTGATAGTTGGTCATAGGAAAGAAGAGACGCCATGGAGAAGAAAGGGACGATCTTAATCATTGATGATGACATGCAGTTGCAGCGTATGCTCGATATGTCGCTGCAGCGGGAAGGATACCATGTCGTCTCGGCGTACGATGGGCAAGAGGGCCTGAGTAAGCTTGTCGAAGTACGCCCCCGGTTGGTCATTTCCGACATCATGATGCCGAATATGGATGGGGTGGAGATGTTCCGTCAGATCCGAGAGCGATTGCAGGATAGCGGGACACCAATCATCATCATCACGGCACTTGGCTGGAAACCGTGGTTTTTTGAGCTTGAATCGGAGGGTGCCGTTATCCTGCAAAAACCGTTTAAAATCGACCTACTGATCAACCTGGTCAACATGAACCTCATGTGACCAGGGAGCAGTCACAGCTCGGGATCGTTGGCAAACCGAGGATGCAATCGGTGGTAGGTACGTTCCAGATCCTCTGGAATGAGCTTCATTTCCGCAAGCAGCGGCATAAAGTTGGTATCACCATTCCAACGCGGTACGATGTGCATATGTAAGTGTTCGTCTAGCCCCGCGCCCGCCACACGTCCCAGGTTCATCCCCAGGTTGAAGCCGTGGGGGTGATATTCCTCCGTCAGGTGGGTGATGCAGCGGCGAGTGAGAAAAAACAGTTCGGATGAGGCATCGTTGTTGAGCTGTGCGAGGTCGGCCGTATGCTCATAGGGCACGACCATCAGATGCCCCGTGTTGTATGGGTAGAGATTCATCAATACGTAGCAGCGTGTGCCACGGAAGACGATCAAGTTATCGGGGTCGTTGGGTGGGTCTGCTTGCGGTAAATCGCATAAGACGCATTTCGTTTTGTCGGGGTTTTCTGTCCCCTTGATATACGTCATGCGCCAGGGAGTGAATTTCATTTCCATAGAAAAGGCGGCAAGGGAGCCACCTCCGTTCTCACACGACCACGTTGAGATGTGGAGGCTGTGAGCATGTTGAGGTGTGGGGAATTGCCGCCATCCTCCTTATCAAACTTTGCCTTGCCTCGGAACGAACGGGTTGTATTGCCTGCCGAGCGCGTGCGCTCAATCCTTGTTGGAACCAACAAACCGAAGAATGACGACCAGGGTCACCCCTACCATCGTAATCACTCCGGTGCAACATGTCAACGTCAACCCCACCTCTGCCCACACCGGCAACACCACCCCCGAAAGTATCCCCTCTTCAGGAGGGTCATCGTAGGGATCGGCAAAGGGATCGTCGAAGGGATCGTTAAACGGGTCATCTGGTTGTGCGGGAGCATTGCCATTGCCACTCACCCCGCCCGGCTGCAAAAACCGCTGTTGGGGCGCGGACGACGGCGGCGTGGCGCTTGGTTGGCTCATCACCTCGACAGGGGGCAGGGTCTCCCGCCACTCCTCATCCAGCGCGTCCACCGATGGTAGCCCAAGCGCCTCCTCAATGGCCTCATTGACGGGTTTGGCCTCCGCAAAGCCATCAACCAGCTTCGACATACCCTCTGCGCCGTAGGTATTCTTGATATACCGCACCACGTTGTAGCTCTGGGCATATGAGAGCAATGCCTTGTCGGGGTCGGCGGGGAAACTTGATGCCAACGCCTCTAGCGGGATAAGTTCGCCGGTGCGCGCCGCCTCCTCAACACTCATATCATAGATAAACTCAATCGTCTCTTGGTTGTAGACCGCAAGCCCCTCATTGAACCACAACGGCACCCCGCCATACGGGTTATCCGTCGCCTGGTGCAATATTTGGTGCGACATTTCGTGCGGGATGACCCGTTTGGCTTCCTGCGTGTCGTTTGCAGCGATGGAACCGATGATAATACCCAACGACGGCATCGCCTGCCCGCCAACCCACTCCACCTCGTTGCTCTGGAGGGCAGAGCGCATGTCCTGGTTGTTGGCATAGACATAAACCTTTACCGGCTCCACCAATTCCGCCTGGATATCACGTTCAAGGTTTTCAAGCGCACGGACGGCAATCGCAAGCACTTCCTCGCCAAAGTTATCGTTCCCCTCATACCAGTAGACCGTCACCTTCCCTTCGGTAAGGCTTTGCCACGGGTATCGGGTATCATCGTAGGTAAAAGTGCGCGGAGATGTGGTATATTCATTCCCATCGGCGTCGGTAATCACCCACCGATAGTTCATCTCCACGCCCGGATGCACATAGAAGACTTGGGTATCAAGCCCGTGACTGGTCTCAACCGTGCGTCCGGGCCGAATATCGGTCTTCACCACGGTATAGCTATCGCTGCGGGTTGCACCGTAGAGCAGCTCAACCTCAGTGATGTTGGCAGTTTTTCCCGCTGCCTCCAGCGAAAAGGAGATAAGCCTGGGAAAATCGGTGTCAACCGATGTCGAAAGAAGCTCAATGTATTCAGAAGTTTCGCCTTGAGCACGCGCGGCGGTGGTGGGCCAGCCAAATACCACGATTCCCACCAACAAGATCGGTACGATCAGGATGATAGGCGCGACGATGGTCGCAATGCGAGAGACAAAGGCGCGCATTGGCTGTGTATTGGGCCGGTGATTTGCGTATTGCATCACAGTTCCCCCTAAAGCTGCTCGTTTGTTGCCGTATCAGAGACATTCCACCGCAGGAATGACTCGATGAATGGGTCAAGATTGCCATCAAGCACCGCACGCACATCGCTTGTTTCCATATCTGTCCGGTGGTCTTTGACTAGGGTGTATGGGTGCAGGTAATAGGTGCGCATCTGGTTGCCGAAGTCGGCCTGACGATATTCCCCGCGCAGCGCACGCCGTTCTTCCTGCTGCCGCTGGAGTTCGCGCTCCAACAGCCGCCCGCGCAGCACTCGCATCGCCATCTCCTTATTTTGGAGCTGGGAGCGCTCATTTTGGCACGTGACGACCATGCCCGTCGGGAAGTGGGTCAGCCGCACGGCGGAGTCGGTCGTGTTGACACCTTGGCCGCCGTGGCCCGCACTGCGAAAGACATCTACCCGAATGTCGTCGGATGAGATCTCCACTTCGGGCGCATCGTCGACTTCGGGCATTACCTCAACCCGCGCAAACGAGGTCTGCCGGATGTTGCCAGAGTTGAACGGCGAAAGGCGGATGAGCCGGTGGATCCCCGCTTCGGCGCGGACATAGCCATAGGCATATTCACCACGGATTTCGATGGTGGCGCTCTTAATGCCCGCCTCATCCCCAAGGCTGCTATCGATGATGGTGACCTTGAACGAGCGGGTTTCTGCCCAACGCATATACATGCGGAGCATCATCTCGGCCCAATCTTGTGCATCGGTGCCGCCCGTCCCCGCCTGAATGGACAAAAACGCATCGCGGTCATCATATGCGCCACTCAACAACAACGCAAATTCGCGTCGTTCTAGCTCATCGGCGGCGGTGGCAAGCTCTTCTTTGATTTCCTCTCGCAACGACTCGTCCTCTTCGGCGACGGCCATATCTATCAGCTCGCTAAGGCTGGTCAATTGCGCGTCGAGGGTGTGCCATTGGTCAACTTCTTGCTTGACGTGGGAAAGACGCTGTAAGATACGTTGCGCCTCGCGTTGATTATCCCACAGGGTGGGGTCGGCGGCACGATCTTCCAGCGCGGTTATTTCGTCTCGTTTTGTAGGCAGGTCAAAGATGCCCCCGTAAGAGTTCAAAACGAGTTCGTAATGCTTCTAATTCTTGGTATAGATCTCTCATGTGTGTTGCTCTTAGTTGTATGACTACAATATGTTTCAAAGCCGTTCGGCTGTGGCAGCGCCACAACCTGCCAAAAAGATGGTACTATGATGATAGCAGAGACTCTGTGGGATGGCAACACGCGATTACTACTCCCGACACTCGCACGACACCTACACTCATTGCCGCCATAGAGATATGTACACCCCGCATATATGCATCAACCATGCATCTCATCTACGCCGTGTATCTACCCTTCGGTATCAACACACATACGGCCTGAAAATCCCCAGAAAAGGAAGTGCTCTATGACACGACACATGCGCAACAATTCACCGACTACTCTTTCCCGTTCTTCCCGCTTTTCCCCCTTTTCCAACTGCCGTGCCCGTCGCTTTACCATGATGAGTGTTTTGCTTGCCACCATTGTGGGGGTGGTGGGGGTGGTGGCGAGTATGGCAACTGATGGGCGTGGTGGTGACTCGGCCTGGTCGCCCTCGTCTGCCTTGCGCCCTGCCCCTGCCTATGCCCAAAATGGCGATTGGCTCTTTTTTGATGTTACTGGCCACCTGCTTGACAATACCTATGGCTTCCTAAGCTATTGGCGTGAGCACAATGGGACAGAGCTATTGGGCGCGCCGGTGACGGAGGTCGTGGAGGAGAATGGCCTGACCGTGCAGTATTTCCAGCGGGGGCGGTTGGAGTACCATGACGACGGCCACGTCCGCGCGGGGCGTATCGGCTCAGACTATGCCGCCGCACTGTGGCGCACCTTCGACCCCGCCCCCCTGCAGCAGCCCAACCAAGGTGGCTACTACTTTGAGGAGACACAGCACACCCTCAATGAGCCGTTTCTGAGCTTTTGGCACGAGAAGGGCGGTGTTGAGGCGTTTGGCTACCCCATCAGCGAGCCGTTGTGGGACTACGTCGGCCACGAGATGTTGCAGGTGCAATATTTTGAGCGGGGGCGGCTCGAACGCCATCCTATCGCGGAGGGCGTGCCCGATAAGATTACCATCAGCAACCTTGGCCGTGATTTGGCATTGCTGCGTGGGCACGACATACGGGCCGTCAAGAAGCCTGAAATTCAGGCGTTGTACCTGCCAACAAACACCCCCATCCCGACAGCAACGCCCCTCCCCACTGCGACCCCCGTCCCCGCGCCGACCGCAAAACCTGCCCAACCTGCCCAACCACAGCCTATCCCCGTGAGTGGGGCCAAGCTTATTGAGGTCAACCTGAGCCACCAATGGCTGTATGCCTATCAAGGCGGGACGATGGTGTTTGATGCTCCCGTCTCAACGGGCAAGGATGGCTTCAATACGCCGGTGGGGCATTTCTCTGTCTATTCTAAGATCCGCGTGCAGACCATGAGCGGGACAATCGGAGGGGAATATTACTATGTGCCCAATGTGCCCCACGTCATGTATATCTATGGCGGGGTGGCGATACACGGGACATATTGGCATAATCAATTCGGGACAGGCGTGCGGATGAGCCACGGCTGCATCAACCTACCGCTGGCTTCTGCCGAGTGGCTCTATGGGTGGGCACCTATCGGCACGCCGGTGCATGTGCACTACTAGCAGCCGGTCATCAGCAGCCGGTCATTAGCAGCCGGTCAGGGCAAAAAAAGCGAAGATCAGGATGAGCGCGGCGGCAAATAGCCCTCCCCAGAGCAGGATGACGCGGTTCCAATCAAGAAAGCGCCAATCGGCGGGGATAACGTGCTCATTCCCAAAGATCGTCACGTCGTAGAGATGATTCTCATCCGGTGTTTCTGGCTCGCCATCTGCGGCATGTGCGGCATGTGCTATATGTGCCGCATTCCCAAGGTCAAGCACGACATCCGTGATGGGAATCATCCCTATACTCAGCTCGCTGAGGATGATGCGGGTCTCTTCATCGGTGACTTCCTGCACCTGCTCAATCATCTCTGCCACCCGCGGGATTTTCAGCCACTCATCAAGGAAGGCGGGCGTGTTGTTGAAGGGGTCACCCGTTGCCCGTTCGTGGTAGACCTCTTCAATGCTGCAATGCTCTAGGAGCCATTTGCTGTCAAGCACGGGTAGCTCATCGTGATCCTCTATGGTGTAGGGCACCCGCTGCCACCGAAGAGCCTTCTGTGCCACCATCCGGCCCGTGCCCTGGCACTGCTCACAAGGTATGCCCCCGCGTCCTTCGCACTCTGGGCACGGCACCACAATCTCTGCCATACGAGTGCGCGATGCACGCTTGACCATCTGGATCATGCCCGCGACACCAGACGGGGTGGAGGAGGGATCTGCGGAGTGGGGATTGTCCGATTTTCCTGTTCCGCCAGCTCTTCCTGATGCCCTTCCTGATACCTCCTGATTGCCTGCATTTCCTTGCCTATTGCGCCTACCACGTGCATTTGAGGAGTTGTTTGGCGCAGATGAGGATGATTCGCCATGCTCCTCCTCCTCATCGTCAATCGGGACAGCGCTTCGCTGCTTGATGCGTTGTGCGCCCTTGCATTTGGGGCAGACGGTTTTGCCCTTGCCGCCGCAGACGGAACATGTCACCACGCGGGTGGAGCCGGGGATGATGATTTGGTCGCCCTCATCCTGCTCAAAGCCTTGCACCGACGGCAGAGCAACTTCCCACTGGCCCTGCTCCGGCTCAAGCGGGTAGACACGATGGCTCTTATCAGGCTCCATAATCTCTTCGGGAATACTACGCTGTTCGTAGAGCACCCGCAGCCGGTAGAAATAGAGGTTTCGGCTCTTAATGCTATGCAAATTGGCCATCCGCCCAAGCAATTGCTTCCGAAAGAACCCCTCGCCAGCCCCCTCATGTGACCACGCATTGAGTAGGTTGACGATGGCATCGGGTTGGCAAAGCTCTTGTGCACGCTTGTGTGCCTGCGCAATGGGGGCGCGGACGAGGTTGGGGCCAAGCACCGTCTCTACCTCATTCACCAACACGCCAGCCACCTGACAACCGCTCAGCGAGGGCAGGACGCTAGGGTGTGGGGGGTGTGGGGATGTTTGATGGTCTGTCCGCACGGTTTGCCGCGTGTCGTAGACTTGGGTCGCCGCATGGTGGCGTTTGAGGAGCCGATCAAGCTCATCCACCGCCGCCTGCGCTGTGGGGAAGCGTTTGAGGGGGTCGGCGGCGAGCATCGTGCGGATGACGGCATCTACCTGCTCAGGGATATGCTTTGCACCACGCTGCTTGACTGACATCGGCGGGTCAAAGCCTTGATCGGGTGTCCCCGGTACATCGTTCCAAGGCAGTTCGCCAGTCAGCATCACATAGAGCACCACGCCGAGCCCATAGATATCGGAAAGGCTGGTGACTTCGGTGGCAGAGCGGGCATGTTCAGGCGACCAGTAACCGGGCGTGCCCATCACCCGCTGATCGACGGTGATTTTGCGGGTTGGGTCGCGGGCAATGCCAAAATCGGTCAGGAAGGCACGGCCAGTGATCTCATCTACGAGGATATTGCCTGGCGAGACATCGCGATGGACAATATCAAGGCTGTGGGCGAAATCAAGGGCGGTGGCTATCTGCTGAAAAATAGCGATGGCAGTGGCAAAATCGAGGGAACGCCTGCGGTCGAGGAGCTGTTGGAGGGAGTTGCCATTAACATACTGCAACACGGTGTAGTAATAGGGATCGTTGTGGCCATGATCGTAGATTTGTACAATGTGGTCGTGGCGCAACAGCCCCATGATATTGGCCTCATGGCTGAAGCGGTGGATCGTCTCAACATCCTGCGTGAGGAGGATCTTGACGGCCACTTGGCGGTGCTCAAGATAGGCATGGTGAGCAAGCCAGACTTCGCTGGTCGCCCCCCGACCGATCTCGCGGTCGATCACATAGTTGCCAAGCTGTTGTAGTTGACTGCGCATGGTTCTCTTGATGGCAAAAGGAACCCAGTGGGCTGCTACCGCGGTTGTCGCTTCTGACTTCTCATTGGTGGGCGAGGATGGTGGTATGCAGCTTTCTCATTATAGCATTGAAATCGAACAGGATTACCCCAAATCGCCCCAGATCGCCCCAGAGATCGCCCCAGATTATCCAAAATCGCCCCGAAATTCCCCCCCTTCCTGCCTAGCGCACTTCTAGGAAGTCGCCCGCGCACCACCCTTCGCGGTTGGCGGCGCGCACCCGCCACCATTCGTAGCCATTTGCCTGCACCGGCCCCTCAACCACATCCACCGCCGTATCGCCCTCTAGATAGAGCTGCACGGCTGCCGTGGTATTTGGCTCTGCACGGAGGGCAAGGCCCGTCACGGTTGCTTTGACATAGGCGGTGCGGCCCGGTGTAAGGCCATCAGAAGGGGGAGGAGAGGGGATGGGAGTGGGGGAGAGTGTCAATGTTGGAGTCACAATTGTCGTCGCCGTGACAGCCGCTGCTGCAGGTCTTGTCGGAGCCATTGCAGGAGCTACCGTCGCGGCTTGGGTGACAACACGGGTAGGAGTAGGAGCCACATCCACGACCCGCGCCTGCTGCAGGAGGATCGTCGTCGTCGCGCCGACCAGAAACAGGACAAATACCCCCAAGAGTGGCGTGAGGTGCGTCTTATACCGCCGCCATGCCCGCATTACCTGCTCTACGACCTCATTTTCCTGGTCGTCTTCGGGTGGGTTTTCGGGCGGGGCGTAGGCGGGGAGCTGCTCATCCGACGTGACGACCAACACCCCATAGCGCGTCAGCAAGACCGATGCAAACTCTTGATATGCCCGCACGCTACTCGGTGCAAGGGTAATCTCCTCCCCGCTCGCAATCCGTTCTCGCAACTGCTCCGTGCGCTGAATGCGGTCGACCTCGTCGTAGCTGAGCGGGTGGAGGGGGTCGCTGCGCATCACCCCAAGCACAATCGGGAAGGTATTTTCCCCGGCAAAGTTGCTATGGAGCAGTAAATAGCCGCGGAAGGCATCTTCAAGGCTCCCCTGAAGGCTCAACAAGGCAAGATAGACCTCTTCGCGGAAAAAGCGCGATTGCGCAAGCACAAACTTCTGCTTGCTGCTCGTCAGGAAGTCGGCGGGCGACTTGATCTTATAGACCCGTGATTCCTGTGAACCTTGTGTATCGTCGCTTTTCTTGCTGGTTTGTTCTGTATGCTCCGGCTGTTCAGGCTCCACAGCACCTCCCGTCACCATAGATAATACAGATGATATAGATGATTACATCGCGATATGTAGCAGTTATGCTTTTTCCTCCAACACCGATTCGAGTACCGAACGTGCGGCATTGGGGTTGGCTTGCCCTTTGGTGGCCTTCATAATCTGCCCAACCAAGAACTGTATCGCGCTTTTCTTGCCCTTGCGATACTCATTGACTGCCTTCTCGTTTGCGCCAACGACCTCGCGCGCCAACGATACGAGTTGATCCTCATCGCTGATCTGCGTCAGCCCTTTCTCTGCGACAATCGTGGCGGGGTTGGTACCGTTCTGGAAGCTCTCTTCAAAGACTTGCTTGGCGACCGTGCGGTTGATGCTGCCCTTGTTGAGCAGATCGAGGATGGTGGCGATGTGGTTGGGGGGCATTTTGTCGGCCATCTCGCGGAAAAGCGTCCCCGTATCGTTCACCAAGCGGAATAGCTCCCCGACAACCCAGTTGGCGACATCTTTCGCGCTCCCGCCGACCTCCTTCGCCGCCGCGACCGCCTCCTCATAGTAGTCCGCGATAGCGCGGTCAATCGTGAGGAGTTCAGCATCTTTGGTTGTGAGGCTATACTCGGCCTCAAACCGGTCTCGCCGCGCATCTGGCAGCTCAGGAAGCTCATTTCGGCGCTCGGCAAGCCACATATCGCTGACGATGATAGGGGGAATGTCCGGCTCAGGGAAATAGCGGTAGTCGTGGGCAAATTCCTTGCTGCGCTGCCCAACCGTCGCCCCAAGTTCTTCATTCCAACCGCGGGTCTCCTGCACAATCGTCCCGCCCGAATCGAGGACGTGCTTTTGGCGGTCTAGCTCGTAGGCGAGCGCGCGCTCTACGGAGCGGAAGGAGTTCATATTCTTGACCTCGACCTTGGTGCCAAACTCCTGCTGCCCCGCCGGACGAATACTCACATTGGCGTCGCAGCGCAATGCGCCATCAGCCATACTGCCGGTGTTCACCCCAATCCACACCAGCGTTTGATGCAGCTTCTCAAAGAAGAGCCGCGCCTCCTCTGGCGTTTCGATATCGGGCTTGCCGACGATCTCCATCAGCGGGACGCCTGAACGGTTGTAGTCAACCAACGACGTGCCATCCTCCATATGCACATTGCGGCCAGTATCTTCCTCTATGTGGAGCCGCTCAATGCCAAGACGCTTGACTCGTCCGTTGCTGGTGCGGATTTCAAGCCACCCGTTGATGCAAATCGGCTGATCATACTGCGTAATCTGGTAGCCCTTGGGGAGATCGGGGTAGATGTAGCTCTTGCGGGCAAACACCGAATGCGGGTTGACCGCGCAGTTGATGGCCAGGCCAGTCACCGCGGCAAGCTCAATCGCGCGTTGGTTGGCGACGGGGAGCGAGCCAGGCAACCCCAAGCTCACCACAGAGGTGCATGTATTTGGCGGGTTGTTGGCGTAGGCGGCGGGACAATGGTCGAACATCTTGGTGTTCGTCAGGATTTGGGCGTGTACTTCAAGCCCTATCGTCACGATATAGTCTGCCATAGATTATGTTTTCCTATGCTTTCTCTTTCATGCCAGTTTCGTTGGCTCAATCGGCTCAAATTGTACCACATGAACCTGCCACGGACTACCGTAGGCTACCGTAGCCTACCGTACCCGTTTGCGTTTGGCAAGCCCCACTGGATATCCCGCCATCTTGGCGACATCGCCCACCACACGGATAAGAGGTACCAATGCAAGCGCGCCGAGTCGTTGCGGCCAAGCCAATGGCTGTATCTGCGGCCACAGTCGTCTATAGGGGGCGCGGGTATATGCCACGACCCCCGCCGCAATCAGCGGGGTGAGGAGCGGGCGGGTGGCGGGGGTATGCCACCAGAAGTGTAAGAGGGTCAGCAGGGCAGCATAGCTACCGTAGCGGATGAGGTGCCGCTTTGCCCACAGCCCGGCAATGCCATCTCCCCGCGCATACCAGAAATATTGCCGCGCAAAGGCCCAAAGCGAACCGCGGGGGCGGAAGTGGACAAGCGCATCCGGCGCGAACGCCCGCCGATATCCTGCCTTTTCCACCGCCATATCAAAGACGAGGTCTTCGCAATGGCTGAGCCACTCTGGGAAACCGCCAACATGCTCCCACACCGTCTTGCGGAATGCCATCGACTTGCCAAACGGCAGGAAGGTGGTTGCATCTATCTCTTCTGGATGGCGGTAGTTGGTTGCGCCAAGAGCCGTCTCAAAGAGCGTCTGCGGGGCGGGGCGGAAAAATCCCCCCACCATATCAGCCCGATCCTGCTCAAGCGGCGCAACGATGTGGGCAAGCCAGTCGGGGGTGAGTGTCAACCCCGCATCGGTGCACGCGATGATATCTCCCGCCGCGGTGGCAATCGCATTGTTCCTGCCAGAGGAGATATTATGGCCGCCCGCCACCAGCCGTATCCGCGGCTCACGAGCGCGATATTGCTGCACGAGGGCGGGGGTGGAGTCGCGGCTCTGGCAGTCGTTGATGATGATTTCATCCGGCAACCGGCTCTGCGTACACATCGAATCGAGAAGGGCAACAATAGAATCCGCCTCGTCCCGCACGGTGCAGATGAGAGACACGGTGGCAGGACGGGGCGGGGGTGATGAAACGTGGTTGTGCATAAGAGATTGTTTCAAAGGAATTGTTTCAAGGGCTATTCAATGTAGGTCGTCTTGCTTTGTTCTATTTCTTTCCATTGACGGACATGGGAGAGGTCGTGGCGGTGGCACTTGCCTTGAGAGCTTCGGTGTAGACCGTCGCGAGGGGAACATCGTAGGTACGCGCAATCGCCGCGCAATCTTCATACTCCGGCGCGGTGGTAATCACATCCTCGCCAAGGAATTTCTGCTTGACGCGCACCTCGCCCCACGGCGTCGCAACGACTGCGGTCTGACGGCGGCTCGCAAACCGTTCCATAGTCTGCCAGCGCACGCCAAAGGTCGGAGTCTCTCGCAGGATGAGGTCAAGGAAGTTTGTCACGTCGGTCGGGCGGGCAAGACAGGCCAGTTGCATAGCCGGACGGCCCTTTTTCATCATCAGCGGGGTCGCCCACACGTCCAGTGCACCCGCCTCCAACAGCTTCTCTATCGCATAGGCAACCACTTCCCCCGTCGCGTCATCAAGGTTGCACCGCATCTCAATCACGGCTTCCCTAGGAGAGGGAGAGGAGGTGGGAGAGTGCGAGTGAGGATGTTCGTGGCCGTGTAAGTGGAAGGGAGAATGGTGGGTGTCTTCAGCGGGAGTGGTATCGCTATCAGTGGGGGGGTGTTGCGGTTCGCCAAGCCACACCCGCACGCCGTTGAGCCTATCGAACTCCTTATGCCCAAACCCATAGCCAACATGGCGCACCCGGAAGGCGGGTTGATCGAATGTGGCAAGCTCGGCAAGCAATGCGGCGGCGGTTGGGGTCACCAACTCACCCTCGCTCACGGCGGGGAGAATAGGAATACCGCGTTCGGCAAGCAGCGAGAGCGTGGCGGGGGCGGGGACGGGGAGAGGGCCATGTTGTGTCTCTACCCACCCCTTGCCCAACGGCAACGGCGAAGCAAAAACCTTCTCCACGCCGAGTATCTCCAAACCGGCGCAGACGCTCACCATATCAATGATGCTATCGACCGCACCAACTTCGTGAAAGTGGACATCATCAACCGGCACACCGTGTACACCTGCTTCTGCGCGCGCCAACCGTGCAAATGCATTGAGTGTCCAGGTGCGGGTGCGTTGGGGGAGGTCGCTCTGCTCCAGGAGGGCGCGGATGTCGGCCCATGTGCGTTGGGGTTGTGGCTCGGTGATGTGTACAATCACTCGGCTCCCGCTTACGTGGTGGCTGACGGTCGGTTGGTGCTCAACTGAATATCCTGATAGGGGAAGGCGAGTGAGGATGTGATCGAGTGCGTCTTGCTTGAGACCGGCGTCGAAGAGGCTCGCGAGTAGCATATCTCCCGACGCGCCGTGGAAACAGTCAAAATAGGCAATCATTTACTGAACCCTTTCTCTCTGTACTCCCTTGAACTCAGTTCTCCGCTGAATGTATGAATATGTAGTTATACGGAATTATTCGTTGTCTTGCCGCAATATCTCCATCCGGTTCGCGATCCGTGCCGCCATCGCCCCCGCCCCAATACCATTGTCGATGTTGACCACGGCAAGGCCCGGCGCACACGTCTGTAGCATACTGAGCAGGGCGGCTGTCCCATTCCCCCCCATGCCATAGCCGACCGAGGTGGGAAGACCAATCACGGGGCAATCAACCAACCCTGCAACCACCGATGGCAATGCGCCATCCATCCCTGCCGCGACAATGAGAACATCAACCTGTATGTCGTGGAGCATGCGTTGGAGAGGGGCATGGAGACGGTGGAGGCCCGCCACGCCAACATCATAGCTCGTATGCACCCGGCACCCCAATTCGCGGCAAAGCATCAATGCCTCCTCCGCAACGGGAATATCTGACGTGCCCGCGGTCAAGATACCGACCCGTCCGCCATCCACCTCTTCCTTTCTTTCCTCTCTGCTATGGCTATCGTGGTGGCGTATAACGACAGTGGTTCCGCTTGGGCTACCCTCTACACAAGCGGGAAATCGCTCCCGCAGTGCGGCAAGGAGATCAGGCGAGACCCGGCTTATCAATACCCGCTCTTCGGTCGCAAGCATATCGGCGGCGATGGAGAGAACGTGGGAATGTGTCTTGCCCTCGGCGAGAATAACCTCAGGAATGCCAGTGCGCGACCGGCGATTGGGGTCAGAGCGGGCGATGTGGGCAAGCGAAAGCAGGTCGTCTAAGTGATTGTTATGTAAGTGATTGTTATGATTGCTCATTCTAACACCGCTAATGCTTCTGCCACTCCCCAATACCACGCCATCTTCCCCCACACCATGCCGGGGAAGCCATACCAGTAGGGGCGATGGGCCGGTGATTGCCAATACAACATCCCAATATCCTTCGCCGCCAGCAGCGGAGCAATTGCCATCAAGAGGCCAGCAAAATGGCGTAAGAAGCGGGTATTGCGTTGGCGGATCACGTGGTTCGGATATTTCTCCCAAAACACGACTTGTAGCTGCCCAAACCGGCGGAGATGATTCCACACCGTCCGCGCAGATGTCCGCGGATGTTGGTGCGCAACGCGGGCACGCGGCTCAAACCACAGTGTCTCCCCTGCCGCCCGCACCCGCGAGCCAAAATCGATATCTTCGCCTGCGGCCCCCGGAAACCGTTCATCAAAGCCGCCTAGTTGCTCAAAGAGTGTCCGCCGCACGCTCATCACCAAACTGGGCAGGTAATCACGCGCTCCGGCGGGGTGAGTGGCGATGATCGGCGCAAGGGCGAGGAGGTTGTCGCAGGCCAGCCAATAGTTGCTACCTTCAATTGTAACACTCCCGCCTACTACCGATTGTCCTAGCTGGTGTTGGGCGACCAGATACTCAATACACCGCGCATCGGCGATGCAGTCGGCGTCGAGGAAGAGGATGACATCGCCAGTCGCCTGTATCGCCCCCGCATTGCGGGCCGCCGCGGCAGAGAGCGGGCGGGGGGTTTCCCGAAATTGTACCCGCTCGTGGGCAGCAAGTGTGGAGAGAAACTGACCATCGTCACGGCCAATCACGATGACCTCATCAGGGAGATAGGTCTGGTGCAAGACACTCCGCACGACAGCCGGAGCGGTAGGGGAGTTTAGCGATGGGATGACGACAGAGATAGATAGCTTCATAGAGGGGTATATTATTGGCGATAGACCGCTTCCCAATGTTTGACAAGGTTCTCCCACCGCCACCGTCGTGCCTGTTCTCTGGCCCCCGCCCGCAACCTCTCTTGGTCTTGGAGCAGCGCTTCAATGCCCATTGCGAGGGCGTGTGGATCACCCGGCGCAACGACTATCCCGCCCTGTGTGTTTTCATTGCCTGTGCCAAGCAATTCAGCGCGGTCACCCACATCGCCGGTCACGACAGGAACGCCCATCGCCAAGCTCTCGACGATTTTGAGGGGCGAGCGCGCCGCCGCAACTGGTGTGTCAAACACCGCATCGACCGTGCCATCTAGCAGGGCGAGGTAGGCGGGGATGGCGGTCGCCTGCACAGCACCAATAAATAAACACCGCTCTGCAATGCCCAAAAACCGCGCCCGCTCCTGCAGCATTGTCCGGTCTTCCCCATCGCCGACAAGCAGCAATCGCGGGGCAGGGGAGTGTGCAGCAATATTTTTTGGCTCGGCAAAGCCCTCAAGCAGGAGGCCAACGCTATGGGTTGTTTCGCTCAACGTGCCGATATAGCCAAGAAGTGGGCCATCTCGCACCCCTAACCCGCTCCTCAACCCGGCGACTTGCCGCTCGGACGGGGAACGCAACCACGACTCGGCGATGCCATTCGGGATGTGGGCGATGCGCTCTGACGGCACTCCAAGCTGCTGGTAGCGCTGCTGCAGGAAGCGGGTGTTGACCGTCGTCCCCGCCGCGAGACGGGGTAGGTTATCTTCCCACCACGCGACAATGCGGTGCTGCCACCCGCCATTGAACCGATTGCCACCCGCCTCATAGTCATCGCAATCGACATAGAGTGGACAGCCCAACACCCGCGCCGCAATCACCCCCGCCAACCCATTGATCGGCTGCGGCTTACAGACGTGGATTGCATCAGGACGGCTCACAATCGCTGCCCGTGCCAATGCCATCACCCCCATCAGCGAGACGCGGATCAAGGCGAGAGGCGGGTAGTACGAGCGTTGCCCCACCGCCCCATAGACGTGCATTTGGCCAACATACGAGCATACAACGCCATCGTGGGTGGTGTGGCGATGGCAGGGTGAGAGGCGGTCGTAGGTGTGGTGCAACATCAAGAGGTGTGGCTGATAGCCCTGTTTGGCAAGCTCCTGCGCCACCGGCAACCACCGTCCGCGCGGCGATGGGTAATCAAGGCTTGATGTGCACAAAAACGCAATGCGCATCTACTTACCTTTTTCCCTTTCGCCCGCCGTATTGGCGGTATTGGGAGAGGAGCGGCGTCGTATTTGCGCAAGGAGATGGCCCCGATCTCCATCGCGCCACCGCCGGTCAAGCTGATAGCAGAGGCGGGTGGCTAGGCGCATGGGGCGGTGCATCCCCAAGAGAGAGAGCGCGTGCAGTGGGAGGAAGTTGAGGCGGAGGAAAGGCTCGTGCCACCAAAACCACCGTACCTCCCAAGCGGGCGGGTGTGGCAAGAGGGCAATCAGTTGGTCAGGGGTATAGCCGTTGCGGACATGCCCAAATGAGCGGTTGGCATAGGGCGTGATGAACCACGGGAAAAAGCGTGTCCGGGCGGCGGGGGTGCTGATCCATATCGCCCCGTCGGGAGCGAGTACCCGCGTCATTTCGTGCATCACGGCGCGGTCTGCGACGACGTGCTCCAACACATCAAAGGCAAAAATCGTATCGAAACTGCCATCAAGCAGCGGCAACTCTTCCGCCAACGCCCGCACAATGCTGACGGCGGGGAGAGTAGAACGTGGCCGGGGCAATGCGCTGTCGATCCCCACTCGCATCTCTGCCTGCGCCTGCATCAAAATATAGGTATCATCGCAGCCAACATCGAGAATGCGCCTGCTATGGCGGGGGATGCCAAGCTCTTGCTGCACCACCAATGAGCGGTAGTAGGCGGCGAAGTAGGGCGGGGGAGTTGTCATCACAGCACCCGCGGCGAAGTGGTACCAGGCTCTGGCTGCTCCGGCAATTGCGTTGGCGAGGGCTGTGCCAGCTCTTCAATCAGCTCAATGAGCGGTGCCCACGAATCGCGTTCTTTCTCCCGCCGGATATTCTCTGTAAACGGCCCTTCAAGCAACTCGTCAAAGTAACGCAGAATCGCCTTGTAGAGGGCGTCGCTGTCGGCGGGCGGGACAATCAACCCCGTCTCGCCCTCGTGGACGGCTTCGGGCATTCCCCCCACCGAGGTCGCGATAATAGGCTTTTCAAAGCCCAACGCCACTTGCACGACCCCGCTCTGTGTCGCCTCCAGGTAGGGCAATACGACCACATCGGCGGCAGAGAAATAGACCCCCAGCTCTTCATTGGGCACATAGCTGTTGTAGAAGGTGACCGCATCCTCCACGCCCAACTCTGCGACCATACGGCGGTAAGGCCGCTCATCCTCCCAAAACTCGCCCACGACCAACAGCCGCGCGGGGAGCGTTTCGCGCACTTTGGCGAGGGCTTGGATGAGGTAGCGCAACCCCTTATACCGCCGCACAAAGCCGAAAAACAACAGCACTGGCTCATCAGGGCCGATGCCAAGCCGCTCCCTGGCATCAGCGGACTCAAGCGGCGTCTGGCTGAAGACATCGTAAGAGGGGAGCAGCGTTCCTCTGATGCGCCCCCACGGCAATGCACGCCGCAGCAAGGCAAAATCTTCCTCACTCATCACGATGAAGGCGTGGCCGCGCCAGAGAATACGTCGCGCAAGGAACCAATCGAACAGCCCGCCATCTGGCGCAATGATGTGATGGCACAGGAAGAGAATGCGAACATTGGTGTGGCGGCGGATGAGGCGGGTCAAGAAGAAGAGCATAGGCGACCAGAAAGGTGTCCACCACTGCACGACAAGCAAATCAACCGCTTCGTGCTTGATGATGCGGTAGGTACGCCACCACGTCAAGGGGTTCATCGGCGTCAGAATGCGGTCGCATGCCACCTTGAGCGCGCTCGAATCGGGACTCGGATCCATAGAGGTGTTGCCCGGGTAGAGCCATTTGGGGTATTGCTTGATGTAGGAGAGGAAAAGGACTTGGTGGCGCGCGCGGAGGTGACGCACAAGTAGCGTCGTGTAGTGCGCAATGCCGCCGCGGAATGGGTAGGTTGGGCCAATGACTGCTATCTTCATTGTGTCGTCTATTCTCTTATTCTGTTTGGTCGGTATGCTCTACAAACGCAAATATCTCAACACCCTGCTCGTCATACACCAACGTAAACAAGCTGCTCTCCCGAAGGATATCTGTATCGATGTGGTCGGCATGAGCGGCATCAGGTGTGGCGTGCGCGCCGCTGTAGATGTGCGTAATATCCTCTTTCCGCAGCAGTTCCAACGCCGCCGGAGTGGTCAAATCGAGCCGCACCGGCGTGGAGTCGTACAAGGGTTTGCCGCGTATCTGCTCATACTGCGCATTGAGCTTAAGCTGATACCCCGGCTCCTCACCCACCTCGCTGCCATAGGTCAACGGGGGCAAGATCGACTCTCGCCGTGTCAGCAAGGGTATCCACCAACCCGCGTCGGTACCTGCAATCAAGGTGCCGCCATAGGCCGGAAACCCGTTCACGAAGAAGCGCGCATCGGGGGGAATGTGAGCAGGTTCGCCATCGCGTATCCACTCCATCGCCCGCATATCGGCGTGCGTGACCATCTGCGTTGAGCCGTCTATCAGGTCAAGCTGTTCGACCACGCCCCACCACACGCCTCCTGCCAAGAGAAGGCTCACAACCACGTGGTGGATAATCATAAAAGCAGAAGGCTTGGCGAATGGTGAGAGGGTTCGTGAGGAGAGGTGGAACAAACCAACCAAGCCATCCTGTACCGCCGCAAGAGCGTACCCCGCAAGCGGCACAATGGTTACATACCATGCGCCAAGCCCCGTTAGATAGTCTATCATACCTGAGCCAGGTAAGCCAATCAGGTGGGGTACCACGCACAGGACAAGCAAAACCGTCCACAGCCCAAGCAAGGTCACTCGCCATTCCCGTCTCCAAAGCGCTACACACAACCCTCCCACCGCCAGCGCAATCAGTGAACGCTTCATGTAGAGCGGGGCGATGGGCGGAATCGTTGCATAATTTGTGATGCGCTCTGCGCTGGTGTAGCCGTTGACAAACCCCGTTGCATTGCGGACGAGGTAGCCGTTCGACAAATTGATCAGCCAGCCGCTGGTGATGATCAAGGTGATGATAATAATTGGAAGAGCTTGTAAAATCAGCGTAATCACCGTCCGCCACGATTGGCGCATCAATATCAGCACAAGCAGGTAGCTGCCAACAAACAGCGCCGCAAAGACCGTCACCAGGTAGTGGGTCAGGATCATGCTCGCGGTCATCACCCCTACCAACAGGATTGCTCGCCATTGAGCCGCCAACTGCCGCCACAGCCGGTTGAGCGGGCGGAGGGGGAGGTAGTCAACGACCAATGTCGTCCAGCAGACTACCACCACGACCAGCACGATATGGCCAGTGAGTTGGGTGTAACGCCCCCAGTTGACGTAGAAGGCGGGGATAGATGATACAAATGCCGTCGCAAATGCGGCCCATACGCCTGCCCACGGTTGGCCGCTCAGCGTGGTGATGAGAAGAAACGCCATCGGCGCGGCAAGCGCATTGAGCCATTGCCCGACCAGTACCACGCACGTCGTCATCTCAATGCCGCTGAGCCAATGCACAAAGCTGCTGTTGGCGTGGAAGCCGAAATGATAGGTAAAGCTTGCGAGAGGGGCATAGGGTTGCCACGACTGGAAAATCCCCCCATTCTCAACCAAAAGCTGTGCCATCATCGTGTGGTGGTAGGAGTCGCCAAAGAGGCCAGTCGGCAAATCGCGCACAAGAAACAGCCGTACGCCAAGCGCCGCCACCGTAATGCCAAGCAGCGCAAGGTCAGTCAGCGAGAGGAGGGGGGAAATACTCCGCACGTGCTGCCACAACGGCGATGCCTCCCAACGATAGCGGCGCGGGCCTTGTGGATGACGTGGGTCTTGATATGGGCCTTGACGTGGGTCTTGATACGGGTCTCGTCGATAGCGTGGTATCTCTTGCGCTTCGGGAATGCGGTGGAGGTGCGGGAAGAAGGCAATCACCGTCGCCACGACCACATAGCCCCATGTCATTGCGCTATTCCAGGGCAGGCCAACATAAGAACTCAACAGCAGCAGCAACGGCGGCAGACAAACGCTTATCCCCACCGCCAGTGCGAGTATCATGCTAAGGGAGAAGAGCGATGGGCGGGGCGAACGCCAAAATAGCCGTATCATCGCCAGGCCGGGCATCAGGTAGAGGGCAATGAGCGTAGGGATGAGCACCAAAATCGGGTTTGCAGGGGTATCCATAGGTATCGTGATGGCTATGCTTCAGGACGGATATGCCGTTGCCACTCATAGAGCCGCTGCCACTGCTCTTCGTTGAGGCCAACAATCGGCCGTCGGGTATATAGGAAGACCATAGCTTCTTTGGCAGTCTTGCCGTGGTAGCGCATCAGGTAGGCGGAGGCGACAGTAGGAGCGCGGCCCATACCGGCGTGGCAATGCACCAACACCGGCAAATTATCTTCGTGCGTCTTCGCCAGGAACTGAACGCCTTCCTCCAACTGCTCTATGGTTGGGGCGTGGTGATCGACGACCGGCAAGCGCAAAGTACGTTCTGGGGGGGTGCCTTGAAACTCATCCTCATACTCATCCTGCAAGCTCAACACCGCCCGAATGCCCATTGCGTGGATGGCGGGCCATTGGTTGGGGCGAAATTGTCCGCCAACCGAGAGCAGCGGGGTGATGGGGGAGATATTCAGCCCCATATAGCGCTGCCACATCGTGCGGACGTAGAACCAGGTTGAGGGTGATTGGATAGGCTCTTCTTCTGGGAGTTGGTGTTGCATTTGGTAGACCTTTTGGTAGATCTTCTAGATAGGCCCTTTAGATAGACCTCATCGGCGAAAAAGCACCACAAAGCAGTATTGTTTACATAATCGTTGTACGTACAGACCAATTCTCGTGTACAATCTAGACAGGTCAAACAGACAGGACAAAGCACATGTCTATGCGATGGCTTCGGCGCGATATTGATCTCACACACGCAACGGTGCGACTTTCTACAAGAGATGATATCACGAGTGTGTCTCGCTTGTTCCGCGATGGAGCACGGCGGTATTATGGTCTTATGGCGGATGAACTCCCGACCCTCCTCGCCCACGCCCACGGCTCAATCCTTGAGTATGGCAACGAAATTCAAGGGGCCGCAATCACGGGCAGTTTTATCAATCACGCGGTATGGTTGCGGGGGGTGGTGCTTGCACGGGGGATTCCTATCAGTGCGGGCCTCGAATCGCTCCTCACCCCGCTCCACGAGTCGATCTACGACCGCGGCATGTACCATATTTTCTACGCGGGTGATGAGGCGTCTGATATTTGGCTGATTCCGGCCCTTCGCCGCTACGGCTATGTGCAGGATACCTCGGTGATCGTCTATGAAAAGCGGTTTTTGCATATCCCCTCCTTTGGCAATGCCGATGTGGCTATCCGCCCCGCGCTGCCTTCCGACCTCCGAACGATTATCACGCTTGACCGTGCCTGCTTTGAGGTGCAGTGGATGAAAGATGATACCACACTTGGCCAAGCCATCACCGAAGGGACGTTTTTTGTTGTGGGAGAGCTTGGTGGGCGTACTGTTGGCTATGCCTATGCGACAAGCCATTTTGGCGGGCGGCTGCTCCACCTCGTGCGCATCGCCGTTGACCCGCGCAAGCAGGGGCGAGGGATAGGCGTCCGGTTGCTGGCCGAAGTCATCCGCTTTGCCCAAGAACAGCAAGCGCACATCGTCACGCTCAACACGCAAGCCTACAACACCCGCGCCCAGCGCCTCTACCAATGGTTTGGCTTTACCGACTCCGGCGAGCGGCAGCCCGTGATGCGCTACGACCTTGGGCTGTGAGCTGCTATTTTTGCGTCCCGGACAGCCGCCTCATACACGGCTAATGTTTCTTGTGCCGTACGCCGCCACGAAAAATCTCGTACCCGCTGTAGCCCTCTTGCCCTGAGCGTCGCCCGATAGCCATCGCTAAAGAGTAATCGCTCCAGACCGGCAGCCAATAAGTCGGTGCGGTGCGGATCGACAATCTCTGCCGCATCCCCAACCACTTCTGGCAAACTACTCTCGCTACCGCACAAGACTGGCGTTCCGCATGCCATCGCCTCCAACGGCGGCAAGCCAAATCCTTCGTAGTAGGAGGGGAAGGCAAAAAAGAGTGCCCCGCCATAGAGTGCCGGAAGGTCATCATCATTCACATTCCACAGAAACCGCACCCACGGGCCAAGCTTATGCTCGGTGACGAAGGTACATGCTTCGGGGTAGCGCGAGTCGTGGTGGCCCGCGATGATGAGTATGGGCAACTCCGAAGGGTGTTCTGCGCTTTGGAGCTTGCGCAACCGTGTCTCGATGACCTGCTCCCACGCCTCCAGGAGCCGCACGAGGTTCTTATGCGGCTTATTGGCCCCAAAATAGAGGATGTAGCGCTGGGGGAGGTGGTATGTTGCACGTGTCCGTGCCATCACCTCGTCTGTCGGCGGCACAAAATGGCTATCTGTCGCCAATGGGGTGACGGTGACTTGCTCTGGCGGCACATTATAGTAGGCCAAGATATCGTGTTTGGCACTCTTTGAGATGGTGATAATGTGTGATGAGCGGTGGATTGCGAACCACATCGTCAGCCGGAAGAGAAGCAAATTCCTCTTTGAGGGCAGAAGATTCGGGAATTTGCGCCCAATCAAGTCATAAATCGTCACCACAGAGGGGCACGGCAACCCAACATATGGCTTGATGTAGAAGGGCGAATGTAGGATATCAAGGTTGAGCGAGCGCGCAAGTTGTGGGATTTTCCACTGCTCCTCCAGCGAGAAGGGGGCAATAGCAAGGTCGTGGTGCTCAATCGTTGGGTGGGAGAGCAAAGAGTGGTAGTTGTGGCGCGTGTTTGGCAATGATGAGTTGGTGAACAGGACGATGGTATGGGGGTGATCGAGCGTCGCCAACGCCGCGACCAGGTTGGCGACATAGCGTCCAATGCCGGGAAAGTGGTCATAGATATAGCGCCCGTCGATGCCTATCCGCAGCGGGGCGACATTATCAGCAGTGTTATCCCCATTATGAACGTTTAGGTCGTTCTGAGTGCTCTCGCTTTGATTGGTCTGCCTGGTCTGCCTGGTCTGCCTGGTCTGCCTGGTCTGCATGGTACCACCCCCACAAATAGCCAAGCGCGGCGACATAGCTGGTCAATGCCTTGAGCGGCTTGAACCCCAGACGCCACGATGGTGCCGCATACGAATAGGGTAAAAAGATATTTGGGAAGAGCACGGCCGTCCGAAATGCCCAAAAGCCGATGGCGTGCAGTGGCGTGGTGAGTGCCCTGCCCCGTGCGCGTTGCGGGTCGCGGCGAACTTCCTGTGCGTGCCCCACGCCATAGAGAAAGTGCTTGCGGAGCAGAGCGGGGAGTGTTGGCGGGGCGGGGTGATAGACCCACGTATGCGGCATCAGCAAAAACCGATAGCCAAACTGCCGCAGCCGCACAAAAAACTCCGTATCGACGCCGCGGATGAGGTTGTTATCAAACCCGCCCGCCTGCTCAAAGACATCGCGCCGCATCGCGCAGCACGTCGTGGTGATATCGCAATAGAATGAGGGCGGGTCGGGGTTGGTCTCCACCACCTGCGAGACGACCGGATGCTCAATGCGGGGCACTTCACTCGCCACGTAGCGCTGCCACACCGACGCATCTGGCGGGAGGAGCTTCGATGCGCCAGTCACGCCTATGGTGCGGTCTCCCGACAAGAACGGCGTCACGAGGTGATCAATGACGTGCTCATTGCCAAGCACGGCATCATCGTCTACAAAGACCAAAATCTCTCCATGCGTCCGGGCGACGCCCTCATTGCGGGCACGACCGTTGGGCCGCACCCCCACCACCACCTCAACCTCGTTGGGCTGCAGATATTGGTGGGCAATACTAGCCCGAAGATCGTCGATCTTCCCATCCAACGACGGGATAATCAGCGAAATGATGGGTTTGGAATGCGAATCGCCCCGCTCCTGCTGCAAATCATCGGCTTCTTGCGGGCCTTCACGTACAAGCAACGACCTACTATCCTTTCCAACCTAATTTTCCCCCATTCGCCCCAAAGTATAGCATATTGGCCTATTTGAGGAACAACCGCAAAACGGGATTTGACCGCGATTGGAGGTGATCGATGTAGCTCACAACCAAGAACCCAACAATACACAACACCACCGCAATGGCAAATTCCGTTGAGCCAAACACCGGCAAAATATTCTTCTCAACAATCGGGATAATATCGCCGTGCCGGTCGATGCGCGTCTCTATCACCTCTTTCCACGGCCAGATCTTGCGGAGAGAGCCGATCATAAAGCCAATCAGCGCGGCGACGGTCGCTTGATGGTAACGCTTCAGCAGCCAGCTCAGCACCCGCGAAAAGCCCATCAACCCTATCACCGCGCCCACTGCTAAGGGGAATATCCCCACCACGTCCAGCGACTTCACCAATTGCAGCACATAGTCGTATTGGCCAAGAATCAAAAGCAGGAAAGAACCAGAGATGCCGGGGAGAATCATCGCCATAATGGCTATCATCCCGCTAAACAGCATGGTGAGTGGGTCGTGCGGCATCTCAAGCGGCACCAACCCTACTACAACATAAGCCACCACCGTGCCCAAAACAAGCATCCCGACGCTGCCAGCCGACCACCGAACCATCCCCCCGATGGCGACAATCGAGGCGAGGATAAGCCCAAAGAAAAAGGCAAAGAGATAGATGCGCTCGTTTTGGAGCATCCAGTCAACCCCGTGCGCAAGCCCCACAAACGCCACGCCAATGCCAAAAAACAATGTAGCCAAGAACTGCCACGGCACATACTCAACCGCCTCCTGGATTTTTCGCCGGAGGAGCAGCCGCACCAGTGTCATATCGAACGACCGAATGCTATCAAGTAGGTCTTCGTAGATCCCCGTGATAAACGCCATCGTGCCGCCGGAAACGCCCGGAATAATATCAGCCGTCCCCATTGCAATGCCCTTTAGAAAGAGAATTACGTAGTCTTGCGGACGGGTGGGATGATTCTGTATCTTCATAATCACCTTTAAATTAAATACGATAAAGATGGATGCTAGAGTGACATCGCCGCGACAAGCAAACTCGCCAATGCCATCACCATAACCAATGAGATGAGTGTCGGCTTGGCCACCTGGCGGCCAGTTGGGTCAAGCAACGTCTCTTGCTGCCGATAGGTCAAGCCAATCACCTGGCTGACCACCACCGCCCCGATCACCATCCCAATCAGCACTTGCGCACCCAACACTACGCCAACAACCGCCGTCACAACAGCGATCACAGAGGCAAGGATGGCAAGTGGCGGGTGGGTAACGGCGTTGGCAGGGTGGATCACGCTGGTATAATCAACGATGACGACCGGCTTCTTTTCTTCGTCTTTCTTCTTTTTGGTGGTCTTTTCGCTCTGCGCCGGTGGCTCTGGCAAGGGCGGCAGTTCGTGCTGTTGGCTCTTCTGCGACACCACCTCGCTCACCTTGGCGACCGCGCGGTTGAGGTAGAGGAATGCGCCAACTATCACCACGCCCCCAATCACCCCGCCGGTCAGCATTGAGATGAGGAAGGGGTTTATCAACGATGGCTCTGCCAAGGACGGCTCTGGCAAGAGGAGATCGACCGTCGCGCCACTCGCCACCGCCTCAAGCTGCACGCCTCCGGCCATCGCAATGTAGGCTCCAAGCAGTGCCCCGCTGGTTATCACCGCAGAGCCGATTGCGATGCCGCGGGAGATGCCTTTCATCATCTTGCCGACGATAAAGAGGTCTTCCATCGCATTGCGGGTGTTTTTATCCATCCCCGCCACCTCGCTGAGATGATGCGCGGTGTGGGCAATCGCCCCAAAGCTGTTGATAGAGAGCGTGTTGGCGGCAAGCGAGAACATCCCCAAACCAGCAAGCACAAGCCCGTAGAGCAGGGCCAGAAGGAAGCTCTCAATCGGCTGATAGCCAATGTAGCCGAAGATGACCACAATCGGCACGACAGCACCAAAAACCGTCACAATCCCCCAGAGATTGACATCCGCCCCCTTCACCAAACCGGCAAACATCGCCCGCATTCGCCCGTCGGAGTCGCCCTTTTTCTTGTAGGGGTTGAAGAAGGCCGGTGCGAACATCCGTGTCCCGCGTTCAAGTATCACCGCCAATGCGACGCCTACAGATAGCGCATAGAATGGCCGCCAATCGATGTTGCCAAGGTCGGGGTAGCCAAACAGCAGCACGGTGGCGGCTGCAAAGCCTGCCAAGCACACCACCACGGTGATGTAAAAGCCCTTTGTCATCGCGGCGATGGCATTACGACGCTTTTCGTCGGTGCGGACAAGGCTATTGCCAACCAACCCACCAACCAGCCCTACCGCCCGCACAAGCAATGGCAGCAGCACAAAGCGCATCTCATATTGGCCATCAAAGAGCGCCCCGTTGGCAAAATCGCCCAACAATACGCCAATCGTCACGGCGGCAAAGGTCAGCAGTTCGCCATTGCGGAAAAGTGCCGTCGTCATGCCAGCACAATCGCCAATATTATCGCCAACCAAGTCGGCAACAGTCACGGCGTGGCGGGGGTCGAGCTTGCCAGACTCCTGTTGATGCAGCTCTCGCATGCTCCGATGCGCGCCATCGGCATAGAGGCCGGAACGAAATTGCAGAAAGAGCGCTCCCATCGCCCCGCCAATGCCAAACCCAAAGAGCAGGTCGGGCGCGCCAATGACCGTCATCACCACAACGAGACTACTCACAAGCAGCCCAACACCAAGTGGAGCCATACTCAGCGCGCTGCTTGAGCGGTAAGCCGTGCGCATGGCGGGGTTATAGCCTTTCTGGCCCGCCGCCGCCACCCGCACTCCGCTCTCAGAGGCAAGACGGCCCGACATCAGCCCAATGACATACGAGAGCACAATGCCGATAACGGCTCCACCCGCCCGTCCGGCTGCCACCCACGTCGTCGCCTGGTCGCCAAACCGCTCGACAGCGCTGGAGGCGGGGGGGAGGAATTGCGTGCTTGTGGCGAGAACAGCCGCCACACCAATCATCGTGACAAGAAGCGCGGCTCGTTGTTGGCCAAAGGAGTACTCAATTGCGTCGTGGATGCCCTGCCAGACAGCCTGCATCTCGTCTGTTCCCTTGGGTTGGCGAAGTGTTTTGGCCCCCATAATGGTGCTATAGCCGATTGCGACGACCGATATGGCAAGCGTGACCCAGAGAGCCTGTAATTCAAATGGGGTTAGTCCTTCCATGAAGTCCCACCTATTCTGCTTCTGCTTCTGTTTGAGATTTCTGTCCTATCACAAGAGTAGCACGGGGAAGGAACCAAATCCTGAACCCCGTGCTATGCGAGAAACTACTCAAAATGGGCAAGCGAAACGACGTATCATAGAAGCGTTGAGCGGTTCTAGAACGTCTCTTTCGCCTATTTGAGCCACAACTCAAACACCCCGTAGTAGGAGGCCAAGAGCGGCGCAATCACCAAACTCACCACGCTCATCAGCTTGATGAGGATATTGAGCGATGGCCCGGACGTGTCCTTAAAGGGGTCGCCAACGGTGTCGCCCACGACGGCGGCCTTGTGTGGTTCGCTGCCCTTGCCACCGTGCGCGCCACCCTCAATGTGCTTCTTGGCGTTGTCCCACGCGCCACCGGCGTTGGACATAAACAAGGCCATCAAGATACCCGTGACGGTTACGCCAGCCAACAGGCTGCCAAGCACTTCGGGGCCGAAGAGCGCACCAACGATCACCGGCGTCACCACAGCGATAACGCCAGGCAATACCATCTCTTTAATCGCGGCGGCGGTGGCGATATCAACACACTTGGTGTACTCTGCCTTGACGCCTTCTTTGCCTTCCTTGAGGCCAGGGATTTCCTTGAATTGGCGGCGAACCTCTTCAATCATCTGGCCCGCGGCACGGCCCACAGCCGCCATCGAGAGCGATGAAAAGACAAATGGCAGCATCCCGCCAACAAAGAGGCCAGCTATCACGGCGGGCTGGGTGATGTTAATACCATCCAGGCCAACCACCGACGTGAAGGCACTGAAGAGCGCCAAGCTGGTCAAGGCCGCAGAGCCAATCGCAAACCCCTTGCCAATGGCGGCGGTAGTGTTTCCAACCGCGTCAAGCTTGTCAGTGCGCTTGCGGACATCGGGGCCAAGCTCGGCCATCTCGGCAATACCACCCGCGTTGTCGGCAATGGGGCCATAGGCATCGACCGCAAGCTGAATACCCGTGGTCGAGAGCATCCCCAAGGCGGCAATCGCGATGCCGTAGAGGTTTGCCTGATGGTACGCAATCACGGTCGCTGTGGCGATGACGAGCATCGGGAGGGCGGTTGAGAGCATCCCCGTCCCCAGACCCGCAATGATATTGGTCGCGACGCCGGTCTTCGACTCTCTTGCAATGGCGTGAACCGGCGGTTTGTCCTCAGCGGTGTAATACTCAGTGATGAGGCCGATAGCAATACCAGCAATCAACCCCGTGATGGTCGCCAAGAAGACGCCCATACCTGTGTATTCTTTGCCTTCAAAACTGAACGGATCTGGCACAAAATACTGGATCACCGCGTAAGAGCCGATGAGCATCAAGACGCCAGCGCTGATCGTCCCGATGTTCAATGCGTTTTGCGGGTTGCCACCCTCTTTTGTTCGCACGAAGAACGTGCCGATGATAGAGGCAAGAATGCCAACTCCGGCAAGCACCAGCGGGAGAACGACCGCATTAAAGTTTCCGGTGGAGTAGGCCATCGTCCCACCGAGGATCATCGCACTGATGATAGCTCCAACGTAGGACTCAAAGAGGTCAGCACCCATACCGGCCACGTCGCCCACATTATCACCCACATTGTCGGCGATAACGGCAGGGTTGCGGGGGTCGTCTTCGGGGATACCCGCCTCGACCTTCCCGACGAGGTCAGCACCAACGTCGGCGGCTTTGGTGTAGATACCACCGCCCACACGGGCAAAGAGCGCGATGGAGCTTGCCCCAAAGGAGAAGCCCGTCAAAACGCTCAACACGCGGGTGACATTTTCCAGCTCTTGGATGTGAGCGAGATTGGTGTTGAAGACGCGGAGGTAGATCAACAGCAAGCCTGACAACCCAAGCACGCCCAACCCAACTACCGACATCCCCATCACCGAGCCGCCCGAAAAGGCGACTTGCAGCGCTTTGGAGAGACCGTCACGGGCACCCTGGGCCGTACGGATGTTGGCCGCCGTCGCGATGCGCATCCCCAAAAAGCCAGCCAATGCAGAACAAAATGCACCGACCACGAAGGAGACGCCGACCAACATCTGCATGCTGTCGATTGAGAGTGAGTTGGCCGCGCCAAGCAATATGGCGACCACCACAACAAACACGGCCAATACGCGATATTCACGCGACAAAAAGGCCATCGCCCCATCGCGAATATGGCCGCCAATTTCTACCATCCGTTCCGTTCCGGGGTCTTGCTTGTTGACCCACCCGGACTTAAACCAGGCAAATATCAGCGCAAGAACACCGAAGAGTGGCAAAACGAGCAATAAGCTATCTAGTTCCATAAACGAACATGCTCTCCTTACCTTAGAATCGATAGACCGTTGGTTTCGTTGTGTGATTCGTGTCTGGCTGGAATTGTCTACCAACGGCTGCCGCGTTATCATTAAAGTTGTCGCGACAGTCTGCTGTGTTTCTCATAAGAATGGTACAAAATGATATCGTACAGCCCCCAATGCCCCCATTTCACACGAGACCAAGTTGTGGCGCAACAGTCTCGGTACTCTTACCATGTCTTTAGAGGGGTGTTATGTGTTCTGCACCATACAGACGGCACATGGGGCCAGAGAGATAGCATTTCATGCCGCCTATTGTACCAAAATGACATGAAATAGCAAGTGCGAGGGGTGCGACGCATATGGGTACATCTTCTAACCGTCACCCATATGTCGCCTACATGTCGCCCATTTCTGTTCTGAACACCGTTTATTCCTACATGCAGACCTATTGTAGTAGACCTGCCTCGCCGGAGATCGAGCAGGACAACCTACGAAGATACAGACCACCAGCTATCAGACGAACAATGAACACAATGATGATACAGGAACAGGATTATTACCAGAGAGTGCAGACCACAACGATGACGGATGAACAGCGGCCACCCGCTTCCAGGAGGTTCAGGAGGTTCGCCCGCATCCACACAACTGGGCTTCAGGGGAAGTTGATGGCTCCCCATGGCTCCGTAGCGCCGTATAGCAGTCAGTATGTCGCTCCATACCGCCAAGCACGATAGGGCGACTATTGGTCGAAAGGAGGGTGGCGGCAATTCCCCACGCCCGCTTGTCTTCATAGCGGGTGGTTCCCGTGCCGCCTTTTTCTATGGATCAGAGACGAGTCATAGAGGAAGCACATGGTCAAGCCATTATGGCCAACAACCTTGGCAAGCTCAAAAACCAACATGGCGATCACGAGAGTGCCTTACGCTATTTTCAGGTTGCTCTTGACCATTTCACCTCAATGCACGTGCCATATGGTATGGCCGCAACCCACATGAACATTGGAATAACCTATCTCTACCAACAGATGTTCGACCATGCTCGTTCTCACTTAGATCAGAGCAAAGCGCTGTGCGATCAAGTGGACGCCAAAGAGCTGTTTCCCGCGCTCTACCGGCTCTATGCTGAGCTAGCCTTTGCCGAACGCCAATTCCCCCATGCCTTAGAATGGATCACCCAGTCGCTCACGTGGGCACAATGCCTCAAAGCACCCTTTGAAGAGGGGGAAAGCCTCCGCATTCGTGGCGATATACTGCGGGCAGTTGGCAATTACCAAGATGCGATGGTCGCTTTTCGCCAGGCGTGCGCTCTGCTTGGGGGGGCGCACGATAGCGAATCTACCAGGACAATGGTCTATTGTTTAAAAGAACTTGCGCATATGGTTGATGACCGCTCCGAAGCCGTCTCGCTCTTGATGGAGGCTCAACGCCTCCATCAGGACACTTCATAGCAAAGCCTGCGCCCCTCTTTCCTTCTCCAGCCTTCCGCCTGCACGGCTGTCGCAGGGGCAAGGTGGTAAGATATGGGGAGACGCAGGCTCTATCTTGTAGCGGCTTGCTACCGTTCTTGCTGGTATCTAGCAGCGGTTATCTTTCCCCTATTATGGAGCTTCCCACACCTTGACGGTACCATCCTCCGATGAAGCCAACAGATAGTGGCCATCAGGTGAGAACGCCACGTCGGAGATATCCTCTTCATTGCCCGACATCTCCCGAAGGGCTGTCCCATCACTCACGCGCCACAGCCGAACCGTTTTGTCTTTGCTACCCGATGCCAGCAATTGGCCATCGGGCGAGAAGGCCACCCCCAACACACTTGAACGGTGTCCCCGCAACGTGCGTACCAATGTCCGATCCGGCATACGCCACAGGTTAATCGTATCGTCCTCTGAGCCAGAGGCCAGCAGTGTGCCGTCGGGCGAGAAGGCTACGCTATTCACCGCCCCACCATGCCCTTCCATCTTGTGGAAGACTCTTCCTTGCGCCACTGGCCACACCCGTATGGTGCCATCTGCCACGCCGTAGGCCAGCAATGTGCCGTCGGGCGAGAAGGCTACGCTCAAAACCTGCTGATTATCGGCGGGCAACTCATCAAGCCTTGCCCCATCGCTCGTCCGCCAAATGCGCACTATCCCATCGCGTCCTGCCGAGGCAAGCAATTGGCCATCTGGGGAGTAGGCAAGCTCGGTAATATCATCCTGATGCTGCTTATCAAGCTCACGGACAATGGTGCCATCGGTACGCCATATGATGATGCGTTCGTCATCGGCACCGGATGCAAGCGTTTGGCCATCAGGCGCAATCGCCACTGTGGTCACATCGTCGCGGTGGCCTTGCAGCGGTGGCGCAAGCATCTCTCCCGATGGCTTCCACAGATGGATCGTATCATCATCCGACGCAGACGCAATAAACTGCCCATTCGATGCAAATGCCACGTGGTTCACCTTATCGAAGTGGTTTGTCCATTGCCGTGTTTGCCCAACTGCCCCCACATTGTCGGGTGTCACGGGGTTGCCACCAGATGGCGGGGGAGGTGGGGTGGTTGGTTCAGGTGGCGGGGTGGTTGGCTCTGGCACGGCGGTAGGTGGTTCTTCGGTGGGAGAAGGTGTTTCAGTCGGCTCCTCCGTCGGCTCCGCGGTGGGCGAGGGCGAAGGCTCAACCGTGGTGGTGGGCGTTTCGGTCGCTTCCTGATCTTCTCCCGACTGGCTAGAGCCGACAGAAAGCAGGAAGAGAATAAGCGCAATGGTGACCATTGCCCCAATAATAGGCCATAAACACGACTTCCAGCGGGAAGGCGGCTCTGGAGGGGGCGGAGTCTGTTGGGGGGGAACCGTCCCTCCCGGAGGCTGATTAGCGACAGTTGGTGCTTCGTAGAAGGAGGTTGTATGTTGTTGGCCTGGCCCCTGCGGATTGACGACGGTGGGTTGCGAGTGGAGGGTCGCGCCTTGTTGCGGCACTTGCACGGTGGGCGCTTCGTAGAAGGAGGTCGTATGCTTTCGTTGTGGCGGCATATGGCCTGCCTGTGCCGCCTGCAGCATCTGCCAAAACTGCGCCGCGCTGGATGGACGCATTTCCTGCTGCAGAGCCATCGCCTGCATCAGCACATGGCTGACCGGCTGCGGGACGTTGGGTGAGACCTCGTGCGGCGGGCGGAGGGGGTCTGGCTTCTGGAAGGATAATGTTGTGGCGCGGGTCAATGCATCGGCGGGGTTTTCGCCCGTCGCCAGGTGATAGAGCGTCGCCGCAAGCGCATAGATATCGCTGCGAGCATCGGTGCCCGCGCCTTGCACCTGCTCTACGGGGGCATATTCTGGTGTGTAGTAGCGCATACTGCCGCCGGTGGTGCGGCGGGTTTGCTGTGCCCCGCCCTTCGCAATGCCGAAGTCAAGCAGCACCACACGCTGATTTTCGATCAGTTTGAGGTTTTGCGGCTTGATGTCGCGGTGAATGACCGGCGGTGATTGGCGGTGGAGGTAGTCAAGTACGCCAAGTAGTTGCTCTGCCCACGCCATCACCTGGTCGAGAGGGAAGGGACGCCCTTGCTTGGTGAGCATGCCGTGGAGATCATCGCCGGGGATAAACTCCATCACCAGAAATTGCCCATATTCATCCGTGAAGTAGTCCATCACCCGCGGGAGCGATTCGTGCCGCAGGCTGAAGAGCAGCTTGGCCTCGCGCTCAAAGGCGCTGGCGGTATCGGGGGTGGTGCCTGTGTGTTGTTTGAGCGCCACGATGCTGTGGAACCGTTGGTCGGTTGCGCGGTAAACTGCCCCCATCCCGCCCTCGGCCAAGAGAGATTCGACCAGATAGCGGTTTTGGAGGAGTGTGTTTGGTGCAATCATAGGTGAAACACCTCTTTCTTTATTATTTTCAACGAAATACCAACAATTAACCAAATTTTAACTATTTTCTTCGCGGATTTTTCAGTTGAATGTATTGACTCTTGCATGTGAGTATGCTATAGTACTTTCACACTTTCCCTTGTTCTCTATCATACCAGAGAAATGGAGAGGGAAACCATCGAAATAAATGGTATATATACATAAACGTTCCATTTACCACAACATCGCAGCCAAAAAGGAGCAATACAGACCAGGTAGAACTACAAAAATAAGTAAACTATAGATAACAAAAGGTACGTTATCATGGCAAAGAGAATACTCGATATCATCATGGCGCTCATCGGGCTGATGATAGCCGCACCGGCGATTATTCTTATCGCCATCGTGGTGAAATCCACATCAGAAGGCCCAATCTTCTACCGTGGTGTCCGGGCTGGGCGATTTGGTAAACCATTTCGCATCTACAAGTTTCGGACAATGGTGATTAATGCAGAGCAGTGTGGTGGCATGTCCACCGCCAAAGACGATCCCCGTATCACCACCATTGGTAAGTTCCTCCGATCCTACAAACTCGACGAGCTTCCCCAACTCTTCAACGTGCTCATTGGAGATATGAGCTTTGTGGGGCCGCGCCCCGAGATGGTAGCCTACACCGATCTCTACACCGACGAAGAACAACTCATCCTGTCTGTTCGGCCGGGTATCACCGACTACGCTTCCCTCGAATTCATCCGACTTGGCGATATCCTCGGCAACGACGACCCAGATCGCGTCTATGAGGAGCATATACGCCCGCTCAAGAATGCGCTGCGCGTGAAATATGTACGAGAGCAGCATCTTTGGGGCGATATCATGATTATCCTGCGGACGCTCTACCGAGTCGTGCGTATTGATGACCATCGCTCCGACTACGCCTTTGGAACAGAAGCAACACCCCACTCTTCTTCTCAGTCTTCTTCTCGTTCTCTCTCTCAATAGGGAAAACTCAACACTCTGGGCCTATACCCTGGCACGGGTTCGCCTGGAAACGGCTGCTTTTCTGTTTGACAGGATGATCATATAACAGGAATACTTCTAGAGAGGAACCATTCCCATGGAGTATACGACTATCCCACGAACCGAGCTGATAGCCTCTCGTATCGCTTTCGGGTGTGAGCCACTTGGTGGCACGGATTGGGGGGCTACAGATGAAAAAAGTGCCATCAAAGCGGTATCTCGTGCGTTGGAGCTTGGGGTCAATGTTTTTGACACGGCGAATGTCTACGGGCTTGGCCGCTCCGAAGAGCTTCTCGCGCAGGCATTGGGCCACCGCCGCCATAATGTCATCATCATTACCAAGGGTGGCGTGAATTGGCGTGCGCCCCACCCGGGTGAACCACGTGCCAAAACCTTCCTTGATAGCAGCCCGGCTCACATCGTTGAGGCGATAGAGGGCAGTTTGCGGCGGCTGAAGATTGATACTATTCCTATCTACCTTGTTCATTGGCCTGACCCCAATACGCCCATAGAAGATACGCTTGAAGCGCTGCTAACGTGCCAACAAGAGGGAAAGATTCGCTATTTTGGCGTCTCCAACTTCCCATTGCGGCTGCTCCACACGGTTAAAGAAATCGCCATGCCTATCGCTGTGGAGACGCAATACAACCTAATACAGCGCTCTGCCGAAGAGACCATTTTGCCTTTCTGCCACTCCTACCAGGTCGGGGTGTTTGGGTATGGCCCCTTGGCGCAAGGGTTGCTCACCGGCAAATATCATGCCCACTCTCATTTTACCAAAGATGACCGGCGGCACCGGCTCCCGCACTTCCAACCCGATCAATTGCCAGAACATCTGGTGTTGGTCGAGCGTCTCAAGGAGGTAGCGGCATATTACCACAAAACTCCGGCGCAAACCGCATTGCGATGGGTGCTTGATAACCCCGCTATCACTTCGGTGATTGTGGGGGCCAAATCTCCGGCACAGATCGAGGCGAATGTTCGGGCGACTATCTGGCAGCTTACTCCTGCCGAACGCCGGTACATTGAGACGGGAATGTTGGCAGAAGCAACGATGCCTGTTTCTGTGTAGCGTGTTTAACAGATAGGGAAAGAGAAAAAGAGAAATGACGACTAATACTGACAATAATTTACCCCAACTCTGCGAAACATTGCGGCTCCACGCCTTGAACATGACCCACCGCGCTAAGTCGTCGCACATTGGGTCAAACTTTTCGATGGTTGAGTTGCTGGCGGTGCTCTATACCAAGATCCTGCGCATCGACCCGCACCAGCCAACCTGGCCCGACCGTGATCGGTTCATCCTCAGCAAGGGGCATGCATGTGCGGTGTTGTATGCGATGCTGGCCGAGCGGGGCTTCTTCCCCATCTCAGACCTCGAATCGTTCTACCACAACGGCGCACGGCTTGCTGGACACGCGACGCATACCAGCGCCCCCGGCATTGAGGTCTCAACCGGCTCACTTGGCCACGGGCTGTCGCTTGCGACGGGGATGGCGTTGGCAGCCAAGCGCGATGGCAAAAACTATCGTATCTTTGCGATGCTCAGCGATGGCGAGTGTGATGAGGGATCAACGTGGGAACCCGCACTTTTCGCGCCCCAACACAAACTTGATAACCTCATCGCCATTATTGACTACAACAAGATCCAGAGCCTTGGCAGCACCAAAGAGGTGATGGATCTCGACCCGCTTGGCGAGAAATGGCGTATGTTTGGATGGTCAGTATATGAGATCGATGGGCATAACCTGGCGGAGGTTGAGAACACCTTGTCGGCAGTGCCGTTTGAGCCGGGCCGACCAAGCTGCATTATCGCGCATACGATCAAGGGCAAAGGCGTGAGCTTTATGGAGCATCAGCTTCTGTGGCACTACCGCACTCCTCAAGGGGAAGAATATGAGGCCGCCTGTGCAGAATTGGAGGCTAACGTATGAGAACCGCCTTTGTTGATACCCTCCTTGCGCAGGCACAGCACGATCCGCGCATAGTCTTGATGGTGGGCGATTTGGGATTTGGCGTGGTCATTCCCTTCCGAGAACAGCTCCCCAACCAGTTTGTGAATGCGGGCGTGGCAGAACAGAATATGACGGGTATGGCGGCGGGAATGGCCTTAAGCGGCAAGATTGTCTTTACCTACTCCATCGCCAACTTCCCGGTGCTGCGGTGTCTGGAGCAGATCCGCAACGACGTTTGCTATCACAACGTCAATGTACGTATCACATCGATTGGCGGGGGGATGGCCTATGGGGCATTGGGTGCCTCGCACCACGCCACGGAAGATATCGCCGTCACGCGGGCCTTGCCCAATTTTGTTGTTGCCGCGCCGGGCGACCCGGTTGAGACGCGGTTGATGGTTGAAGCATTGGTTGCTCACGAGGGGCCTGCCTACCTTCGATTGGGGCGGGCACGTGAGCCGGTTGTTCATACAACAGAGCCAACGTCATTCGCGATAGGCAAAGCGTTGACCGTTCGGGAAGGAACCGATATCACACTTGTCAGCACCGGCGCAATGCTCCATACGACGGTGCACGTGGCAGAAAAGCTTGCCCAACACGATGTCCACGCACGGGTGTTGAGCATGCACACGGTCAAGCCGCTGGACGAGGAAGCCCTCCTCGCCGCCGCCCGCGAAACCTCCGGTGTTGTCACCATCGAGGAGCATAGCATCGTTGGCGGGCTGGGGGGAGCCGTATCAGAGTGTTTACTTGAGGCAGATGCGCGCCCGCAATACTTTAAGCGTATCGGCCTGAGAGATACGTTTTCGTCGTTGATTGGAGACCAAGACTACCTACGGGCGGCATATGGCCTCAGCGCTGCGCAGATAACCGATACCGTTTGCACACTTATCTCGTGCGAGCGGTACGCCAGCGCATAACAATTGAATACGATTGATGCACACGGCCAAATTGTTTCGTTTTATAGCGTTACATATCGTACTACCCACGCACCAAACGCATCACAATAATGTATTCCTAATTATCTCCTACACCCTCGTCATCAACATCTATCTCATTTGTGGTGTGGGGCAGGAGAGAGAACATGAAAGCGCAATTTCGAAATAGGTATTTCTTCGCAATAGACATCATCGGGCTTGCTGCAGCAGTCTACGTGAGCTTTGTTCTGCGCTACGATTCACTTGCTATCCCAGCCGCCCATGCTGGTTCATCCCTGACCTTGTTCCTTATTCTTGCGTTGGGCATTACCCCACTTGTCTTCCTGCAGCAGGGCATATACAGCCGATATTGGCCTTATGCGTCGCTCGATGAACTCTTGCTCCTTGCCCGCTCGGTTGCAGCGGCAACAATACTTGTGGGGCTGTGTGCCTTTGTGGTGGGAGAGGTGTTTGCCTCCTTCCCGATCATCTTCTTCTTGCTGTCGCTTGCGTTCACTGCTACTCCGCGGCTTGCAATGCGGCTTTTGACGCGCCATCGCAATCGTCTGACCAAGCATCGTCGTGTTGTTGAGCAGTTTTTGCAGTCCTCCTTGAAGGACAGTCCGAATGGTTCTCCCCCGCCCCGCCTGCGCATCTTAGTGGTGGGAGCGGGCGAAGCAGGGGGGATGGTGATCCGCGAATGCCAGCAAACACCACGGCTCAATATTGAGGTGGTTGGGCTGCTTGACGACGATGAAACAAAGCATCATCTGCTGATCCATGGCGTGCCAGTGCTCGGAAGCCGCTATGCCATTGCAGATATCGTTGAGCATTACCACATTGACCAAGTGGTGATTGCGATGCCAAGTGTCTCAGGCAAAGAGATACGCAAGATACAAGAGATCTGCAATCAAGTTGGGGTGCAGACAAAGGCGATTCCGGGCCTTTATGAACTGATCGACGGCAAAGTGGACATCAGTCAACTCCGCGATGTGCAGATCGAAGACCTGCTGCGCCGTGATCCCGTTCGCATCGACAACACCGCCGTGCGCAACCTTCTGCGTGGCAAACGAGTGTTGATTACGGGTGGCGGCGGGTCTATCGGCAGCGAACTGTGTCGCCAAGTGATGCGCTGCGAGCCGTCGGAGATTATCGTTGTTGGGCGGGGTGAAGGCAGTGTCTTTGCGGCAACCCAAGAGCTTCAGCGGTTGCTCGCCAAGAGTGGCAACACAACCACTACCCTCCATCCGGTCATCGCCGATATCCGCTTCCCCAACCGTGTTCGGTACATCTTCACCCAATATCGTCCAAATATCGTCTTCCATGCGGCAGCACATAAACATGTCCCCCTGATGGAAGCAAGTCCGGCAGAGGCGATCATCAACAATGTGCTCGGCACCTACAACGTCCTACGAGCCGCCGAGATGGCAAATGTCGAACGGCTCGTGATGATTTCCACGGACAAGGCCGTTCACCCGACGAGTATTATGGGAGCCAGCAAGCGGGTGGCAGAGTTGTTAGTGTGCCAGTCTGCATTGGTGACGGGGCGGCCCTATGTGGCGGTGCGGTTTGGCAACGTCTTGGGGAGCCGCGGCAGCGTGGTGCATACCTTTAAACGGCAGATCGCCGAAGGTGGGCCGGTGACCGTCACCGATCCCAATATGCGCCGCTACTTTATGACCATCCCCGAAGCTGTCCAACTTGTCTTGCAATCGGCGGTGTTGGGCAATGGCGGTGAAATCTTCACGCTGGATATGGGCGAGCAGATAAAAATCGCCGATCTGGCCCGCGATATGATTAGGTTGTCGGGGCTGGTCGTGGGGCAGGATATCGATATTGCGTTTACGGGGATGCGGCCCGGCGAGAAGCTCTACGAAGAGCTGTTTATGCCCGAAGAGAAGTTCCACCGTACGCAGCATAAGAAGATCTTCATCGCAGCCAACGCCAGCGCAATGGTGCCGGGCGATTTGGAGCAGTGGATAGAAACATTGGCGATTGCGGCGGAGCACGATGACCGCATCACCATCGCTGAGATCCTCGATATGCTCATCCCGCACCATCAAATTGAGCAGATTGATGCCTATCGCCCCCACTTCCAACGACAGTGCAAGCGACGGGTGTTCCCCACCACCAAAGAAGGGCTGCTTGAGGCTTCGGTTGGCGAGTGACTACTCCCATTTTCCAACTGATAGACTGACCGACTGATAGACTGTACTATACTTCGCTCATTTCTTCTGATCTCTCCTCCCCATGGTCAATGCTAGCTGGTTGTACAAAGCCAAATGCTGGTGTTGGCCATGGGGATCTCTATGCGAACGTTTCCCTTTCTTCATCACGGGCAAGGCGGCATATAGACGGCATAGGTAACTTGTGTCGGATGGTCTGTACGAAACTGCCGTTCCTCTCTTTCCTCTGGTGTCTGTGCGTGTTATACTATAGGGCGCGAGCCTACCACTGTCTGGCGGGCTTGATCTCACTTGAATGTAAACAAACTATGCAAGGTGATACCATGGAATATCGTGCCTGGTTCGCGGCCTGTGATGACCCAAACGAGCGTTACCCACTGACAGAAGTTGTTTATTATGGCAAATCGGGTTCATTGCTTGGTGTCGAACATGATATGGAAGCGCTACGGCAGCGGAGCGCCAATGAATGGAAACAGCTTTTTGACAGTCGGTGGATGCGGACGACATGGCCGTATGGCAGCGGCGTGTGGGGCAAGAAAGAATGGGTCTGTCCAGAGGTTGAGGATGAGAATATCGTCAGTATGTTTGAGGGTGGCACCAATCTCTACCGTGCGGGGAGATTAGGCCATCTTCTTGGGGTTGACGATCTCTGGATCAAGCTCTGCGGCAACTCACACACAGGCAGTTTTAAAGATCTAGGTATGACGGTGTTGGTGAGCGTCGTGCGTCAGATGATAGCCGATGGCAAGTCCATCCGCGCAGTGGCGTGTGCCAGTACCGGGGACACATCGGCGGCGTTGTCGTGCTATGGTGCGGCGGCCGGTATTCCGACTATCGTGTTTTTGCCAAAAGGCAAAGTCAGTGTCGCGCAGTTGGTGCAGCCGATTGCCCATGGGGCGCTTGTGCTTGCGCTCGATACCGATTTTGATGGGTGTATGCGTATTGTGCGGCAGGTGACCTCCGACACGTCTATTTACCTTGCAAACTCCCTCAATTCGCTGCGCATTGAAGGGCAAAAAACCGTCGGGATTGAGATCGTCCAGCAGTTTGACTGGCATGTCCCCGACTGGATTGTCATTCCGGGCGGCAATCTTGGCAATACGGCGGCGTTGGGCAAGGGATTTACCATGATGTACGAGCTTGGTCTCATCGACCGCCTCCCCCGCATTGTTTGTGCGCAGGCCGAACATGCCAACCCACTCTATCTCTCCTACCAAAACGGCTTTGAGAGCTATGAGCCGGTGGTGGCCAAACCAACCGCCGCGTCCGCCATCCAAATCGGCGATCCGGTCAGCGTGACCCGTGCCATCAATGTGTTGAAGCACTTCAACGGCGTGGTAGAGCAGGCCAATGAGCAAGAGCTTGCGGATGCGGCCGCTCTCGCCGACAGCACCGGCCTCTACTCGTGCCCGCACACCGGAGTCGCGTTGGCGGCCACCAAGAAACTCATTGATCGTGGGGTTATCAAGAAGTCGGACGCGGTGACGATTATCTCCACGGCGCACGGCCTCAAATTCAGCGATTTCAAGGTGAAGTATCACGAAGATCGCTTGGCTGATGTCGTGAGTACCCATGCCAACCCGCCCATCGAGGTTGAAGCCAATCTTGACGCCGTTCTGCGCGTACTAGACAAACATATGGGGAAAGTACAAGATACGCTCGATCACTCACGATCATCATCCTAGCCTTCTTAGACACCTTCTTGGACACCATATTTAGATAGGGGAACCGGTATCCGTTCCAAAGAATTTCGTTCTCGTATAACCAATGCTGTTCGGGATGGGGCGCGTCCCATTGAGCCGCGCTGCCCTCATGCAGGGGCGTGTGGCGGGTGTGCGTTTCAAGATTACCCTTACGAAGCGCAAGTCGCCGCCAAAGCATCGTTGCTTCAACAGGTGTGGGCGGAGACGGGGGAAGATAACCGTGATAGCTATGATAGCTATGATAGCCCCTACGACCACACGGCTATCACGGTTGTCCCCTCCCCGAACCCCTACGCCTACCGCACGCGGATGGACTATGTCACGACCAAGGGGCGGTTTGGGCTGCGGATGCGGGGGCGGTGGAATTATGTCGTTGAGCTAGACACCTGCCACCTCATCCCGCCTGACTGCTATGCCACCGTCCGGCGGGTGTGGGAGAAGGCGCGCGAACTCGATATTCCTGATTATCACGTCCGTACGCACGAAGGGTTTTTGCGCTATTTGGTCGTGCGGCGCAGCCCGCAAGATGAGCTATTATTGGCGGCGGTGGCGGCCTCTAGCGAAGCGTATACCACCGAGATGGAGCAGCTTGCGGCCTATGTTTGCGAGCAGCCGACCGTCCGCGGCTTCCACTGGCTCCTCAACGACGCATTGACCGACCTCTCATTTGGCACGCCAGTACGCCATTGGGGCGATGAGACCTTGCCGATGGGCGTGGACGATGGCAGTGGGGGAGATAGAAGCAATCTGACCCTGCACATCGGCCCAAACACCTTCTTTCAAAACAACGTCCATCTATTGCTGCCCATGCTTGAGGAAGTTGAGGCGGCGGTGGCGGCATGTGGCGCGACACGCATTGCTGACCTGTATGGCGGGGTCGGGCTGATTGCGCTCTTCCTGGCGCAGCGGCTTGGCAATGGGCCAAATGGGCCAAGTAATGAGGCAAATGACGGGGAAAATACGCTCAACATCGTCACGGTGGAGTCAAATGCAGAGAGTGTGGAGTTGGCGCGGCGGAATATTGCCGAACACCCCCTGCCCTCTACAACCGCCGTCACGGCGGTGGAGGCAGAAACGTTGGCATTCTTGCGGGAGCAACCCGTGGGCGCGTTTGACTGCATTGTGGTCGATCCGCCCCGCACCGGCCTTGAGGAGCACGTGTGCGCAGAATTACGGCGCATTGCCCCTCGCCGCATCGTCTACGTCTCCTGCAACGCATTGACGCAACACTGCGATATCCACGCGCTCCTGCCCGCCTACCGCATCAGCCTGCTGCGCGGCTACGATATGTTCCCGCAGACACCGCATGTCGAGATGGTTGCGGTTCTTGATGCCAAGTGAGAAGGCTATTTCTTTTGTTTTTGATGCGACTGTTGCTCTAAATGGAGTGAGAGCTGGCATTGGCGGGCATATTCTTGGAGGTTGATGACGAGATCGGTCTCATCAACAATCTCACCCGTCAGGACTTCAAGCACGTCCTCCAGGGTGACCACGCCTGCCACGCCGCCAAACTCATCGAGGACGACCGCCAAATGCTCACGCTTGTCCTGGAACATCGTCAGGAGCTTGTCGGCCTTGGTGACTTTGGGGACGGACATCACCTCGCGGGTGATGTCGGCAATGGGTTGCTCTCCCCTGCCTTCGATAAAGGCCACCAGCGCCTCATGTTTGAGCACAATGCCAAGCACATCGTCAATCGACTCGCCAATCACCAAAATACGGCTGTGCGGCGAGGCGACAATACAATCCTTCGCTGTCGAGAGCGGGGTATCGCCATGCACATAGGTCACGCTTACCCGCGGGGTCATCACCATACCGGCGTTCAGGTCGTTGAGCCGGAAAACCCGCTGAATAAGCGCCGCCTCATCCATCTCAATCGTCCCTTCTCGCTGCCCGATGTTGGCGAGCAGCTTGATTTCGGCTTCGTTGGTGACGGGGCGTATTTTCCCTCTGGTAAAGGGGGAAACGATTCGCTCAACGACCCACACCACCGGAAACAACACCGCCGTAAGGCCTCTGATAGGCGCGGCGATAATGAGTGATATGGCTTCGGCATATCGTTCACCTATGGTCTTGGGGATAATCTCCGCTCCGATAATCACTGCCATCGTGAGCAGGGCCGAAAATACCCCTATCATCCGGTCGCCCAGCACCTCGCTTGCCATCCCGCCCACCACGATACTCCCCACAATGTTGAAGATATTGTTGAGAATGACAATCGTTGCGATGGGACGGCTCATGTTGCTACGTATCTGCAAGAGGATATGGGCACCTGGCCTGCGTGCCTCGGCCAACTGTTGCACCTTGACCAGGGGGATAGAAAACAGTGCCGCCTCTGACCCTGAACAGAGGGCCGACCCAACAACGACAATAGCTGCTGCTATCAGCAATTCAACCATGGTTCCTTCTGGTTACTCCGATGGCTCTCTAGAAAGCTTATGATACACACCACTCATAATGCGGATAACACGGATAATACCTATGATACCATTCCTCCTGCATGTCCTGCATATCCCGCATATCCTGCATATCCTGAATTGATTTCGCGTCTTGCCGGTTGGAATATTCTGGTCGTGGGGGATGTTACGCTGGATGAATATCGCTACGGCCGGGCGACGCGCCTCTCCCGCGAGGCCCCCGTACCTGTGTTGGAAATGACACACCGTGAAGTCATCTTGGGAGCGGCGGCCAACCCCGCTCGTAACATTGTGGCCATGGGGAGTAAGGCGATACAAGTGGGGGTGGTTGGCGACGACGAAGAAGGGGCACAGCTCAAAGAAGCACTCCACCACGCTGGCATTTCGCCTGCAGGTATCTTAACGCTCCCCGACCGCTCTACTACCACCAAAACCCGTATTATGGCACACGAACCGCCCCGCCTTCCACACCACGTCGCACGGCTAGATCGCGTTGACCGCCGCCCACTTGCGAGAACCCATGAAGAGCAACTGTTGGAAATGGTGGCGGGCTTTATTCCCCACGTCAACGCTGTTTTGTGTTCAGATTACCAGCTTGGACTATTAAGCCCACACGTGGTCGATACCATCCGTACGCTGTGTAAACACCACCAGGTGGCTTTCACGGTAGACGCGCAAGGAAATGCACACTATTATTGGGGTGTTGATCTCTTTCGGTGTAACGACGTTGAGGCATCGACCGCGCTGGACGGGATGCCGTTCCAGGAAGAAGAGGATATCCGCTCAGGAATAGGGATATTGCAAGCCCGCCTCCAGGCACAAGTCGTTATGGTGACTCGTGGCCCTCGTGGAGTGTCAATCATTGGGGAAAATGTTGATTATCTCCATATCGATGCAACAGATGTAAGTGAGGTATATGATACAACAGGAGCCGGCGATACCTTCATCGCGCTCGCAACATTGGCACATGTTGCTGGTATCGCGCCTGCTCTTGGGGCACGGCTCGCCAGCATCGCCTCTGCCTTGGTTGCGCGGAAGTTTGGGAATTCTGTGACGACCCCAGAAGAATTGCGGGCTGCCGCGATGGCATAACCATGTTTTCTGCTTTGCTCTCTCGTCTTGCTGTTATGCCACATTATCACATCGTCCCATATCGTCCCATATCGTCCCATATCGTCCCATATCGTCCCATATCGTCCCACCTCGCTCCGCCAACCAAGATACACAGGCTATGCCGTGGCCGTAACCTTGAGATTTTCTACGGCCTCCTCTTCTGTCTGATAGATCTCGGCATACTGTGCCAAGCCGACCATCCGAAAAATCTTCTGAAAGTGTTGAGACAACCCGCTAAACGCGAGTTTTTGGTTGTTGCGATTGACTTCAGTCACGACCCCAATCAAAATCGCAATGCCCGCACTGTTGATATAGTCATTTTGCCGAAAGTTGAGCAGTACTTGTCGTGCTCCTTGGTTGGTGACTTCGTGATAGGCATTATTGATCTTCTCTTCGGCAAATGTTGTCACATCCCCCATCAGATCGATGATTGCGATGCTGTCGCGTTGGCGAGTGCTAACAGTCAATTCGTCTTCCAACATAGCGGTTCACTGCCACTTTCTAGATGTTCAAGAGCAAATATCCATCATTCCCATCATCTCGCTCTAATCACCTGTCGTGCTGTTGCGTCTGGAGATGAAGTAAGTACAAGCACATGCAGCTATATGCAACCCCACATATCTTCGTGGTTCTTTCGTGGTTCTTTGGAAATGGCCGTCACATGTTATCTTATGCATCGGCGTCGGCGGCGACAGGAGATGAATGATGCTGGTAGTAGAACGTCAGACGGTAGCAATTTCCCTGTGGCACTGGGATAAACCCGGCCTCGTCGCTGAGCGACGCCATAAGCATCAACCCCATCCCGCGGAGTGGCCCAAGACCGGCAATCTTCTCTTCGATGCTCATCGGCTTATTTTCCGTGGTGACCTCCTTCTGTCCTTGGTCACGCACATCTATCAACAATCGGTCGCCGTCATCTTGACAAGAAATATGGACACGTAACCCCATTTTGAGTTGATTGCCGTGCTCAATCGCGTTAATGCATGCTTCGGAAACCGCCGTTTTGAGATCATCAATGCGCTCGGTGGTTAGGCCAATACAACGAGCATACATCGCAACTGCATCACGGGCAACAACCTCATATCCAAGTTCGCTCGGGAAAGAGAGTTCCATAGTCTGTGGGCTCATCGTTTGCGGACTTATTGTTCGAGATGAATGACCATCCGTACTTGGTTTCCCCCGCTCGGCGCGGTAGAGATTTCGACTTCGTCCATCAGTTCACGTATCAACCAAATCCCCCACCCACCTTTGTCAGACATATCGAGCTTTTTTTGGATATCCGGGGTTGTTGGGACACTCGTCTGGTCAAACACCGTATTTCCTTCATCAGCCACACTGATGATCAGCTCGCTGTCACGTGCTGTTAACAACACAACGACCTTCATTGCCTCATTGTGCTGATTGCCATGCTCAATGGCATTGGTCACAGCTTCACTGATGGCAGTCTTGAGGTCGTCAACCCGATTTCCATGAAACCCCATCCGCTTGGCAAGCGTCGACGCGGCATCCATAGCAACTCGTTCATATCCTAACCGACTTGGGAGGCGCAATTCAACCATACGCTCACCCGATTCAATCTTTGTATCATCGCTCATGAGTGTGCCACCAGCTGTGTGTTGACCTCCCTCCTATTCTATCACATCGTTCAAATATGTGTCGGATGTCAGATGTCATAGGGCAAGGAGAGGTGCTCAACAATACATTACAAAGAAGTTGTGACTACTCCCAACCCTAACGGGTTGGGCTTCTAGGGTCGAAACCCAAGCTGTGTAGCCCCACAGCCAGAATAGTAGGTAAGAGATATATCAACCATATGGCTGCATATGTCTGATACCCGAGCACAAGCGCTACAACGGAATGTTGCCATGTTTGCGAGCGGGCAGACTTTGACGTTTGGTTTTTGCAATCTTTAAGGCTCGCGTCAAGATTGGGCGGGTCTCTTTAGGCTCAATCACGGCGTCAATGTAGCCCCGTTCGGCTGCAACATATGGGTTGGCAAACCGCTTCTGATAATCCTCAACAAGCTCGGCATGGCGGGCAGCGGGGTCAGCGGCTTCGGTGAGGTCTTTGCGGAAGATAATGCGCACTGCGGCGTCCACTCCCATCACGGCGATCTCTGCTGTAGGCCAGGCAAAGTTGAAATCTGCCCGGATATGTTTGCTGGCCATCACATCGTAGGCTCCGCCATAGGCCTTGCGCGTAATGACGGTGATTTTGGGTACGGTCGCTTCGCAGTAGGCGTAGAGCAGCTTGGCCCCGTGGCGGATAATACCACCATACTCTTGCTGCGTACCAGGGAGAAACCCCGGAACATCGACAAAAGTCACAATGGGGATGTTGAACGAGTCGCAGAAGCGCACAAATCGTGCCCCCTTCACCGAGCTATCAATATCAAGGGTACCCGCAAGATGCATGGGTTGATTGGCGACAATGCCGACTGCATGGCCATCAAGGCGGGCAAACCCAATCATGAGGTTGCGTGCCCAGAAGGGTTGTACCTCAAAGAAATATTCATCGTCTACAATCGCCTCGATGGCGGTGGTCATGTCATATGGGCGACGGGGATTGTCGGGAATGAGCGTTTGTAACCGCTCTTCCATTCGTTGAGGGTCGTCTTCTGGCGTTACATAGGGCGGGTCTTCCATGTTGTTTGAGGGAATGAACGAAAGCAGTGTGCGTAATTGTTCAAACCCTTCTTGCTCGTCGTTGGCGGCAAAATGCGCCACCCCGCTGCGGCTATTGTGCGTCATCGCACCGCCCAAGTCTTCGGCTGCCACCTCTTCGCCAGTGACCGTCCTAATCACATCGGGGCCAGTGATAAACATCTGGCTAATGTGCTTGATCATAAAGATAAAGTCGGTCATGACGGGGGAGTAGACGGCTCCACCGGCGCACGGCCCCGCAATGATAGAAAGCTGTGGGATAACACCGCTGCTCAGGACGTTTCGGTAGAAGATCTCCGCATAGCCACCAAGTGATTCGACGCCCTCTTGGATGCGCGCCCCGCCACTATCATTGATACCAATGCACGGGACACCCATGCGCACGGCAAGATCCATCACCTTACAGATTTTCTCGGCGAAAACCTCGCCCAACGACCCGCCAAATACCGTAAAGTCCTGCGAAAAGATACAAACCGGACGGCCGTCAATCGTGCCGTGACCAGTGATGACCCCATCGCCAAGCGGCTTGCGGCGGTCGAGGCCGAAGTGAGTAGCGCGGTGAACCGCAAATGCATCAAGCTCGACGAACGAACCAGGATCAAGCAACGAATCGATGCGTTCCCTGGCGGTCAGCTTGCCACGGCTATGTTGTTTTTGTACCGCGTCTGGATCACCCTTGAGGTGTTGCTCACACCGTTTGCGAAACTCTTCGATCTTCTCTTTGGTACTTTGTATCATAAACAACAGCGATCCCCCATTGGAAGTGTGATGTCTGGTGCAATTGCAGCATTTCTATTCTCAACCAATGCAATTATACCATAGTATCTAGACATGGTGGGACGTTCTGCTTGACCAAACTACTCTCCATGAGAAGAGCGGCACCGCTACCCAGATACGCCGCCAGCGGCTCGGCTGCTTGATAAGCCGGTAGAGCCATTCAAGCCCCATCTTTCGCACCCACGGCGGGGCAAGCGGCACCCGTCCCGAGAGATAATCAAACACGCCACCCACCCCCATCGCAACGGGAATATTGAGCATTGGCTGATTGCGGGCAATCCAGAGGTCTTGTGCAGGATGTCCATATGCAACGAGGAGAATATCCGGCTGCGCGGCGTGGATCATCTCTCGTATCGCTGGTTCTTCGTCGAGGTAGGGCGAGCCTGCATAACATCCGGCGCACTGCAATCCAGGATAGCGCGTTTGGAGGACGGTGGCGGCTTCTTCTGCCACGCCCGGCGCGGCTCCCAAGAAAAAGATACGATAGCCTTTTTTGGCCGCCAATGCCGCCAGATGGTTGGTCAGCGAAACACCCGTCACCCGCCCGCGCAATGGCGTTCCATACCAGTGGGAAGCCAATAATAGCCCAAAGCCATCTGGCACAGAAAGGTCGGCATGGCAGAGCACATCCCTGAAAGAAGGATTGCGTTGTGCCTCCATCACAAACTCTGGGTTGGTGGTCACTATCTGGTGGCCACGGCGTTGTGAGGCGGGAGAGGCAAGGAAGGTCGCAATGCGCGCCATTGCCTCATCCTCCGTCAGGTTGTGGACGGGGATGCCTAGAATGTAGGTAATGTCGTTATGGATATTATTATGGTTATTATGATGGCTGTCAAGGTTGCGCATATTTCTATTATAGACCATTTGGAGGGCTTTGAACAGAGGCAATAGGAACAAACCTCTATCTGGATTGAATAGGTTAGTCCTGTATCGTGCTATAATGCCATTGTGCAAAAGTTCCAAACGAAACACGGTCGAGTCGGCAACTTGGACGACTCGTGCACCCTGATATATGCTACTTACTGAAGGAGTCTCTATGTTCCGAACGCACACCTGTGGCGAACTACGTTCTTCCCACGCGGGCCAGGAGATTATCTTGGCGGGGTGGGTACACCGCCGTCGCGACCACGGGCCGTTGATCTTTATCGATGTGCGCGACCGATATGGGGTCACGCAGGTGGTGGTCGATTCGGCTGTCACCCCCGAAGCGCATGCCATCGCTTCCGATGTTCGTTCTGAGTTCGTCGTCCAAGTACATGGCACTGTCCGCCACCGCCCGCAAGAGTCGGTCAACCCAGAGATCCCCACTGGCGAGATCGAGGTGGAGGGCACGTCGGTGTTGGTGCTCAATGCGGCCAACACACCACCGCTCTACATCGCCCGCGAAGGGAATGAAGAGGAAAACCTTCGGCTCAAATATCGCTATCTCGACCTGCGACGCGAACGCATGCAGCGCAATATGCTTTTGCGCCACCGCACCACGCAATTCATCCGCGATTTCCTCGATAAAGAGGACTTCATTGAGGTTGAGACGCCGCTGCTCATCAAATCAACCCCCGAAGGAGCGCGCGATTACCTGGTGCCAAGCCGCATCCACCCGGGGTCGTTCTATGCCCTGCCGCAAAGCCCGCAACAGCTCAAACAGCTCTTGATGGTCGCTGGATATGACAAGTATTTCCAGATTGCCCGCTGTTTCCGCGATGAGGATCAGCGCGCAGACCGACAACCAGAGTTCACGCAGCTTGATATGGAGATGAGTTTCATTGAGCTTGAAGATATCCTGAACCTCATTGAGCGGCTCTTTACCTCGCTTTCGCAGAAGATTGTGCCTGAAAAGCAGCTTGTCACCCCATTCCCGCGCCTCACCTACGCCGAAGCAATGGATCGCTACGGCAGCGACAAGCCTGATCTGCGTTATGGGCTTGAGTTTGTCGATATCTCTGATATCGCTTCACGGACAGATTTTCAGGTCTTCAAGGGAGCCATAGAGCAGGGTGGCCAAGTGAAGGGGCTGTGCATCCGCGGGTGTGGCGACTACAGCCGCAAGCAGCTTGACCAGTTGGTCGAGCTTGCGAAGGCCAACGGCGCGAAAGGGTTGGCGTGGGCGGCCCTGAACCCTGACAAACCCGCCCCCACTGCCGCCGCCGATGTGCGTTCTTCCTTCGCCAAGTTTATGAGCGACAAGCTGTTCCTGGCGATGATCGAGCGGTTCCAGGCAATCCCCGGTGATCTTATCCTGCTGGTGGCGGATAGCAAGCCGGTGGTGGCGGCGGCGCTTGATAAACTCCGCCGTGAATTTGCTGCGCGGCTCGACCTAATCGACCCGAATGTGCTTGCCTTTGCGTGGATCACTGACTTCCCGCTGGTGGAGTGGAACGAGGATGAGGAGCGGTGGGACGCGATGCATCACCCCTTCACCTCGCCCGTAGATGACGATCTGCCTCTGCTTGAGCACGACCCAGGAAACGTCCGTGCCAAGGCCTACGATATCATCCTCAACGGCTACGAGCTTGGCGGGGGGAGCTTGCGGATCTACCGCCGCCACGTCCAGCAGGCGATGTTTCAGCTCTTGGGGATCGACGAGCAGACGGCGCACGAGCGGTTTGGGCATATGCTTGAGGCGTTTGAGTTTGGTGCCCCGCCCCACGGCGGAATTGCATGCGGGCTTGACCGGCTCGTGATGCTGTTGGCGGACGAAACGACCATCCGCGAAGTGATGGCCTTCCCCAAGACGCAACAAGCCTTTGACCTGATGACGAGCGCGCCATCGCCCGTTGATGAGAAGCAACTCAAAGAACTGAACATAGATGTGCGGCCATTGCCACAGAAGGAGGGACAATCGTCATCATGACGGCCACATCGACCAATTTGACCGATCAAGCGCGTGCCATTCTGCATGAGTGGGTTGAGGCAGAGAGCTTGCGCAACCACTGCGAAGCAGTCGCCGCGTGTATGCACCATTTTGCCCAGAAGAGCGAGGCCGACGTTGATCTCTGGACGGCGGTGGGCCTGCTGCACGATATGGACTACGAACGCTATCCTAATCATGAGCAGGGGCAAGAAGGGCATCCATACAATGGCGTGGCCTTTCTCCGCGAGCAGGGGTGGAGTGACGAGGTCTGCCGCGCCATCTTGAGCCACGCCGACTACACCGGAGTAGAGCGCATCACGCCGATGGAGAAGACACTCTACGCCGTTGATGAGCTGAGCGGGTTAGTTGTGGCGGCGGTGTGGGTGCGGCCCGATAAGAGTGTCCACAGCCTCAAGGTGTCGTCTGTGCGCAAGAAAATGAAGGATAAGTCGTTTGCGGCCAAGGTCAACCGTGAAGACATTGCGCGCGGAGCGGAAGAGCTTGGTATGCCGCTTGAGGAGGTCATCAAGGAAGTGATTGCCGCGTTGCAGGCAGAGGCACCACGCCTTGGCATCGCGGGGACACATACAGCATCCTAGAATACGTCTACCGAGGAATAAATCACTTAGTAACGGGGCCTTAGCCTATGCCAAACGTCACAGTTCGAGATATCCTGCGGCTAGCACTCCCTCCCAAGGTACGTGTCGTCGCCGGAAGTGCCAACCTTCGACATCAAGTCACCTGGGTGGTGATGATGCGCACCAAGTTGCCCGCCTTCGTTGATCTCCGGGGAGGAGAGGTCGCTTTGCTGTCTGTGCAGGCGGCCCAAGCGCTCGACCCACGTCTGACATTGGCCAACCTCGTGCGGCGTTTGGCACAAGCTCCTGTGGCCGCCGTGGCGTTTGTTGGCACAATTACGGACGAAGATACCGTAGCGGCGGAGGAGATCAACCTGCCGCTGCTCCAGCTCCCTGACGATACCGACCTGCGCGAGATTGAGCGCGAAGTCGCCCGTCTTATCACCGACTACGAAGCGCAACTTGAACGGCGGGGTGCGCAACTCTACAACCTGCTCACCCAACGCTCCATCTCGCAAGAGGCCACAATTGAGCTGTTGGAGATTGTGGCAGAGCGGACGAATCAAAGCCTTGCCTGCTACGCCTCCAACGGCGAAATCCGCTCTATTCTGGGTCAAGGCCAAGGGCGGGTGGCGTTACAATCGCTGCGTCCCGACTGCTGTGGCGATAGTTCCCTCTTGAGCCAGCAAATATGGGTAGAGCTTATTGGGACGCCAGCGCAGTCACACGGCTATCTCGCCATTGCAGGCAATACGCTCGATGAGTGGGATCGGCTTGCCACCTCGCAGGGAGCAGCCGCATTAGGGCTTGTCTTTGCACGTGAGCAGGCGGTACAGGCGGCTGAGGAGCGATTGCGGGGCGATTTTCTCTCAACCGTGCTCGTCGGCCCTCCCGCCGACCCGGCCGCATTGATACAGCGGGGGGAAGAGCTTGGGTATGACCTGACACTGCCTTACGTCGCGCTGCTCCTCTCTCTGGAGAATGCCTCTTCCGCCATGCAAAGCCGTATCTTGAGCACGACGCAGGGGGAGCTATCACGACGGGGGATCTCCGCTCCACTCCTGCGGCGCGACAACGGCGTGCTGTGTATGCTACCTATCCAGGAGAAAGGAATGCGTCCGCGTGAGCTTGCCGAAGCATTGTGCGAACAACTACAGCGCGATTACCAAGGTATCACGATTGCACTGGGAACATCTGCCCCAACGCTGCTTGATTGGGCGCGGACGCTCAAAGAGGCAGAACAAGCACTCTACCTTGGCCGCCAACTCTTCGGAATGGGGCGAGTGCTTGCCTTTAGCGATTTGGGGGTTTATCGGCTGCTGGTGTTGTTGCGAGATGAGCCGGAAATGTGGACATTCTACCGCGAAACGCTCTCCAAACTGGTCGCCTACGACCGCAAGCAAGATGGTGAATTGCTGCGCACGCTAGAGGAATATTTCAACAACCTCGGCAACCTCCGCGCCACATCGCAGGCGTTGCACGTCCACCGCAACACGCTCCTCTACCGGCTTGAACGCATCAAACAGATCAGCAATATGGATGTCAACGATTCGGAGGAGCATTTTGCATTGTGGCTTGCCCTACGGGCACATCGTGTCTTGAGCAATGTGGATGAGACTCCTCCCGATAGTCATTCAACGTCGTCGTAGCGGGCGGGGGTGGGGGATGATTCTCTCGCACCGCCCCCCCCGTCCTGCCTTCCGCCTACGAGATGAGGTAGCGTCCCAAGATGCCTGCCATATGCAGTGTTTCGGTGAAGACGCGGTCATAGCTGACGATCCGAAGCTCATCGGAGAGGATCTTTTCCTCTGAATCGTGCTCAACCTCCATCAGCCACTCATACGGCTCGCCGTCGTGGCATTCGCTCATATGCGCTACCATCTTGACCACTGAGGGGGTATCAGTCTGTTCTGCGGTAAAAGAGCCTTCCATATCGACAGTTGAGTACATGCGCACGGCGGAGATGCAGGGGAGCGGCTCATTAGACTCGATTGCATGTAGCTCAACGACGGTGAACCGCACTGCTTTAGGTTTGTCGCTCGGAGCCGGGCGGCGTAGGTTGAACCGGATCATATCGTCCTCAATGCTGACCGTATCATCGAGGGGCCGCCACTGCAACCGCGTTGCCAGCCACCCAACAAACAACAGCGCTTGGATGCGGTTTGTGGGCGTATTTGGGTCATTCGTATAACAGATCTCCACCCGATCCAGGTTGTGGACATAGCGTTGTGCGGTTGGCGTATCGAAGAATTGGGCCACAATCTCGCGCCACGGGTTGAGCCGCAGCCAATTCATATCGCTGATGACATAGCCCGGATAGCTTGGGATAGACATATCGCCACCAACCACCTCTTTGCCGTGCAGCTTTGCCATGCGGGTGAGGTCATAATCGGGGTCGGTAAACGTGGCCGAATCGACGATCACGCGGTCTATCATATGGTAGAGGCGCGAGAGGAGGGGGCTGTCAAAGGGTGCTCTCCCCGGCCACCACAAGATAACCGGCAAATCTGGTAGCAGCAGCGAGAGGAGAATACCGGCTGCTTGGTTAAATGCCGAACCGTGCGCCTCAATGCTGATCTGTTCGCCACACACCTGCGGCTTGCCGGGCATGGGGAGCTGGCAATGCGCCTGCACCCACATATCGACCTTCGACTCCTCCGACTTCGGGTGATTGACGATAACGATAGAGCGGTTGGGATGGCGCGTCATCACATGTTGGATGGTCGCGCTCATCTGGTCGGCCACGTCCGCGCTTGGCGTACAGACGATAAGGTTGAGCGTGCACACGCGCATCGCTGATTCGGTGCGGGTATTATGCTCCTGAGACACGTTGTCCCACAGCTTTGACAACTCTTGGTGAACGGTACGGACATCCGTTGGTTGCGCAGAACGGAATTGTGCTTGTTCTTGCATAAATCTGCTACTCCTCTAACGAGCATCTGCCACTCTATCCACAACAGGATACATATTTCTTACGGGACAGCAGAATCTCACAGTCTTCTCCAACTGCGCCCGTCTTGCGCCAGGAGGTCATTGGCTTCTTGCGGCCCCCATGTGCCTGCCTCATAGTTGGGGAAGGGGCTAGGAGCGCCTTGTTCCCACTCACGCAAGATAGGCGTCATCAACGACCAAGATGTTTCCACCTCATCGCCGCGGGTGAACAGCGTACTATCCCCAAGCATCGAGTCGAGCAGCAACCGCTCATATGCTTCGGGCGATGTAATGCCAAACGATGACCCATACCCAAAATCCATCGTTACGGGGCGGATTTGCACTGTTTGGCCGGGGACTTTGGAGTTAAATCTAAGCGTAATGCCTTCATCGGGCTGTATTCTCATCACGAGCACGTTGGGGTCAATGTGCGTTGTTGGGGTTTTGTCAAACAGCATGTGCGGGACAGACCGGAAATAGATGGCAATCTCGCTCACGCGCTTGGGCAACGCCTTGCCAGTGCGGAGGTAGAACGGTACCCCCGCCCACCGCCAGTTCTCAACCATCAGCTTGAGTGCGACATAGGTTTCTGTGCGCGAGTTGGGGTCAACCCCCTCCACCTCGCGATAGCCTTCAATTGCTTCACCCGCAATATTCCCTGCCCCATATTGGCCACGAGCGGTCATCGTGGGGACAAGATCCGGGGGGATGGGGCGGATGGCGCGGAAGACCTTGACCTTTTCATCGCGCACCGCATTGGCATCGTAGGCGACGGGCGGCTCCATCGCCACCAGCGCAAGCAATTGCATCATATGGTTTTGCACCATATCGCGCAATGCCCCACTATGGTCATAATAACCACCGCGCGTGCCAACACCAATGTTCTCAGCGACCGTGATCTGGACGTGGTCAATGTGCCGCCGGTTCCAGATAGGCTCAAAAATACCGTTGCCAAAGCGGAACACCAAGATGTTTTGGACGGTTTCCTTGCCAAGATAGTGGTCAATGCGATAGATTTGGTCTTCGCGGAAGACCGAGAGCAGTTGCTGGTTGAGCTTTTGGGCGCTTTCCAGGTCGTGGCCAAAGGGCTTTTCGACAATCACCCGCGTCCAGCCGCCTCGTTCCGACTGCGCAAGGCCATGGGAGCCAAGCCGACTGATGATAGAGGGGTAGGCGCTGGGCGGGGTGGCGAGATAAAAGACACGGTTGCCTTTGGTACCACGTTCGTCATCTATATCTTCGAGACAGCGTGCGAGTCGGTCGTATCCTTCTTCTTCGGAATAATCACCGCCCTCAAATTGAATACCTTGCGAAAAACTCTGCCACATTGCCGGGTCGGCCCCACCGGCATGCAAATTTTGGTTGACGCTTTCAAACATCTGCTGGCAAAAGTAGGTATCGCTCCAATCGCGGCGGGCAAAGCCAATCACCCGAAACCCAGATGGCAGCAGACGCTGGCGGGTGAGGTGGTAGAGGGCGGGCATCAGCTTGCGTCTGGTGAGATCACCACTTGCCCCAAAGATGACCATGGTACATGGTTCGGGGGTGCGCTCGACGTTCATTCCATCGCGGAGAGGATTGTTACACGGAATTGATTGCATATAGTATGTGCCTTCGCTACTTGTGTGTTACTCTCAGCATGTAGGTTCGATGATGTTGGTATCACGCGGTCGGCGTGCGTGTACGCATGCTACCACAACATGGCCTCGCCTACTATGCCAAACTTCCTTTTTTGGGAGCTTATGGTACTATAGTCAGTGCACGGTCACGACGATTGTACGGACTGTACGTCATGCTGTACGTCGTGGGGGATTCCCCCGAAACATGCCACAACTACCACGAGGTGTATCGTGAGTCCCCAAAGGAAAAAGCAAGAATTTGCCGTGATTGGGCTAGGGCGCTTTGGAATAAGCCTCGCCATGACATTGGTAGAGCGCGGATTTTCGGTTTTAGGTATCGACCGCGACAATGAAATCGTTCAGCGCCTCGCCGACCAAGTCACCCATGTCGTGACACTCGACTCCACTGATGAGGATGCCCTACGCGAAGTAGATATTGTGTCGTTTGACACCGTCGTGGTGGCGATTGGGAGCAATTTTGAGTGCAACCTGATGACAACCGTCGCACTTAAGACCATCGGGGTGCGCTATGTGGTCTGCAAAGCAACCACCCAACGCCAACGGACGATCTTGCTGCGGGTTGGGGCCGACCACGTCGTCTTGCCAGAGCACGACGCTGGCCGCCGGTTGGCGCATGTGCTCAGTGGGCCGGGCGTGCTCGATCAGCTTGAGCTTGAGCCGGGTTATAGCCTCACTGAGCTGCATGTCCCGCGGTCGTTGGTGGGCAGCACGCTGGTAGAGACTGACCTGCGCAATAAGTTTGGCGTGACGGTGTTGTTGGTCAAGCGTGGGCGGACGTTGACGGTCTCTCCCAAGCCCGACTATATGTTCCACAACGACGATGTGTTGGTCGTCATTGGAAGCGATACCGAAATTTCCCGTCTACACGAACTAACCTGACGAACCCGATACACATATAGCCCGTAGTCACCACAAGAACATGAAGTTCAGATTTTACCGGCGTGCACGGATCTTCTGGAAGCAGATCAGACGTGGACATCGGTTTCAGAGACACCATCATGCCGCCCCAGCATTGCGCATTGTCGGGGGGCTTGCCTTGATGATTGCCATCGGGACACTCATCCTCCTCCTGCCGGGGATGGGCGCACCGGATCGGCTCTCCATCACCGAAGCGCTATTTACGACCACGTCGGCGCTCAGCGTGACCGGCCTCTCTATCATCACCCCTGGCGTTGAGCTTTCTTGGCTTGGGCAAACGATCCTCTTGGTGCTCATCCAGGTCGGTGGGGTGGGGTTTATGGTGGTTGCTGTCATTATGTTTCGGCTTTTGGGCCGCAAAATCGCCTTGGTTGACCGCCTGGCCCTTTGCGACTCGCTTGGCCTGGTGATGCCCGGCGCAATCCTCGATCTGACCCGCCGCGTGCTCTTTACCGTGCTGACGATTGAGGCTATCGGGGCGGTGTTGTTATGGCTGCATTGGCGGGCGGCATTGGGCAATGGCAGAGCGTTCTTCTTTGCGATTTTCCACGCGGTTTCTTCCTTCTGCAATGCCGGATTTGATCTCTTTGGCGCGCTGCCAGAGCAATACCCTATGGGCATCCCCAACGACGACATCTCCCTGATGATTATGGGCGGGCTGATCTTCACGGGCGGTTTGGGTATCCCCGTGCTTGCTAATATCATCGTGCTGCCGCAGGACTTTCGGCTGTCGCTCCACACCCGCCTCACACTCATCGTGGTGATATCGCTTACCGTGGTGGGCGGTATTACGATGTTCCTCGCAGAGCGGCAAACCGGCGCGACATTGGCAGATGAGTCGTGGCATCGCCAATTGTTCGTCTGTTTTTTCCAGTCGGTGTCGGCGCGGACAGCCGGATTTGCCGGTATTCAGCCATTTGATGCCATCTCGCCCGCCAGCCAACTGATGCTCATCATCCTGATGTTTATTGGCGCGGCACCCGCGTCGATGGGCGGGGGGATTACCACCGGCACCTTTGCCATCCTGATGATCTCAATTTGGAGCTATGCCCGCGGGATGCCTGCTGTCCAAGTGGGCAAGCGCAGCATTGGGTCAATGATGGTGCGGAAGGCCGCCGCCGTGTTGACCATCTCTCTCGTCTTCGTGGTGACCGCGACATGGCTCATATTGATGACCCACGATGTGGATGTACATAAAGCACTCTTTGAAGTAGTGTCTGCATTTGCGACCTGTGGTCTCACACTCTCCTTCACCCACGAACTCAACCACTTTGGCCAGCTGGTCATCATTGTGGCGATGTTCTGGGGACGGCTTGGGGCGTTGACCATCGTTGTTGCACTCGCACAGCAACAACGCACGCAGTTGGTCGAATACCCCGAAGAGAAGATCCTCATTGGGTAGTTATGTGGCAAGCGTGTGGGAATACAGCGGGGGCGAGTGGAAAGGGGTGGATGAGGGATGGACGAGGGATGGATAGAGGTTGCGAATAGGGGGGTTCTCTGCTATGATATTGCCCTATCGCACACGCTTCGCCATCATATCCACCTGCGGTCGTAGAGCAAGAGGAAAAAAGAAAACAGACCACGATATTCGCTACGGTTCTGAACCGTCTTGATTTTGGAAGGGGGTTGTTTATGCCTCTCCGTGCCTCATTGAAAAAGGCTCTTTCCCAAGCACTTGGGACAACACGTTCGATGCTGCAAGAACTGAATACGCTTGAAGACCCTGACCAAGATGAACACCGCCCCGCCCCTCCTCTCAACGATCACGACCGGCCCATCAATATCCCCATCGATGCTGGAGACCCCAACGCTCCTAATGATCCCGATGTTCCCGATGATCCCTTTGCCAAACCCCAGTCGTCGCAACGAGGGCCACTACAGACGATGATCTCACAAGCACGCTCTTTTGTGCAAGAGATGTCCAACCTTGAAGACCCCGATTTGGAAGACATTTTGGCTGATGATCACGAGAAAGAGATCGATGCCGAACAGCGTATCAAGAGCACAAGCACCTTTCAGCCCCGCCGCGCCCCCTTGCCATCATTGGCTCCAGCGCGTGCGCGGTTTGAGGAAACGCTCACCTTTGCCCGCGACCGCATCTCATCGGCGCAAGAGAACATGACCCATGCACTTGACACCACTCGCAGCAAGGTGCAAGAGATGATGGCCCCTGATCCAGAGGAAAAGCCGGGGAACGATGTGTTTGTCGGGTCGCGCATCATCAAAGATGAAGAGCCACGCCCATCATTGTTGCAACAAGCCCTCTCCCAGACAGTAGAGACCACCCGCGATATGATGGACGACTTCTCAATGCGCAACGCGGGGGCAGAACCCTCAACCGACATCGAAATACGCCCTATCCGGCTCACGCTGCCGCATATGTCGCCTGCCTTCCACGGCTACCGCATCGCCCACATCAGCGATATCCACATGGATACCGAGATGACGGCTGAGCGGCTGCTGGAGGCGGTGTGGCTTATCAATCAGGAGCAGCCCGATGCCGTGGTGATTACGGGCGACTTCGTGACCGTCAAGGCAGAGCGCTATGCGGATGAACTCGTCATTGCCCTACGGCAGCTTACCCCCAAAGATGCGACGTTCGCGGTGCTTGGCAATCACGACCACCTCCCCTGGAGCGACCCCAATATCGTGCGGTGGGCGCTGCAAGAGAGCAATGTGGTTGATGTGAGCAATGATGTCTATACTCTCCACCGCGACGACGCTATGCTCCACATCGCGGGCGTGGATGATGTCACCAAAGGGCAAGACCGCCTCGACCTCGTCCTGCAGAAGCTCCCCAACCGCGGCGCGGCGATCCTCCTCTGCCACGCGCCAGACTTCGCTGACGTGAGCGGCTCAACGCAGCGGTTTGACCTGCAGCTTTCTGGCCACTCGCACGGCGGACAGGTCTCGCTGCCCTTCTTGGGTGCGCCCTTCCTGCCAAAGAATGGCCGCAAATACCCCGCCGGATGCTACCAAGTCAATGGCATGTATCAATATACCAATCGTGGGTTGGGGGCCGGACGGCCACACATTCGCTACAACTGCCGCCCGGAAATCACCATGCTGACGTTGCGGGCTGTCTCCTCGCACCGCGACGACTCCGAAGTGATTTGGGAGCCATCTGAATACTACGAAGAAACTGACTCAAATGAGGTGATTGAGACGATCTAACGCATTCTCATCACCCCGCCTCGCCCAACAACCCGCGGCGGCACAATTCATCGTAGAGCAC